>NZ_JPOI01000001.1:2659705-3024410 GCF_000733845.1 Geobacillus vulcani PSS1
TTCGCCGCGTTGCGGTCTGACAGGACGGCTAGGGTGAGGGGTCGAGCAGGAAGGACAGCGTTCATCGGATGGCGTCAGGCCAAAAGCGCGAATCTGGCCGGCGGAAGCGTCCAGTATCCGGTAAAGCGGGGCCATCGCGATGTTCACGAGTCCGCTTCCCCTCATCCTCATAAAACTTTTCGAAAATTCCCTTTTCTTTTTGCGAATTTGTGATATAATCTACAAATCAAAGACAACTTAGAAAAGAAAGGGAACGAGAGCATGGAACAACAGCTGAAACGGAAGCAAGGGGCGGTATACGTCGAGGACATTTTGATCGCGTATCATACGCTGAAGGATGTTGTTTTCCATACGCCGCTGCAAAAAAACCCGCTGTTATCCGAGCGTTACGGGTGCAACGTTTATTTGAAGCGCGAGGATTTGCAAGTCGTGCGCTCGTTTAAGCTGCGGGGGGCGTACAACCGGATGAAGCATTTAACCGATGAGGAGCGGCGCAACGGAATTGTATGCGCCAGCGCCGGCAACCATGCCCAAGGGGTGGCCTATTCATGCCGGGCGCTTGGCGTGCATGGGAAAATTTATATGCCGGCGACGACGCCTCGGCAAAAAGTGTCGCAAGTGCAGCTGTTTGGCAAAGACATGGTCGAGATCGTCCTTGTCGGCGACACGTTTGATGATTCATACAACGAAGCGGTGAAATGCGCCGAAGCGGAAGGACGGACGTTCATTCACCCGTTTGATGATGAATACGTCATCGCCGGACAGGGGACGATTGGCGTCGAGGTGCTCAACGACTGCGATGAACCGATCGACTTTTTGTTCGCCAGCATTGGCGGCGGGGGATTGATGGCCGGGCTGGGAACGTATGTGAAAAGCATTTCTCCGTCCACCAAAGTCATCGGCGTCGAGCCGGCCGGCGCCCCGTCGATGAAAGCGGCGCTCGAGCGCGGACATGTCGTAACGCTTGCGGAAATCGACAAGTTTGTGGACGGGGCTGCCGTCAAGACGGTCGGGGAAAAGACGTTCGCCTTATGCCGCGGGGTGCTTGATGACATCGTCGTTGTTCCGGAAGGGAAAGTGTGTACGACGATTTTGGAGTTGTACAACGAAAACGCCATTGTCGCCGAACCAGCGGGGGCGTTGCCGATCGCGGCGCTTGATTTTTACAAGGAACAAATCCGCGGCAAGACGGTCGTCTGCGTCGTCAGCGGTGGCAACAACGACATTGACCGGATGCAGGAAATCAAAGAGCGCTCGATGATTTACGAAGGACTGCAACACTATTTCATCGTCAACTTCCCGCAGCGGGCCGGGGCGCTGCGCGAGTTTTTGGATGAAGTGCTTGGTCCGACGGATGATATCACCCGGTTTGAATACACGAAGAAAAACAACAAAGAAAGCGGACCGGCGCTCGTCGGCATCGAGCTGAAACGGCGCGAAGACTACGCACCGCTCATCGAGCGGATGAAGAAAAAAGGCTTCCCGTTCCAAGAGGTCAACAAAGACCCGAACTTGTTCCATCTATTGATTTGACGAAAAAAGTCGGAACAAATTCGCCGCATTCCGACATACTTTTTCACCGGATTGGTGTATAATAAAAATAAATCGGTGAAAAAGAGGATTGATATTTTGCTATTCAAAAGCCTCGAGTTCAAAAACGCATATGGACAGAAGGTCAAGATTATCGAAATTCCTGTATTGGAGGAAGAGAACACATACCGATTCATGATCCAACTGCGCTTGGAGGCGTTTATTGCAAAAGTGTATCGGTCGAGAACGAACCGTTCCGTTTACTCGTTCCGCGAACATTTGAAGAAAGTGCTGAAATGGCCGGTATATGAACAGATCTTTAAAGAAACGGTGCTAAAGCATAATGCATGACCGTTGTTGTTTTGCCCTTGGCGGCAAAACAACTTTTTTTGTGGGATTTTCGTTGGTTTCATTATATAATGGAAACGAGATGACGTCGGGTAAAACAAAGCGGTGCAGGCAGAAAGGAACGAACGATCGATGTGGAAACGAATGATGATGATCGCGGCCATTTGTTTGCTCGCTGCATGCGGAAAAACGATTCCGGATGCGAAAAACTGGCCGGTGGAGGACTTTACGTTTGTCGATCAGACGGGCAAGCAGTTTGGGCTTCGCGACTTAAAAGGAAAAGTGTGGGTTGCGGATTTTATTTTTACAAACTGCGAGACCGTTTGTCCGCCGATGACGGCCCATATGGCTAAACTAAAGCAAATGGCAAAGAAAGAAGGACTGGATGTCGAGTTTGTCTCCTTCAGCGTTGATCCGGAAGTCGACACGCCGGAAAAACTGGCAGCGTATGCGAAACAATTTACAGATGACCTATCAAACTGGCATTTGCTTACCGGATACAGCCCGGCCGAGATCAGCGAGTTGGCGCAAAAAAGCTTTAAAACGATTGTGCAAAAGCCGGCCAATGACGACCAAGTCGTGCATGGCACCAGTTTTTATTTGGTCGGGCCAGACGGAAAAGTAGTTCAGACGTACAGCGGCGTACAAGATGTGCCATACGAAACGATTTTAGAGCATATCAAAATCGTGCAGTCGTCGCAATGAGGCAAAAACGGCTACCGCCTTTTTGCCTTCTTTTCGTTTTTCCCCTGTTGCGGCAAAAGGCAGGTGTCAAACAATGAAACGGTGGGGATGGTTGTTGTGCTGCTGGCTGCTCGCCGGATGCGTGTCGCTTTCGACGGGCGGAAAGCCGGAGCGCCCGCATGAAGCCGCCGTCAAGCAGACGGAAGCAAAGCCGCTTCCGAAAGATATTCATTTGGTCGCTTTAGGCGATTCGTTGACAGAAGGAGTGGGGGACGGCGAAGGGAAAGGAGGCTATATTGGCCGCCTTGTCCCGCTCCTTTCGGCAGAAGATGGGGTTCGGACGGCCACCGTGACGAATTTAGGAAAGCGCGGTCGGCGCATCGCGGAGCTGGAGCCGGTGATCAACGCTCACCAAGATGAGCTCAAACGGGCGGATTTGATTTTGCTGACGATTGGCGGCAACGATGTGATGAACGTCGTCCGCTCGCACTTTTTAGACTTGTCGCGCCAGCGGTTTCAGCAAGCCACGGAAATATTTGCCGACCGACTGGACCATCTATTGATCTCGTTGCGCACGATCAATCCGGATGTGGTCATTGTGCTTGTGGGCCTATACAATCCGTTTTCCAGCACATTGCCGACCATTTCGGAAATCGATGACGTCATCGCCGAATGGAATCAAGCGAGCGCGGCGGTGCTTTCACAGTATGAGCGAACGATTTTTGTCGATATCCAAGACATTTTTGCTGACCGCGATGATTTGCTCTACCGCGATGAATTTCATCCGAATGCCGCAGGATACGAACAGATTGCCATACGGGTGTATGAAGCGTTAAAGGAACGAAAAGAATGGTGGATAGGGAGATTGCTGCAATGAATTGGAAACGAGCGTTTTGGATGTTGGCGGCTGTCAACGCCGTGGTTCTTGTTTGGGCTGTCGCTTGGCTGTTCGAGCCCGCTTCACCGGTGAAGTGGCCGGCGCGCCCGAACGTGGAAGGGGCTTCGTTTACGGTATACTCGAAGAAAGAGCATTTGAACGCCGTCATTAACGACTATTTGGCGGAAAAAACGAAAGACCATCCGCTCCGGTACGATGTTTGGCTTGCCGACCGCGTCTATGTTTCAAGCGAAATCCCGATTTTAGGCCGTCCGGTCGAACTCGTCGTCTCGTTTGTGCCAAAAGTAGTCAAAGGAGGGAATGTCGAGCTCACAGAGCCGACGATTTCGCTTGGCGATTGGAAGCTGCCGGTGACGTATGTGCTTCGCTACTTGCAAAAGCACGCCCCGCTGCCCGATGAAGTGGCGATTGACCCGGAGCACACCCGCGTCTACGTCGCGCTCACGGACATTCGCTTTGGCAACGGCTATCAAGTGGCGGCCAAAAAAATCGATTTGGCCGCCGATGAGATCGTGTTTACCTTAACGATTCCGACGAAGCAGCACCAGTAAAAAAGACTGTCCGCGTGTGCAGGACAGTCTTTTTTGCGGTTAGGAGCTTCTTTGTCACCCGCTTTTCCGATGATTCAGATGAGACGCAGCCCTTTTGGGTAAAAGTTTTTCACCGTTCCTTTCACTTCTTTCCCCCAGGCGAATGGAAATCCATCCACGGTCACGAGCAGCCAACCGCGATCACCGCCCGTGGACAGCGTCTCCCCGCGCCAATAGCGGACGATTTCCTCGCTTGTGCTTGCCAGATCCAGCACATGTCGTGCTTCTTCCGTCCGCAGCGATAACGCGAGGGCGTGATTCGGCTCCAGCCGCTCTTTTTTTACTTCACCCAAGTGCAATCCAGCGCGCACGACTTTGATGCCGGATAAATCCGGACAGCGCTCCGGCAACAACACGAAATGTGCTCCAAACGAGGCAAATGTGCCGTCTCGCTCTGTCCGCAATGCCTCTTGTTCAAACTGGCGATACAGGCGAAGGGCAGTTTTTGGCGCGCTCGATTTCGCCCATCTCCCCCGCCAAGATGGGGTGGGCCGCTGTTTTTGGAGTTTGGCGACAAAATGCCCTTCCCCTTTGACGCGGTGCGGCCAAAGGCGGGCGGCGTGTGCGAGATCAAATCGATTCGTTTTCGTCCACTCCGGCCGCCCCGGCTCGATGCCGCCGATTTTCGCAATCGGCAACAACTGCAAATCCTCGTAGGTCTCAAGCAGCCATTCAATCGTTTGTTCGTTTTCTTCGGGAGAGAACGTGCACGTCGAGTAAACGAGAATGCCGCCTTCTTTCAGCATCGCATAGGCGCTTTCCAAAATGCGCCGCTGTCTGGCCGCACATTCTTCCACATAAGCCGGACTCCAAAAGGAAACGGCTTCTTCCTCTTTGCGAAACATGCCTTCGCCGGAACAGGGGGCGTCGACCAAAATTTTGTCAAAAAAGCCTGGAAACCGCTCGGCAAGCGCCTCAGGAGTTTCATTGACGACAATCGTGTTCGCCAAGCCGAACCGTTCGACGTTCTCCGCGAGCGCTTTGACCCTCTTCGGATGGATTTCATTGGCCATCAGCAACCCTTTGTTTTCCATCATCGCGCCAAGTTGGGTTGTTTTTCCCCCGGGAGCGGCGCATAAGTCAAGCACCATTTCTCCAGGCTCAGGGTGCAGCGCCTCAGCGACCGCCATGGCGCTCGGCTCTTGAATGTAATACAGGCCGGCCGCGTGGTATGGATGTTTTCCTGGTTGTTCATTCCGCTCATAATAAAACCCGGTCGGGCAAAACGGCACCGGGGAAAGGGAAAAGGGCGCCGTTTTTGTCCATGCGTCCGGGTCGGTTTTCAACGGATTGACGCGCAAGCCGTTCGTTTTTTCCTGCTCATAGACGGTGAAAAACTCATCCGCTTCTTCCTGAAGCAGCGTTTTCATCTTCGCAATAAACGATTCGGGCAGTCTCAACGCAACAAACTCCTTTCTCGGCGTATCATCATGGGCGCACGAGTGTTTAAAAAGCACAGCATCATATGGCTGAACACAAGTTTTTCTGACCCCTCCCTCGAACAAGAACGCCGGCGGAAAAGCTGGAAACAGTGCTTTCTCAAATCGTTTTTATTGGTTCATCAACACGTCCTGTCATGAGCGTTTGCCTGGCCATTTCACTTTCGGCTCCGTTTTGTTCAAGATGCGTTGAATGTTGGCGCGATGACGGTAAAAGATAAACGAGGCGAGCAACAACACCGCCGCCGTCAACGGGATGTCGTCCGTGAAAAAGACGGTGTACACGACCGCATACAGCGCGGCGGCCATCGATGACAGCGAGACGTAGCGCGAAATCGCCAAGACAACAAGAAACACAGCGATGAGCGACAAAAAGAACAACGGCGAATAAAACAGCATCACCCCGCCCGATGTCGCCACCGCCTTGCCGCCGCGGAATTTGGCGAACACCGGGTACATATGGCCGACGACAGCGACCGCACCGGCTAACAGCGGATGAACAGGGACGGAAAAAAACATCGGCAAGCTCGCCGCCAGTGTTCCTTTTAGCATGTCACCGACAATGACGATCGTTCCCGCTTTCGCCCCAAGCACGCGGAACGTGTTCGTTCCCCCAAGATTGCCGCTTCCATGTTCGCGGATGTCGATTCCGTAGCCGATCTTTCCGACAAGAAGGCCAAACGGAATCGAACCGAGAAGATAAGCAAGAAGCAAAATCAGTGCAGTCATGAAGCCCAACACCCTTTACTCAACAAGTTTGTGCATGTTTCTATTTTACCATGCATGATAGAAAACGGTAGACAGGAATTTTGCATTTCAAGGACATAGCCGCTAAACTGAAAAGAAGAAACGGGCTGTCGGCAAGTTCGTCCGACTCCGGACAGATGAGAAAGGAGCGACCATGATGAAAACGACGGTTGTATGGAACGGAAACATGTCATTCAGCGGCCAAAGCGCCTCCGGTGTGGTGATCCCGATGGATGCCGCGAAGGATGTCGGCGGCAACGATTCGGGCGCGCGGCCGATGGAGCTTTTGCTTCACGCCTTAGCCGGCTGCACCGGCATTGATATCATCCTGATCTTGCGCAAAATGCGCCTGGATGTCCGGGCGTTTTCGATGGAAGTGGAAGGAACGCGCGCCGATGACCACCCGAAGCGGTTTACAGAGATTCATATCCATTACGCCCTTGAAGGCGATTTGCCGGAAGAAAAAGTTGTCCGCGCCATCCGGCTGTCCAAAGAAAAATATTGTTCTGTTTCCCATTCGTTAAACGCTGCCATTACGGCGAGCTATTCGATCAACGGCGTGCGCGGGAAGGAGACGATCTAACAAGGAGGAGGGTTTGACGTTCATGGCCGTTTCGTGTGGCATAGCGCCGGATGACCATATGATGAACAAGGTGTTCCGATCGTTTGCGGAACACCTTTTTTGTGTTAGAACAGATAACGGTGATCAGTCGTTTGGATGGATGCCCTGCCGATCCGCTTTCTTTCAAGTTATGCCCGATAGGCGGCGCGCCAAAAAACTTTGTCCTCATACTTGACACTGATCTTTTAATTGTTATAATTTTTAACATAAATACGTTAATTTTTATTACGCAAAAAGGTTGAGGGGGCGGCGGGAAGTGAAAAAAATTGAGGCCATCATCCGGCCGGAGAGATTAACCGATACCATTAAAGCATTGAAACAAATCGGGATTACCGGGTTCACCGTTTCGCAGGTTGTCGGCCGTGGGAAACAGAAGGATACACAAGGAGTGTATCGGGGAAAAAACTACAAAGTGACGCTCCATCCGAAAGTCAAACTTGAAATCGTTCTGTCCGACTATATGGTCGAGCGGACGATCCAATCGATTGTGGCCGCTGCGCAAACCGGCGAAGACGGGGACGGGAAAATTTTTGTCTATCCGGTGCTGGAAGCGTACAACATTCGCACCGGCACGCTTGACTTTGATATTGATGAACTGGCGGAAAAACGGGAGGGACGGGCATGATGGAACATGTGAATGCTGTATGGATCGTCATCGCGGCCGCCATGGTGCTGTTTATGGAAGGCGGATTCAGCTTGCTGGAAGCAGGGTTGGTGCGGACGAAAAACGCCGTCAATGTAACAATGAAAATTTTCGTTGATTTGACCATCGGAGCGCTAGCGTTTTGGCTCATTGGCTTTGGGCTGATGTTCGGAGATGATGCGTTCGGCTGGATCGGCACCACGCTGTTCGGAACACCGGAAGCCATCTCTTTGTCTGTTCCGCTGCCAAGCGCGGCATTTGTTCTATTCCAAATCGGGTTTGCCGTAGCGTGTGTGTCAATTATTTCCGGAGCAGTCGCCGAGCGGATGAATTTTAAGGCATACATTGTGACGGTTCTTCTTGTTTGCGCTGCCGTTTACCCATTATCAGGCCATTGGATTTGGCATAGTGACGGCTGGTTGGCGAAACTCGGGATGAAAGATTTCGCAGGGTCAGCAGCGATTCATGCGCTCGGCGGTTTTGCGGCGCTGGCGCTCGCCAAGCGGCTTGGACCGCGAAAAGGGCGGTTCAACTCGGACGGCAGTGTGAACGTATTTGCGCCGAGCAATATTCCGCTTGCTTCGGCGGGGGCGTTCATTTTATGGTTTGGCTGGTTTGCGTTTAATGCGGGCAGTACACTCGATGCGTCCAATGAAGCGCTGGCGTCGATCGCCCTCAACACAATGTTGTCAGGGGCAGCCGGGGGCACGTCGGCGCTCCTCGTGACGATGAAAAAGTACGGAAAAGCCGATCCAAGCATGGTCATGAATGGTGTGTTGTCCGGTCTGGTGGCCATTACGGCCGGCTGTGCGTTCGTCTCGCAATGGAGCGCGGTGCTGATCGGTCTGGTGAGCGGCGTCATCGTCGTCTATGCGACGCTGTTGGTCGATGCGTTGAAAATCGACGACCCGGTCGGTGCGGTGGCGGTCCATGGGTTTAATGGGGTGTTTGGCACGCTCGCCGTCGGTTTGTTCGACTCGACGCAAGGATTGTTGACGACCGGCCATGTGTCGCTGTTCACCACCCAACTGCTTGGCGCGTTGACCGTCGTCATTTGGGGCTTTGTCAGCGGTGCGCTCATCGCCAATGTGTGCGACCGCACAGTTGGGCTGCGGGCGACAGAGCGCGAGGAAGAAGAAGGGCTTGATATGGCGTACCACGGCATTCCAGCTTACAATGAACTCGAACGGTTTGCCGATCTCCCAGGCGGGTTGTACGATTTTGAGGAGACGACCGGCATTCGCGTTGCTCCGTTAAACAATAAAAACGCCGTCGGATAAGATTGCAGAGGTTGTTCGAAAAGGCCTGCCTGATGGCCTTTGGCGGACAGCCTCTTTTTCTATTTTTCTAATTTACAAAAAATTTACAAAAAAATCACAAAAAAGAATCCTTTTGTCCCTATTATTCTACTTATTCATAAAGATATAATCGGTAGATGAAGGAAAGATACACAGGGAAGGAGACGAAACGATGAAGGGTTCGGAACGATGGGGAAAACGAATGTTGTCGGCATTGACGGCAGCCGCTGTATTGGCGGCAACGCCGGTTGGGGCGGCAGGGAACGGGAAAAGCAAAGGAGAGCCGCCTGCTTCTTCGCACCGTTATATTGAGGTGCAGCTCCTCGGCATAAACGATTTTCATGGCCAGCTCAACGTGACGAGAAAAGTCGGCGGGCGGGAAGTCGGGCGAGCGGATTATTTGGCCGCTTATTTGAAACAGCGGGAGGCAGAAAACAAAAACACGCTGCTCGTCCATGCCGGCGATGCGGTCGGCGCCAGCCCGCCGGTATCGGCGCTGTTGCAGGACGAGCCGACGATCGAAGTGCTGAACAAACTCGGCTTTGACGTCGGCACGCTTGGCAACCACGAGTTTGACGAAGGAGTAGCGGAAATGCTCCGCCTGATCCATGGCGGGTATCACCCGGCGACCGGCGATTTCTCTGGGGCGGATTTTCCGTACGTGAGCGCCAACGTCGTTGACAAAGAAACGAAACAACCGATTCTTCCGCCGTACGTCATTAAGCGGGTCAACGGCATGCCAATCGGGTTCATCGGGGTGACATTGACAGATACACCATCGATCGTGACACCGAGCGGCGTCGCTGGGGTGGAATTCATCGACGAAGCGACGGCGATTAACAAAGCCGTGCGGGAACTGAAGAAAAAAGGGGTGCGCACGATCGTCGTTCTCGCCCATAACCCAGGTGCATCCAATCCGGATGGAACAAACGCAAGCGGAGAAATCGTGGATATCGCCAAAACGGTCGATGATGAAGTCGATGTGATTTTCGCCGGTCATAACCATGCCTATTTAAATGCGGTGGTGGACGGCAAGCTGCTCGTTCAGTCGTATTCGTACGGCACGGCGTTTTCTGATGTCGATCTGAAAATCGACCCGCGCACAAAAGATGTCGTGGCGAAACAAGCGGAAATCGTGACGACGTATCATGACGGCATCACGCCGGATCCGGAAATCCGTGCCCTCGTCGAAAAATATGAAGCGAAAGTCGCGCCGCTTGTCAACCAAGTCGTCGGCACGGCGGCTGAAACGATCACCGACGAGCAAAACGCGAGCGGCGAGTCCGCTTTGGGCAATTTGATCGCCGATGCCCAGCGGGCGGCGATGAACACCGATTTTGCCTTTATGAACCCGGGCGGCATTCGCGCGGATATTGAACAAGGTGAGGTAACGTGGGGAGAGCTGTACAACGTTCAGCCGTTCAACAACCAGCTCGTGAAAATGACGCTCACCGGCGCGCAAATCCGCGAGCTTTTGAACCAACAATGGCAGCCGACAAAAACACGTATGCTGCAAATCTCCGGCCTCCGCTATACATGGAGCGCCAGCAGACCGGCAGGGAACAAAGTCGTCGACATTCAGCTTCCTGATGGCACACCGCTGAATCCGAACGGCGAGTACACGGTGACGGTCAACAGCTTCCTCGCCGACGGCGGCGATGGGTTCACGGTGCTGACGCAAGGGACGAACCGCGAAGTAGGGCCGGTCGATTTGGATGCCCTCGTCTCGTACATTCGCGGCCTTGCGCAGCCGTTTTCGGCACGGATTGAGGGGCGGATCAACCGCCTTCCGTAACACGTGTTGACTGAGGCGAACGCTCGCCAAGCGAATGAAGAAGGTGTCCCCCAAAGGCCCGGGGACACCTTTTCTTCGCTTCGAATGGCGGGGTTGCTGCCGCTTGTGCTTGAACGACCGAAAACAGATCGTTCAAGCGATTGGTTTCCGCAGATCAAGATGATTTTTGCTCGAATAGCTTGATGATCTCGACGATCACTTCGGCCGCTTTCACCATATTGTCGGCGGAAATGTATTCGTAGCGGCCGTGGAAGTTTTCGCCGCCGGCGAAAATGTTCGGCGTCGGCAGTCCCATATAGGAGAGCTGCGACCCGTCCGTGCCGCCGCGGATCGGTTTCACCTTCGGCTCGATGCCCAAGTTCGTCATCGCTTCGTGGGCGATGTCAACAATGTGGCGCACCGGTTCGATTTTTTCGCGCATGTTGTAATATTGGTCGTTGATTTCGAGCGTGATTCGATCGGTTCCATATTTTTGGGCGAGCGAAGCCGCGATGTCTTTCATTTTCGTCTTCCGCGCTTCAAACTGTTCGCGGTCAAAATCGCGGATGATGTAATGGAGCTTCGTTTCCTCTACACTGCCTTGGAACGAAAGCAAATGGTAAAACCCTTCATATCCTTCTGTATGCTCGGGCGCTTCGTTGGCAGGCAGCTGTTGCTGGAACTCCAGGGCGATTTTGATCGAGTTGATCATTTTTCCTTTCGCCGTGCCCGGATGGACGTTTTTGCCTTTGATCGTGATTTTTGCTTCCGCCGCGTTGAAACTTTCGTATTCCAATTCGCCGAGCGGCCCGCCATCGACCGTGTAGGCAAATTGGGCGCCGAATTTGGCGACGTCAAACTTGTGCGGACCGCGGCCGATTTCTTCATCCGGCGTAAAGGCGACGCGCACTTTGCCGTGTTTGATGTCCGGATGCTGAATGAGGTAGTGCATCGCCGTCATAATTTCCGCGATTCCCGCTTTATCGTCGGCGCCCAATAGCGTCGTTCCGTCTGTCGTAATGAGCGTATGCCCTTTGTAGTGGGCAAGCTCCGGGAAATCGTTGGGCGACAAAATGATGCCTTGTTCTTTGTTTAACACGATGTCGCCGCCGTCGTACGAGTCGATCAATTGCGGGTTGACGTTGGCCCCGGTAAATTCCGGCGCGGTGTCCATATGAGCCAAAAAACCGATCACTGGCACGTTTTTGTCCGTATTGGCCGGCAATGTCGCCATCACGTAGCCGTTTTCGTCGACCGTCACTTCTTCCATCCCGATCGCTTTCAGCTCCTCGACCAGCATGTTCGCCAACTCCCATTGTCCTTGAGTCGACGGGCACGTATGGCTTTCTGGATCGGATTGAGTGTTGATTTTCGCGTAGCGGATGAAGCGTTCGATGAGTTCGTGTTTCATTGGTTCATCTCCTTATGTACAAGTTTTTCTGGATGAGCGAATCATTCCGCCGATGCAGTAAGAAAAAAGAGGCGGTTTCCGTTTTATTTTACCATATGCGGCTTCAAACGGTAAAAAAAGAGGGGACCATTTCCATGCCCAATAATGGATGTGATCCCCATCATTTACTGGGGGGATCAACACGAGGATCGTCTTAAAAATTTTATACCGCTAAACTTGACGGGTATGGGGACCATTTCCTGCTTGGCGCTATGGTGCCCCAAAGTTGGCGTACGGCCGCTGCCATTACAGGCGCCGGTGGCAGAGGACGGTTATGGTATAATGAAAAGGCCAGTGCCTCGTCAGGAACGCGAAGAACGTAGGTGCTTTCTGCCTCGGGCGGATGAAACAAACGGAAAGGAGAAGCCAAACGATGCGATTCAGCTATGTGTCCCATCTATATTGCCCCAAATGTGCACGTACATATGATGTCGATCAAGTTCATCAACTTTGCGAATGCGGCTCGCCGCTTTTGGTCGCCTATGATTTGGAGGCGATGCGCCAAGAAGTGGTGAGGGAAGTGCTCAAGGAACGCGAACCGAGCTTATGGCGATATCATGAGTTGCTGCCGGTGAAACGCCCGGAACATATCGTGTCGCTCGGTGAAGGGATGACACCGCTCGTGCCGATGCCGCGCTTAGGGAAGGAAATCGGCATTGAAGCGCTGTACATGAAAGACGAGGGGGTTATTCCAACAGGGACGTTTAAAGCTCGCGGGGCGGCGGTCGGAGTTTCCAAGGCGAAAGAACTGGGCGTCAAACAGCTCGCGATGCCGACCAACGGCAATGCGGGAGCGGCGTGGTCGCTGTACGCGGCGCGGGCGGGCATCCGCGCGACGGTCGTCATGCCGGTCGATGCGCCGGAACTGACGCGAAAAGAATGCGCCATCGCTGGGGCGGAGTTGTATTTCGTCAACGGCCTCATCAGCGACGCTGGGCAAATCGTGGCGAAAGCGATCCGCGAATACGGGTGGTACGATGCTTCTACATTAAAAGAACCCTACCGGATTGAAGGGAAGAAAACGATGGGGCTTGAGATCGCCGAGCAGTTCTCTTGGCAGCTTCCGGATGTCATTTTGTACCCGACCGGCGGCGGGGTCGGAATTATCGGCATTTACAAGGCGTTCAAAGAACTGAAAGCGCTCGGCTGGGTGGACGGCAAGATGCCGCGGCTGGTCGCCGTGCAGGCTGAGCATTGCGCGCCGATCGTGAAGGCGTGGAACGAGAAAAAGCGCGAATCGGAGTTTTGGCCGAATTCCCATACGGTGGCGTTTGGCATCAATGTCCCGAAAGCGCTCGGCGATTTCCTTGTGCTTGAGGCGGTGTATGAAACGGACGGCTGCGCCATTGCGATCAGCGATAAGGACATTTTAGCGGAACAGCGGGCGGTGGCGAAACTGGAAGGGGCGTTCATTTGTCCGGAAGGGGCGGCGGCGTTTGCCGCGGCCCGCAAGCTGCGCGAGAGCGGCTGGATTCGCGACGGGGAGACGGTCGTCGTACTCAACACGGGGACGGGATTGAAATACGCCGATTTGATTCAAGTCGCCCCGCCGGTGCTCGAGCCGGGGGATGTGCTTCCAAAGGAGAATGGATAAATTGGCGGAGTAGGATAACGTGGGAAAAAAAGCGGCATCGAAAAAAGGCATGCTGCTTGGACTGGCGGCGGGAACAGCGACAATGGTTCTGATCATGAGCGTGCTGAACTACTACGTTTTTTTGCCGGCGTATACGCTTTTTCTCGGCGCTCCGGCGATGAGTGCGCCGGAAACAAAAGCATTGGTCATTTCTGCGATTTTGCCGTTTAACGCGGCAAAAGGAGTGCTTATGGCGGTTGTGTTTATGCTTCTCTTTTTGCGTCTTCGCCCGTGGCTACAAAAACAGGCTGTCGCACGCCGGGCAGCATAGCGAAAAAACGAGGGGTTCTGTTCCAACCCCTCGTTTTTTCATTTCTGCTGTCGATGAGTGGGGAGATTCGATTCTCTTCACCAAAACCGAAACTTGGATACCGATTCGGCGAACCGCTCTTCTTTAAACGGATTGGCGGTCATCGAATAACCGCGCTCTTCCCAGTAGCCCGGCTCGTCCTTTTTCATGAAGCGGATGCCGGACGCCCATTTCGCCCCTTTCCATAAGTAAAACGTCGCCGGCGGAATAAAGCGGAGCGGATAGCCGTGCTTCGGCGAGATGTCTTGCCAATCGTGATGCTTGTCTTTCCAGCGGTAGACAAACAGTGCATCATCGCCCATCAACGCGTCAAGCGGCAAGTTCGCCGAATAGCCAAACCGGTCGCCGTTTAAATATCCGTAAATTTTCACGTATTTGACATCGGGATGCAGCTCCACAAAGCGCAAAAATTCGCGGAAGGCGATGCCTTCGAACGTCGTGTCGAATTTTGACCACGTCGTTACGCAGTGCATATCCAAGGTCGAAATCGTCTTCGGCAGCCGCATCACTTCCCCATATGACAGCGACACTTCCTCTTTCACGTCACCGAACAGCCGAAAATTCCACGTCGCTTCATCAAATGAGTATACGTCTCCTTCGTGCAAAATCGGCCATTTTTCCGTTTCAAATTGGCCAGGAGGGAGTTGTTTCGACATAAGCAGCCACTCCTTTATGATTGATGATCGAACATCAGCGCAAGGGAAGCGAACAGACGTCATTTTCCTTTGTTGCCGGCATTGCCGTCCGCCCAATGGACCATGGGTCATGCTCATCGGTTTTGTCGGCCGGCATGACGTCCGTTGTTTTTCGGTGGCAACGGCTTCTCCCCGCATCGGGCATCAGGGCTGGAAGATCCAACGCGGTTCTCCCTGTTTTTCCATTATATCATATCCGAAAGAAAGGATGGGCGCTTCCGTTTTTCTGACGTCGAGGAAGCGGGGGCTGGCGAACGTAAAGATGGGGAAAGGAATGGCGGAGTCATTTTGCCATGAAGCCAAGTCGGACACGGGAGATTTTTTGTCAATATTTATTGATTTTTTACTTTTCTTAATTATATAATGATAATAACAAATTTGAAACAGTCGTTCCGAAATTCGGAACGAAGGTGGGAGGGAGAGGCTGGCGAAGAAAGGGAAGGCAAAGGTGTGATGAGAGCATGGACAGCGAAATCAGTTACGTCGAAGGGGGAAAAGAAGAACATGGTGCTTATTGGTGTTGCGATCGTGATCATTGGTTTTATCATTCGCATCAATCCGCTGCTTGTTGTCACTTTGTCTGGATTGGCAACAGGACTCTTCGCCCATCAATCGCTCTATGAGATTATTGAACAATTTGGAAAGGCGTTTACAACCAATCGATATATGGCGGTGTTTATCGCCACCTTGCCTGTCATTGGCCTTTTGGAACGGTTTGGATTGCGCGAACAGGCAGAACATGTAGTGTCAAACATCAAGGCGGCGACAACCGGACGCATTTTGACCGCGTACTTAGTCATACGGGAAGCGGCTGCCGCGGCTGGACTCACTTCCTTGGGCGGACATGCCCAAATGGTTCGCCCACTTGTGGCTCCGATGGCAGAGGGGGCGGCCGAGGCGAAATACGGAACATTGCCGGATCGCGTCCGTGACGATATTCGCGCCCATGCGGCAGCCGTGGACAACATCGGACTGTTTTTCGGCGAAGATGTGTTCATTGCGATCGGCGCGATTTTGTTGATGAAAGGATTTTTTGATCAAAACGGCATTCCTTCTGATCCGCTGCATATGGCGTTATGGGCGATCCCAACTGCCGTAGCTGCGTTGATCGTGCACAGCTTCCGACTTCATCGGCTGGACCGCTCCCTTCACAAGCTTCTCTATCGGGAGAATGGAAAGGGGCGAGCATAAATGTGGCTGTCAATGGAAGCGGTTTACATATTCTTAGGAATCGTTGTAACGTTAGGAAGCGTCTGGACGTTTGCCGACCGAAGCAACCCGAAACGCCTCACATCCGGGCTGTTTTACTTGCTTTACGGTGTGACGTTATTGTTTGGCAGCGTCATCCCGCCTTTTTATACAGGGGTGCTAGTCCTCATCATGGTGGCTATTGTAGGATTCGGAGGATTGAAGCTGGGAAAATACGAAGAAGCATCGCCGGAAGAAAGGCAGCAACATCGCCAGCGTTTGAACAACCGCCTGTTCATCCCGGCGCTGTTGATCCCGATCTTGACTGTCATCGGTGTGACTTGGCTGAAAAATGTCAAAATCGGAGGCGCGTTCCTTCTCGATCCGAAAAACGTTACTCTCGTATCATTGGGAGTGGCGACGTTCATGGCGTTGCTCATCAGCATGGCGATGACTCGGTCGACTCCGTTTGCAGCGGTCAAAGAATCGCGCCGGCTGCTTGAAACGATCGGTTGGGCCGCCCTTTTGCCGCAGATGTTGGCGACGTTAGGAACGATCTTTACAACAGCCGGGGTGGGTGCCGCTGTTTCCGAGTTGATCGGTACCATCATTCCGACTCATTCGCTGTTTTGGATTGTTGTGGCTTATTGCGTTGGCATGGCATTGTTTACCATGATCATGGGCAATGCTTTTGCCGCCTTCCCTGTTATGACCGCTGGAATCGCGGTCCCGCTGCTGATTCAACAATTTGGCGTCGACGCGAATCATGTCGCCGCTCTCGGGATGTTTTCCGGCTACTGCGGCACGTTGATGACGCCGATGGCAGCGAATTTCAACATCGTTCCCGCCGCTTTGCTTGATCTACGAGATCAAAATCATGTCATTCGCGTGCAAGTGCCGACCGCGCTCATTCTGTTGGCGTTTAACATCGCGGCGATGTATGTGGTCACGCTCATGGACTTATAAAGTCATGATCAAAAGGGGATGGAGATACGATGAAAACCGTACTTGTGACCGGATTTGCGCCGTTTGGAGGAGAAACGGTGAATCCATCGCTAGAGGCGATCAAGCCATTAGCCGGTTGGAAAACCGATACGTATACGGTTGAGACAAGGGAGATTCCAACGGTATTTGGCAAAGCGATTGAGACGTTGTATGCCGCGATGGAAGACGTGGTTCCTGACCTTGTCATTTGCGTTGGTCAAGCGGGAGGACGGCCTGATCTTTCGATTGAAAGAGTGGCGCTCAATGTGAATGATGCGCGCATTCCGGATAATGAAGGCAATCAGCCGATTGACACGCCGATTGTTCCCAATGGTCCGGTCGGTTATTGGTCCACATTGCCGGTCAAGGCGATGGTCCATGAATTAAGACGGCACGGTATACCGGCTTCCGTCTCGCATACGGCTGGAACGTTTGTGTGCAATCACCTGTTTTATGGACTCATGCACTATATCGCTGAGTCGCAACGGCCCATTCGAGGCGGGTTCATCCATATCCCGTATTTGCCGGAACAAGCCGCCCGTCATCCAGGGCAGCCGAGCATGGCGTTGGAAACGGTGGTGAAAGGATTGCGGATTGTGATCGACGTCGCATTCCGGCAGGAGGAAGATATCGCAACGAGCGAAGGATCGATCTGTTAAGGAAAGAGCAGCGAGCGCCGCATCGGAAACACGAACGGTGCTGTATCCTTCACCTCTCGGCATCAATCGGGCCAAGCAAAAGCGATCGCCATCGAGGGGGAAGGCGAAGCGGCCATCGCCACGGCGAACGTTTCGCCTATGCCTGCTGTTCCAAGCGTGCGTTTCAGCGCCCGGCCTGATTGATCTTTGCGACGATGTGTTCTCCGGAGGGAAGATGACCGCTGAGAGACGCAAGCAGCCAATCCGGCAAGAATATTCCGAGTCATAGGAAAAACAGCGGCTCCGCTTTGGTCGGAGCCGCTCGTTTTTTATCCTAAGGCGACAGCAGCGGCAGGAATCATTTCCTTCCCCATTGCGCACCGTATCCAATAGGACCATCATAATGGAAAATTGCAGAGATAGGAGCGTGATGCCGATGGCCGCACAAAGCGAACAGCGATGGATCCTTTTCGCGCTTGGTGTCATCGCCCTTTATGTGTCCCCACTGTTTATCCTTGGCGAGAATGCGCACATTCGCGTCCACGATAATTTGGATTCCAACATCGCCTGGTATAAAGTGCTCGCCGAAAGCGGGCAAATCACCGGGCCGCTTGATGCGAACATTCCGCAAATCGCTAACGGCCAGCTGTCAAGAAACGCCCTTGGCTCGGAGTTGACCGGCATCGTCTGGCTGCACGCTCTGTTTCCCACGATGACCGCCTATGCGCTCAGCCAGACGATCATAAGAGTGGTGGCGTTTTTAGGCATGTATTTGTTGTTGAAAACTCATTTCCTGCCTGAGCGGCGGTGGATGGCTGTTCGCATCGGTGTGGCGCTCGCCTTTGCGCTGACGCTGTTTTGGCCATCAGGGATGTTAAGCACGTTAGGCATGCCGCTTGCGCTTTGGGCGTTTTTGAACATCCGGAAGGGAGAGCGGTCGTGGAAAAATGTCGCCGTGCTGACGCTTCTTCCGTTTTATTCGAGTTTTGTGCTCGGTTTCTTTTTCTTTCTTTCCGCTATGGGTGCGCTTTGGCTTTTGGATGTGCTGCGCGGAAAGGGATGGAACATCCGTTTTTTCCTTTCCATCGCGTATATGACGCTGCTTTATTTGCTGGTTGAGTACCGGCTTGTGTACTCGTTTTTATGGGAAGACGAGCCGACAAGCCGGGATGAGTACTTTCACGCGCGCCTGACGTTTTGGCATTGTGTCCGTTTAACGTGGAAAAACTTTCTTCTCGGCCATCATCATGTCATGACCGAGCATACGTTGTTTATTTTACCGGCCTGGTTCATCGCGTTGTTCCTCATTTTCGCTAACCAACGATGGAAAGAGGAACGAGTGTTTCTTTTCTTGTTTGGGCTGAATTTCGCGCTGTCGGCCTGGTACGCCTTTTGGTTTTATAAAGGGTGGCTGCCATTGACCGAGCGGTTTCATTTTTTAGATACGTTTAACTTCGCCCGCTTCCATTTTTTGCGTCCGCTCATCATATATGTGCAGTTTGCGCTGGCGTTGAAAATCATCTGGCAATCGAGCGAAAAGGGGAAAACGTGGGCGAAACGGTTGTTAGCGGCGCAAATCATTCTTGTGTTTTTGCTTAACGAGGAACTCGTCTTCCGTTATGAACCGACGGTGAAACAATTTTATGCGGAAAAACAGTTCCAAGAAATCAAACAATACATCGGGCTTCCCGTATCCGAGTACCGCGTCGTCAGCATCGGCCTTCATCCGGCCATCGCCCAATACAACGGGTTTTACACGCTTGATACGTACAACAACTTTTACCCATTGTCCTACAAATACGAGTTCCGCCAAATCATTGAACGTGAACTGGCGAAAAGCAAAACGATCCGCACGTATTTTGACGAATGGGGCGGGCGCTGCTACGTCTTTACGGCGGAACTTGGAAAACGGTACATGTTCACGAAACACGCGAAACAGCGGCTGAAGAATTTGCAGCTGAATACGGAACAGTTGAAAAACATGGGCGGCCGCTATATTTTTTCGGCCGTTCCGATCGACAACGCCGCTGAGAACGGGCTGGCGCTTGAGCGCGTATTCACCTCCGATGAATCGGCATGGACGATTTATTTGTATAAAGTGCAATAAAAAACAGCGGCTTCCTCATTGGCAGTGGAAGCCGCTAGATGACGAGCCTAGCTGCGGGACTGATCCAACCGCGCAAGCTGCCGGTCGTGCCACTTTGAGAGCAGCCATAGAGCCATCAGCGTCCCGCCCAATGTACATAGCATATCCCATTGCGTGTCCCAAATATCGCCTTGCGTGCCCAAAAAGTCTTTTGATGCCTTTCCTCCTTTGGAGATGAGGGAGACGAGCCATTCGATGATTTCATACAGGGAGGCGATGGCGAGCGACATGCTTGTGACGATCGTGAAAAGCCAAGGTCCGCGCGGCAGCGGGGTTTTCCGCAGCACGATCTCCCTTAGGACGATGGCGAACGTCCCTTTGAGGAAATGGCCAAACCGATCGTAATGGTTGCGTTCGAAATGGAACGCCTCTTTGATCCAGTTGAAAAAGGGAACTTTGGAGTAAATGTAATGGCCGCCGATCAACATGAGGATCGCCAGCATGGCGATGATGACATATGACATCGTTGTCAGCGGAAAACGCCGGTATAGAGCGATCACAATCGCAAGCCCAATCAGCGCTGGGGCGACCTCAAGGGCCCACACCGCATAGCTGGCCGGACGAATGGCCGACCAGACGAACACGGCGGCTACAATCAGCAATAACAATCCATGCACGCGGGTCTGCCTTGCCTGCTCCACTTGTTTTCCTCCTTGGAACAGCGAGATTCATCTATGGTCATTATTCGAAAAAACGCGGATTTTATACAAATCATTTTTCGAGAGTCGGTGATTGAAGGGAGAACACCGCTTCATAGCACTATTTCTCAAATAGAAAAACCTTGCAGCATCCGTTCTGTTTTTCACACGTTCGCTCATCGATCAAGGGAAACAGTTGGTTTTCACCGACCTTTTCGAGCGCCTGATGAAAACAGCGGAGTTTTAAGGGTTATCAGAACTAGAAAGAAGGGGAGAAGAGGCCAGCGAGGTAAGACAGGAGGTTCAGGTAGGGAAACATTCCTAATTTTCATTGAGGATGCGAATGTATATTCGCATTTTCCGGATTTGATGGTATAATGAAACATGCACAGCCAGATGCAGGGTGGGCAGTGGCCACTCCCTGAATGAAAGGGGGTGGTGCTGATGGTGACGATTGCCGATGCGCTGACGCTCATGATTGCGTTTGCGTCGCTCGTCGTTGCGGTGATCGCCGTCGCAAAAGACAAAAAGTAACCCACCCTGCTAGGCCGAGGCGAGGGTAGGTTACGATGCCCGAGGCTTGGGCCACTGCGCTTCTTGCAGCGGCTGTGCATGCAGGGCATTGGTGGCCGCCAGTGCCCTGCTTTATTGTACGTTTCCGTTTCTTTTATTATACGCGCACAACGAAGGCGATGACAAGAACTTTCCAAAAAGAGACGGCGAATATCGAAAAGAGGAAAAATGGTGTTGACTCTTTCGGTTTTTTATAGTAAATTTCATATTGTCGTTCTGATGCTCAAAGCATGAAAGGAAAAAATGAGCAACAAAAAAACTTGACAAATATTTTGATTGGTTTATAATAAATATCGTCGCTATTGCCTAGTGGTGATAGCGGAGGGGAAACACCCGTTCCCATCCCGAACACGGAAGTTAAGCCCTCCAGCGCCGATGGTAGTTGGGGCCAGCGCCCCTGCAAGAGTAGGTCGCTGCTAGGCAATGCCGTGGAGTATTAGCTCAGCGGGAGAGCACCACGTTGACAGCGTGGGGGTCACTGGTTCGATCCCAGTATACTCCACCATCATGGGGCGTTAGTTCAGGGGGAGAACGCTTCGCTGGCAGCGAAGAGGTCAGGGGTTCAAATCCCCTACGCTCCATTTCCATGCGGTCGTGGCGGAATGGCAGACGCGCTAGGTTGAGGGCCTAGTGGGGGCGACCCCGTGGAGGTTCAAGTCCTCTCGACCGCATCGCTCCAAACAGTTACGGAGGAGTACCCAAGTCTGGCTGAAGGGGTCGGTTTCGAAAACCGATAGGGGTGTCACAGCCCGCGGGGGTTCGAATCCCTCCTCCTCCGCCATATAAAGTCGGAGTTTGATATTATGCCGACTTCGCTCAATTGGTAGAGACGAGCATCCGCTTCATCGAGTCAACTGCGAGTTGCCTCGACGCACTCGTCTTCCATGAATAAGCGGGTAGAGGAAGAGGCACAAGCTCAACAACGAGTCAGGTTTTTGATCCGTATTATGCCGACTTAGCTCAATTGGTAGAGACGAGCATCGGCTTCTTCGAATCAACTGCGAGTTGCCTCGACGCACTCGTCTTCCATGAATAAGCGAGTAGAGGAAGAGGCACAAAGCTTAACAACGAGTCAGGTTTTTGATCCGTATTATGCCGACTTAGCTCAATTGGTAGAGCAACTGAATCGTAATCAGTAGGTTGCGGGTTCAAGTCCTGCAGTCGGCATCGTCATTATGGAGGGGTAGCGAAGTGGCTAAACGCGGCGGACTGTAAATCCGCTCCCTTTGGGTTCGGCGGTTCGAATCCGTCCCCCTCCATTGTTTATTTCCCATAAACGGGCCTATAGCTCAGCTGGTCAGAGCGCACGCCTGATAAGCGTGAGGTCGGTGGTTCAAGTCCACTTAGGCCCATCCGATATGAAAGACGGCAAAGGTGTTCCTTGCCGTCTTTTTTCGTGAAAATCCCGCGTCCGTGAGTAGAGATTTTCATGCCTGGTTGGACGGGAAAGCGTTGCCCATGAATCTTTCTGTGAAAATGCGCCGCCTTGCATCGTCATGTTCATGCCAGGAGAGCCAGGCTTGCTCATGAACGGTTGCGGTGAGTCATGCGCGGCAGCGGGGGGTTCATGGCTCGAGGGAGAGGAATATCTCTCTGCGGCTGTTTTCTGTAAGCGATTTGACCGTCTGTTGGCGGGAGAAATAGGGAAAACCTCCCCGCTTCTTTTTTGTTTGAAGCGGGGAAGCGCTCTTGGCATAGCCGTGCGTTTCTAATGAACGTATTTTCCGTAATCGGGAACAGCGACGCGGTCGAAATCGCGGGCGAGTGTTGTCAGCCCCACACGCAATTCGTCCCCGGATACCGGGGCGCCGTGCCCGGTGACGGCGACCGATGGAAAGAGGGCGGCCAATTTGCGCACCGACTCGCGGGCGGCATTCCAGTCTACGGTGTAGTAGCGCGGCGGGCCGCTGATTTCGATTTGTTGGGTCAACACTTTATATAGTGAATCTTGGCGGACGGTGACGAACGCGTCGCCGGCGATTAAAGCGGCGTCGCGCGGCCGGAATAACGAAATGTGGCCCGGCGTGTGCCCCGGGGTGTGGATCCAGCGAAATTCCGGCAAGTGCGGAACGGTGCCGTCCTCTGGCAGCGGATGAACGCGATCGCCCAGTTGAATCGGCTCATTTGGGAAAAACGGTGATATTTTGGCGATGAAGCCGCCTTCGACGGAAGCGTCCGGTTCAGGATAGCTCGCCTCTCCGGTTAAATACGGAAGTTCAGCCCGATGGGCATACACCGGGACATTCCAATGCTTGACAAGCTCAACAATCGCCCCAACGTGGTCAAAATGGCCGTGGGTTAAAACAATGGCTTGCGGGCGGCTGCCGCTGCCGAAGCGGTCTTCCACGACCGAAACAATGTCATCGGCCGCCCCCGGCATGCCGGCGTCGACCAAGACGAACGAACGGTCGCCCGGGCGGCCGACAAGACAAATGTTCACGATTTGAATCGTATAACAGTACAGGTCAGGCAGCACGCTGACGCCGAGGCCGCTCGCTGCTGACGTCGCAGGTATGAAATGATCGTCTTCTCCGTAGTGCAGCTGTTCCTCTGCCATGGAAACTCCCTCCTTGCACGAATGGATAGCCCATCGATAGGATTCCTTATCGAGCAGCGGGATATGCAGCGCTAGGTTCGAACGGAAAACTCCTTCCGCTTTTTCCTCTTTAGCCGCTTGCTCGACATGACCCGCCAAATAATGGTACTATAAGGGAAAGGATGAAAGGAGGAAAACGGAATGAGCATTTTGAAAAAAGGATTGGCGTTCGGGCTTGGGCTTGCGATCGCTAGCAAAGAACAAGCGGAAAAGATCATTGATGAGCTGGTCAAAAAAGGGGAGTTGTCGCTTGACGAATCGAAGGAAGTGATCGATCAATGGAAACAGCAGACGGAGGCGCGGAAAACGGAAGTGCAGCGGCTTGTGCGCGAGCAAATCAAGCAGGTCATCGATAAACTTGACTTGGCGACAAAAGAAGACGTGCGGCAGCTCGAGGAGCGAATCCGCCGTCTTGAAGAAAAGGAACAAAGCGGGCAGTAAACCGATGCGGCCTGTCCGCTCGTTTTTTGCCGCCTTGGGAGAGATGGCCGGATGATCGGAAAACGGATGCGCCATATCGGAAGGTATCACGAAATCGCCGTCGCCTTGCTTCGGCACGGATTCGGGATGGTCGTCGATGAACTCGGCTTTTCGTCGTTTCTTTCGTTGCCGCCGCGATGGAGAGCGGAGCAAGGAAAAAAGGAAGGAAAAACGGTCGGGGAGCGGCTCCGTCTTGTGCTTGAGGAGCTCGGACCGACGTTCGTGAAACTCGGGCAAATTGCCAGCACACGGCCGGATTTGATTCCCGCTCCGATCATCAGCGAGCTCGAAAAGCTGCAAGACCAAGTTCCGCCATTTCCGTTTACCGATGTCCGCCGGATTGTCGAAGCGGAGTTTGGAAGTTCGCTGGAAACACTCTTTCGTTCATTTGAGGAAATGCCGCTCGCTGCCGCTTCGCTTGGACAAGTGCACCGGGCGGTTCTGCCTTCCGGACAGGCCGTGGTGGTGAAAGTGCAGCGCCCGCACATTGCCGCGCGGGTGGAGACGGATCTCGAAATTTTGCAAGATTTGGCCGTGCTGGCGGAACGCCGTCTCGATTGGGCGGCAACCTACCAATTGTCTGAGATCATCGATGAATTGGTGCGCTCATTGCGGCAGGAGCTGGATTATACAGTCGAGGCGCGCCATGCGGAACGGTTTGCACGGCAGTTTGCCGGCGATTCGTCGGTGTATGTCCCGAGGGTGTTTTGGGATTATACGACGAAAACAGTGCTCACAATGGAATATGTCGAAGGGATCAAACTCGGGGAGATCGAGCGGTTGAAAGCGAACGGCCACTCCTTAAAAACGATCGCCGAGCGTTTGGCTGAGGCAACCTTTCAACAAATGTTTGAGCATGGATTTTTTCATGGCGACCCTCATCCCGGCAACGTATTCGTTCTTCACGATGGAACGCTTTCCTTCATTGATTTTGGGTTGATGGGCCGCCTTCGCGCTCATGTCAAACATCATCTTTCTTCACTCATCATCGCCTTGATGCGGCAAAACACGGATGGGGTGTTGAACGCGATTTATGGGCTGGGGCTTGTTCCGGATGAGGTGGATGAAGGAACATTGCGCGATGATATCGATGAGCTGCGGGAAAAGTATTATCGCGTGCCGCTTAGTGACATCAGCCTCGGAGAAGCCGTCGAGGATTTGCTTTCCGTGGCGTTTCGCCATGGCATTCGCATTCCAAGCGACTTGACGCTGTTAGGGAAAGCGCTGTTGACGGTCGAAGGGGTCGTGGAGATGCTGGACCCGCAGTTTCGCATCATGGATGTGGCCGAACCGTTTGGGAGAAAGCTAATGAAAGAGCGGCTTCGGCCTGACCGTGTAGCGGAAACGGCGTGGAAACGGATTTTCGACTACGGTGAATGGCTGCTTCGCTTGCCGGACAGCGTAAAGGAATGGACGAAAATGATGCGGCACGGCAAGCTTCAGCTGGAAATCACGGCGCCTGATTTGGAAACGCTGCTGCGAAAGCTCGATCAGATGGCGAACCGACTGTCGTTTAGCATCGTTCTTCTTTCGCTGAGCATCGTCCTTGCCGGGCTGATGATCGCTTCCTCGCTCGGGCGGCCGTCGACGCTGCTGTGGAAGATTCCTGCTGTTGAAATCGGATTAGGCGTGGCCGCTTTTCTATTCGGTTGGCTGCTTTACTCGATTTTTCGTTCAGGAAAATTTTAGCGTTTGTTGCACAATGATTTCTTTGTTTGAAAATCATTGGAAGTTTGGTGCAGTCCGATCCATCGAGGGTGTCCCAAACGCAATGCAGTGACCCCTTTTTTCATCGAATTTTAGTGAAGTGGGAGTAGTTGACCGCCATACATGCACGAAGCACGTTTGTTAAGCCATGCTAGACAGTCTGATGGAGTGGAAAGCCGGTGAGGGCGCCGGAATAAATTCCACAATTTGGATTATACTAACAGTGCTGTCTGAGACAGCGTTTAGGGAGTGGGAAATGGGTTGGGGAGGATCGATGATGACGGTTTCTCTTCCTGTTGTTTGGACGGTGGAACTCTCAGCGGTCATGTTGAGTATAGCGGGAAGTTTTTGGCTCGCCAAACGGCATATACGGAGATATGCGGTTTTGTATGCATTCAGTGCGGTGACGGGCATCGTTCTTTGCCTTGCGTTTGTCTATGCAGGCTTTTACTCCTTCCCTGTTAAGCTCGTTCCTTATACACCGATTCCGCTCGTTGAAATGGCAACCGTCATTCCGTTTTTCGTTTTGTTTGGAGTCAAGTACAGTCCGGAAAGCTGGGCATGGAAGTTGCCGTTTTACTTTGCGATGGTGCAGTTGATTATGTTGTTCGAGTTGGTTGCCCTTGTATCGCCGCTCCCTCTGATTGATTATAAGGAACAGTGGGATGTGTGGGATTCATACACCGCCTGGTGGCTGTATTTGCTTTTCTTTGAGTGGATGGGCGGAAAAATCGTCCCCAGAAAAGCGCGCTCCCCGCTTGCGGCTTCCTCTTTCCGCTACGGCCGGTGGGGATGGATGATCGTCCATGCGATTGCCATGACTACCGTTTTTTTAGCTGGAGTGTACGCCGGGTGGAACATAAAATAACTGGCAGTAGGTCATCCATGTTCGGACAGCCAGCAAACAGAATGTCTGGATGCGGACGAGAAAGCGGATCGATGCGTAGGCGATGAATATGATGTTCAAGTTTGCGTCTGTTGTGGCCGGCCTAGGATGTGCGGGCGCTGTGCAAAAAAGGATGATTTTTTCCTTTTTCTATTGACTGGGCAGGATTTTGATCTGGCTGGAGCGAAACTAATACAGCAAAAAGGAGAATAAAGGAAGGAGAGAACCCGGATGTCCATTGTCAACCCGAGCCGGGAGGAAATCGGCGAGATTTTGCGCAAGGCGAAACGGATTGCTGTCGTTGGGTTGTCCAACAATCCAGAGCGCGAGTCGTATATGGTGGCGAAAGCGATGAAAGACGCTGGATACGAAATCATTCCGGTCAACCCGATGATCGATGAGTGGGAAGGCATTCCGGCGGTTGATCAACTAACCGATATCGAAGGCCATGTCGACATCGTCGATGTGTTCCGCCGCTCTGAGCATTTGCCCGAGCTGGCCCGCGAGTTTGTGCAAATCGACGCGGACGTGTTTTGGGCGCAGCTTGGCGTCGTCAATGAGGAGGCGTATCGCTTTTTGAAAGAAAAAGGCTGCACGGTCATTATGGACCGCTGCATTAAAGTGGAACATGCGCTCACCCAACGTGCTTAATCCATGAAACGGCCATCTTGTTCAAGATGGTCCTTTCGTTTTTTTGTCGCATTTGTCCGAATTTGTCGGGGGATGTCAAAAGGCAATGGACAGTCGGGAAGTTTATGGTACAATAGAAACAGATGTTCTTGTTTTTGTAGGAAGGGGTGGACTTGTGGCAAAGCGAGCGACATACGAATATAACGAAGATGCCATTCAAGTGTTGGAAGGGCTCGAGGCAGTCAGGAAGCGGCCGGGGATGTACATCGGCAGCACCGACAGCCGCGGCTTGCATCATCTTGTCTATGAAATTGTTGACAATTCGGTCGATGAAGCGTTGGCCGGATACGGAAACTACATTTTTGTGCAAATACATAAAGACAACAGCATCACGGTTTTGGATGAGGGGCGCGGCATGCCCGTCGGAATGCATAAGCTTGGCAAGCCGACGCCGGAAGTGATTTTGACGGTGCTTCATGCCGGCGGCAAGTTTGGCCAAGGGGGGTATAAGACGAGCGGCGGCTTGCACGGAGTCGGGGCGTCGGTCGTCAACGCCTTGTCCGAATGGCTGGTGGTTACGATCCACCGCGATGGCTTCATCTATCAGCAGCGATTTGAAAACGGCGGCAAGCCCGTCACGACCTTGGAGAAGATCGGAACAACAGACAAAACCGGGACCATCATCCAGTTCAAGCCGGATCCAACGATTTTCAGCACGACGGTGTTTGACTATGAAACGTTGAGCGAACGGCTGCGCGAATCCGCCTTTTTGTTAAAGGGGCTGAAAATAGAGCTCGTTGACGAACGAACCGGCATGCGCGAAGTGTTTCATTACGAAAACGGGATTGAAGCGTTTGTCGCCTATTTGAATGAGGAGAAAGATGTGTTGCACCCGGTCGTTTATTTTGCTGGCGAGCAAAACGGCATTGAGGTGGAGTTTGCGTTCCAGTTTCATGACGGCTATTCGGAAAACGTGCTGTCATTTGTCAACAACGTGCGCACGAAAGACGGCGGGACGCACGAGGCGGGGGCGAAAACAGCGATGACGCGCGTCTTTAACGAATACGCCCGCCGTGTCGGTTTGCTTAAGGAAAAAGATAAAAATTTGGAAGGAACCGATATTCGCGAAGGATTATCAGCGATTGTTTCCGTGCGCATCCCCGAGCAGTTGCTGCAGTTTGAGGGGCAGACGAAAGGCAAGCTCGGAACGAGCGAAGCGCGCTCTGCTGTCGATGCGGTGGTGTCCGAGCAGCTCATGTACTTTTTGCAAGAAAACCCCGACGTAAGCGCGATGCTCGTGAAAAAAGCGATCCGGGCGTATCAGGCGCGTGAGGCGGCCCGCAAAGCGCGCGAGGAAGCGCGGAGCGGCAAAAAGCGGAAGGGGAAAGAGGCGCTTTTAAGCGGCAAGCTGACGCCGGCGCAAGGGCGCAATCCGCAGAAAAATGAGCTGTATTTAGTCGAAGGTGATTCGGCGGGCGGTTCGGCGAAACAAGGGCGCGACCGCCGCTTTCAGGCGGTGCTTCCGCTGCGCGGGAAAGTCATCAACACGGAAAAGGCGAAATTGGGCGATATTTTGAAAAACGAGGAAATCAATACGATCATCCACGCCATCGGCGGCGGCGTCGGGGCTGATTTTTCGCTTGAAGACGTCAACTACGACAAAGTGATCATTATGACTGATGCCGATACCGACGGCGCCCATATTCAAGTGCTGCTGCTCACGTTTTTTTACCGCTACATGCGTCCGCTCATTGAAGCGGGAAAGGTGTACATCGCCTTGCCGCCGCTTTACAAAATCAGCAAAAAAAGCGGCAAAAACGAAATCGTTGAATATGCCTGGACGGACGAGCAGCTGAAAGAGATCACACAAAAAATGGGCCGCGGCTATACGATTCAGCGCTATAAAGGGCTTGGCGAAATGAACGCTGATCAATTGTGGGAAACGACGATGAACCCGGAGACGCGCACGTTGATCCGCGTGCGCATTGAAGACGCAGCCCGCGCCGAACGGCGGGTGACGACGCTCATGGGCGACAAAGTTGAGCCGCGCCGCAAATGGATCGAAACGCACGTCGCCTTTGGGCTTGAGGAAGAGCCCGGGTGGATCGGCTGATGGCGGCGTGGAAAGGCGCCGCCTTTTTTGGTGTTCACGTCCTGTAAGAAAGGAGAGAGAGCATGGCAGAGCGATTGTTGGAATTGCCTTTAGAAGATGTGTTGGGCGATCGCTTTGGACGCTACAGCAAATACATTATCCAAGATCGGGCGCTCCCGGATGCGCGGGACGGGCTGAAGCCCGTGCAGCGCCGCATTTTGTATGCGATGTACATCGATGGCAACACGGCTGACAAGCCGTTTCGCAAGGCGGCGAAAACGGTCGGAAACGTGATCGGCAACTTTCATCCGCACGGCGATTCATCGGTGTATGAAGCGATGGTGCGGATGAGCCAAGAGTGGAAGCTGCGCAACGTACTTATTGAAATGCACGGCAACAACGGCAGCATCGACGGCGACCCGCCGGCGGCGATGCGCTACACGGAAGCGCGCCTGTCGGCGATTGCCGCTGAATTGCTTCGCGACATTGACAAACAAACGGTCGCGTTTGTCCCCAACTTTGACGACACAACCGACGAGCCGACCGTCCTGCCGGCGATGTTTCCGAATCTGCTCGTCAACGGCTCGACCGGGATTTCGGCGGGCTACGCGACCGACATTCCGCCGCATGCGCTTGGCGAGGTGATCGACGCTGTCCTGATGCGGATCGACCGACCGAATTGCACCGTTGATGAGCTGATGACCGTTCTTCCCGGCCCCGATTTTCCGACCGGCGGCATCATCCAAGGGAAAGACGGGATTCGCAAGGCGTATGAAACCGGCCGTGGGAAAATCATCATCCGCGCGAAAGCCGCCATCGAGCAGGCGAAAGGCGGGAAAAAGCACATTGTCATCACGGAACTGCCGTATGAAGTGAACAAAGCGAATGTAGTGAAAAAAATTGACGAGCTTCGCCTCGACAAAAAGCTTGACGGGATCGCCGATGTCCGCGATGAAACGGATCGGAACGGATTGTCGATCGTCATCGAATTGAAAAAAGACGCCGATGCGGAAGCGATTCTCAGCTACTTGTACAAAAACACGGATTTGCAAGTGCCGTACAGCTTCAACATGGTGGCGATCCATGAGCGGCGGCCGAAGCTGATGAGCTTGCCGGAGCTGTTGGATGCCTACATCGCCCATCGGAAAGAGGTCGTCACGAACCGCTCCCATTTTGAGCTGAAAAAGGCGAAGGAGCGGAAGCACATCGTCGATGGTTTGATTCGGGCGCTTTCCATTTTGGATGAGGTGATTGCGACGATTCGGGCTTCAAGCGACAAGCGCGACGCCAAAGAACGGCTGATGGCTCATTACGGATTCACCGAAGCGCAGGCCGAGGCGATCGTGACGCTCCAGCTGTACCGGTTGACGAACACGGACATTACGGCGCTGCGTCAAGAAGCGGAAGAATTGGATCAAGCGATTTCAGAACTTACGGCGATTCTCGCCGATGAAAAGAAGCTGCTTGGCGTCATCAAAAAAGAGCTGAAGGCGATGAAAAAGCAATATGCCGACGAGCGGCGGACGGTGATTGAAGAGGAGATTGAAGAGCTGAAAGTAAAGGTGGAGGCTCTCATTCCGGCGGAAGACGTGATCGTCACCGTGACAAAAGAAGGATATGTGAAGCGGACGAGCTATCGTTCATACAGCGCCTCAAACGGCCAAGACATGGGCATGAAGGAAACGGATCGGCTGCTCGCCCAGCTTGAGATGAATACGACCGATGTGCTCTTGCTTTTCACCCGCCGCGGCTACTATTTATACTGCCCGGTGCATACACTCCCTGACATTCGTTGGAAAGAGGTCGGCCAGCACATTTCCCATCTCATTCCGCTTGAACGCGACGATGAACTCGTCGCCGCTGTTCCAGTCTCTTCCTTTGACACGGGGGAGCAGCTCATCTTTGTGACGAAACAAGGGCTCGTAAAACGAACCGAGCTCGCTCAATACCAAGTGCAGCGCTACACCCGCCCGCTTGTGGCCGTTAATGTGAAAGAGGATGATGACGTCATCGCCGTCTACGCAACGGATGGATGCGGCCATCTTTGGCTGGCGACGCATGATGGACATGCGCTCTTGTTTGCCGAGGAGGAGATCAGCCTTGTTGGCGTGCGTGCTGCCGGAGTGAAAGGGATTCAATTGAAAGAAGGGGACTTTGTCGTCGCTGCGTGCCCCGTTCGCCTAGAAGAGGGGGGCTCGTTCGTCGTCGTCACGCAGCGCGGAGCGGTGAAAAAAGTGGCGATGAGCGAGTTTGAGCCGTCCTCACGGGCGAAGCGCGGCGTTGTGATTGTACGCGAAGTGAAGTCCAATCCGCACCGAGTTGTCGGCGCCGTCTTTGTCCGTGGTGACGAGGAAATGGTCGGATTGCGGACGGAAAAAGGGGTGGTCGAGACGATCGAAGCTGCATCCCTCCGTCTCTCCGACCGCTACAGCACGGGTTCGTTTGTCGTTGACACTGACGAAGCCGGGTTGGTGGTTGACGTCTGGAAAGAGCCGGCGAAGCTGCTTGGAAAAGGGGAAGAAGGATGAGATTCAAACGTCAAGAACCGTTCCGGTATCAGTTTGGCCGGCCACTCCCGGCCGACCTGCGCACAGCCGATGCTAAATACAGCGTTTTGATTCATGATATAAGTCCGCATGAATGAAGTTGGAAGGGGAAAGACGCCTCCCACTTTCCCATGATGGATCGTCATGGAAGGGTCATTGGCGCCGAACGGTCTTCCTTTAAGGTTTGCGGCCAGCTTGTATGGGAAAAGCCGTTTGGCGGCATTCCACTATTATGGCGCCCGCCTCCATGCCAGCAAACAAGAAGAAGCACGCTTGATCGAAGCCATCAAACGACATGCGGCGAACGCCGGCGAATATGACCAAAAAGGCCCCGCCAAAACGCGGGGTCCTTTTTGCTTTTTGAAGGAGGTATGGCGCATCAAAACGGGTGTCCTTGTCCAAAGATCATCTTCACCAAAACTTCCACCATTTGTTCCGAGTTCGAGCAGCGCTCGTGCTGACAGCGGTTTGCCGGAACGACAACACGAGCTCGCGAAACGCTTTTTCCCGCTCCAAAATGCGCAGTTCGAGCTGTTTTCGCTCCTCTTCCTGTCTTGCTTTTTCCTCCTGGCAGAACGCGACGACTGTTTCCAAATGTTCATGCAGCTGTTCCGTTTTTTGCTGCCATGCGTCTTCATAATCGCGGAGCGAACGGCGCACCGTTTCGGCAGCTGCCGTCGTTTGCTCCTGGATGTAGTCGAGGCGGCCTTTCACCTCATCCATCGCTTGCCGGACCGTGGCTGTCGTTTCCTGTTTCAAGGCGTCGACGATATCGTCTTTTAAGCGAGACGCCAACTGCTCGGCTATGTATGGCATCCCTTGATGCAGCAGGCGGGGCACATCGATGATTTCCCCTTCCATGACGGCTGTTTCCACTTGAGCGGCTGACTCGTTGGCTCGCTCTGCAGGTTGATCGTCCCTTTGCCTGATCATTTCAGCCACTTCGCGTGGATGGCGTCCGTCCTCAAGCCAAGTGCGGATATGGCGAAACCGGTCGATCAGCTCGTCGGTGTAGATGCGTGCCCCCTCGGTTGTGCGTGGGACGACGATTGATTCCGCAAACTGTTTTTCCCATTGTTTCAAATCACGGGCCGTCACCCCGATTTTTTTCGCTGCTTCGCGAAGTGTATAGGTTTTCATCGCATTCCCTCATCCTTTCTCGTCTTTTGGGCATTGATTTTATGTTTTATTTTCCTACTTGGTCATTGATTTTCCTGCCGCTTGACAAAACATAACAAAAGAAGTGGAAAATAGAAAAAAACAAACAAGAAATGTCGAAATACCACAGTTTTAGTCGAAAAATCATTGACAAACTTGTATATACAGGATAAAATGAAGTCGAGTTGTATATACAAGTTTTTTTGCAACCGGTTGCTGAAAGCGATTTAGTTTAAGAATAGCGATTGTGAGAAAAGGGAGGCGTTCATCCATGGGTGCATACCAACAAGCAGCTGCGCAAATTGTCGAAGCCATCGGCGGAAAGGACAACATCGTCGCCGCCACACATTGTGTGACCCGGCTTCGGTTTGCGCTCAAAGAGGAAGGAAAAGTCAATAAGGAAGCGCTCGAGCGCATCGATGTCGTCAAAGGGTCGTTTTCCGCAAACGGCCAGTTTCAAGTCGTCATCGGCCAAGGGCTTGTCGATAAAGTGTATGATGATCTGATTGAACTGACCGGCATCGGTCGGGCAACGAAGCAGGAGATCAAAGATGCGGCGGAAGCGAAGCTCAATCCGCTGCAGCGAGCCATTAAGACGCTGGCTGATATTTTCATTCCCATCTTGCCGGCGATCGTGACGGCTGGTTTGTTGATGGGGATTAACAACGTGTTGACAGGCCCAGGCATTTTTTACGAAGGGAAATCGTTTGTCGAGGTGCACAAAGAATGGGCCGATTTGGCAAACATGATCAACTTGATCGCCAATACGGCGTTTGTCTTCCTGCCTGGGTTGATCGGCTGGTCAGCGGTGACGAAATTTGGCGGCAGCCCGCTCTTGGGGATTGTCCTTGGTTTGATGCTCGTCCACCCCGATTTGCTCAACGCTTGGGGCTGGGGAGCGGCGAAAGAAAAAGGAGAGATTCCGGTTTGGAACTTGTTCGGCTTTGAAGTGCAAAAAGTCGGCTACCAAGGGCAAGTGCTGCCGGTGTTGGTGGCTTCCTACGTGCTGGCAAAGCTGGAGCTGTTTTTGCGCAAGCGCATTCCCGATGCGTTTCAGCTGTTGCTTGTCGCGCCGCTTGCGTTGCTCATTACGGGCTTTTTGGCGTTCATCGCCATCGGGCCAATCACGTTTGCGATCGGCAACGCCATTACCCACTTGTTTGTCACGATTTTTGACACGGTTCCGGCGCTTGGAGGATTGTTGTATGGAGCGCTGTATGCGCCGCTTGTCGTCACCGGGATGCACCATACGTTCTTGCCGGTTGACTTGCAGCTGATCGCCAATACCGGCGGCACGTTCCTTTGGCCGATTTTGGTCATGTCAAACATTGCCCAAGGCTCGGCGGCGTTGGCGATGATGTTTGTTGCGAAAGAGGAAAAGCTGCGCGGTTTGTCGTTCACTTCAGCTGTTTCCGCGTACTTGGGCATCACGGAACCAGCGATGTTCGGGGTCAATTTGCGCTTTCGCTTCCCGTTTATCGCGGCGATGACCGGAGCGGCGATCGCCGGCATGTTTATTACGCTCAATAAAGTCATCGCTCCGTCGATCGGGGTTGGCGGCCTGCCGGGTTTCTTGTCGATCGTGCCGCAAAAGTGGACGCCGTTCTTTATCGGCATGGCGATCGCGATTGTGGTGCCGTTTGCGCTGACATTTGTCTTTGGGAAAGTGCGCAAAGCCGCCCGCTAATGATTGCCGTGTGTGGAAGCCAGAGAGCGATGTGTGAAATCATCCATTTCCCGTCCATACCATTGGCCGCCGATGCCAATGGTATGTTTTTATCCTGATGAACGAGGTGAAGAGAGATGCCAACAATCCCTTGGTGGAAAAAAGCAGTCGTTTATCAAATTTATCCGAAAAGCTTCTGCGACACGAATGGAGACGGCATCGGCGATTTGCCGGGCGTGATCGAGAAGCTCGATTATTTACAAGAACTAGGCGTCGATGTCATTTGGCTGACGCCGATCTACGCGTCGCCGCAGCGCGACAACGGTTATGACATCAGCGATTATTTCCGCATTCATCCCGCATACGGAACGATGGACGATTTTGACCGTCTGCTTCACGAAGTGCACGCGCGCGGCATGAAGCTGGTGATGGACATGGTCGTCAACCATACCTCGACCGACCATGAATGGTTTCAGCAGGCGCGCTCTTCGAAAACGAACCCATACCGTTCGTTTTACATTTGGCGCGACCCGAAACCGGGCGGCGGAGCGCCAAACAACTGGCAGTCGAAATTCGGCGGCTCGGCGTGGGAATACGACGAACAAACCGGCCAATATTACTTGCATTTGTTCGATGTGACACAAGCGGACTTGAACTGGGAAAACGAAGAGCTGCGCCGCCGCATTTATGACATGATGCATTTTTGGCTCAAAAAAGGAGTGGACGGCTTTCGACTCGATGTCATCAACTTGTTGTCGAAAGATCAGCGCTTCCCGGATGACGACGGTTCGGTGCCGCCGGGGGACGGGCGCCGCTTTTATACGGACGGACCGCGCATTCATGAGTTTTTGCAGGAAATGAATCGAGAGGTGTTTTCCAAATACGACATCATGACAGTGGGGGAAATGTCGTCGACGACGATCGATCATTGCATCCGGTATACGAACCCGGAAAACCACGAGCTCAATATGACGTTTAACTTCCATCACTTGAAGGTCGATTACCCGAACGGGGAAAAATGGGCGGTCGCCCCGTTTGACTTTCTGGCTTTAAAACGCATTTTGTCCGAATGGCAAGTCCGGATGTATGAAGGGGGAGGGTGGAATGCGCTCTTTTGGTGCAACCACGATCAACCCCGCATCGTGTCGCGCTATGGCGATGACCGGACGTATTGGAAAGAATCAGCCAAAATGTTGGCGACGACAATCCATTTGATGCAAGGGACCCCCTACATTTACCAAGGCGAAGAAATCGGCATGACCGACCCGAAATTCACGGATATTCGCGACTACCGCGACGTGGAGTCGCTCAACATGTACCGGATTTTGCGAGCGCAAGGCAAAAGCGAGCAAGAAGTGATGGACATTTTGCAGCGAAAATCGCGCGACAATTCCCGCACGCCGATGCAATGGGATGACAGCCCGCATGCCGGTTTCACGTCCGGGACGCCGTGGATTCGCGTCGCCGACAACTACCGGCGCATTAACGTGAAACAGGCGCTCGCCGACCATGACTCGATTTTTTACCACTATAAGCGACTGATTGAGCTGCGCAAACAGTATGACATCATTACAACCGGTCGCTATGAGCTGCTGCTTGCGGATGATCCGCATCTTTTCGCCTATATGCGTCATGGCGATGGGGAAAAACTGCTTGTTGTCAACAATTTTTATCCAGTTGAAACGACGTTCACGCTGCCGAGAGAAGCAGGAGCCGATGGCTATACAGGAGAGCTGTTGCTTGCCAATTATTCGGACGCACCGACCGATTTCCGCCGCATGCGGCTGCGCCCATACGAATCGGTTGTTTATCTTTTGCGCCGGCCGTGATACAATACAAGCGGTGATTCTTATGCATGAAAACAAATATTTAACCATTTACCATGACCTCATTTCCCGCATCCGCCGCGGAGAATGGAAGGCGTACGACAAGCTGCCATCAGAACACGAGCTCGCCGCCCGATATGAGACGTCGCGCGAGACGATTCGCAAAGCGCTCAATTTATTGTCCGAGCACGGCTATATCCAAAAAATGAAAGGGAAAGGATCCATCGTCCTTGACGTCGGCAAATATGACTTCCCCGTATCCGGATTGGTCAGCTTTAAAGAACTGGCGCAGACGATGAAGCAGCCGGTGCGGACGACCGTGCATGAACTGGCGATCATCAAACCGGATAACGAGCTCAAGCAGCAGCTGCGCGCCTCAAGCAAAGACGAAGTGTGGAAAGTCGTGCGCGTTCGGGAAATTGGCGGAGAGCGGATTATTTTGGATAAGGATTTCTTTTTGAAAAAGCATGTGCCGCTATTGACGAAAGAGATTTGCGAAGACTCGATCTATGAATACTTGGAAACGAAGCTGCATTTGCCCATCAGCTTTGCCAAAAAGGAAATGTCCATTGATGGGGCGACGGACGAGGATCGCCGCTATTTGGACTTAAACGGCGATGACCGCGTCGTGGTCGTAAAAAACTACGTGTACTTAAGCGATGCCACGCTGTTTCAATATACGGAATCGCGGCATCGGTTGGATAAGTTTCGTTTCGTTGATTTTGCCCGTCGGAAATGACAACGTTGGGGAAGCCGGTTCGAGAGAGGCCACGCTGCAAACCGCAGCGCGGCTTTTTTGTTTGCCCCTCTTTCTGCGGTGAACAAACCACTTGCATAAGTAAAACTATGTTCTAAATGATCAATGAAAATCATAAAAAAACTATATTATGGCTATCCTTCTTGGTAACAACAGTACGTGAAGGGGGCGCCGACGTGGAAGGAACATGGTGGTCTCTGTTGCCTTTTTTGCTCATCATTCCATTGGCAATATGGTTGAAAGAAATTTTGCCCGGCCTTGTGGCGGGATTGCTTATTGGGGCGTTTTGCCTTGAGTGGTCGGCTGTTGGCGCGATTGAGCGCGCCGTTTCCGCCATACTTCACGCTCTTACGGATTCGGAACATATGAAAGTGGCGGCGTTTTTATATTTGTTCGGCTCTCTTGTCGGCATGATGCAAATTACCGGCGGGATCAAAGGGTTTGTTGAAATGCTTTCCGGCCGCATCCGCTCGAAGCGGGGGCTTTTGTTGTTTGTTTGGCTGACAGTGCCGGTGACGTTTTTTATGCCGATGTTTCGCATTATGCTCCTTGGACCGGTGATGAAAGCGGTTCTTCGCCAATTTCGCATCGACCGCCGCCGTATGGCGTATATGATCGATGTCTCAACCGAACCCATCATCGTGCTTTTGCCAGCGGCAACGGCGTTTGTCGGCTTTATGACTTCTGTTGTCGCCGCGGCGCTGGCGCAAAATGACATTGCTGAATCGCCGTATGACGTGTTTGTGCGCAGCCTGCCGTACAACTTGTTTGCCATTGTCGCTCTGGCCGTCGGGTTGCTGACGACGATGTTGAACGTCCGGATCGGCAAATCGCGGGCGAAAAAAGGAGAAGGGGAAACGAATGAACTGCACGGGCTCGGGTTGCGCAAGGAGCTGGCGCTGATCAGCGGAGAGCCGCTTCATTTATTCGTTCCGTTGGCGCTCTTGCTCGGCTTGACGTTTGCCTTTTTTGTCTATGACGGTCGGCGGCGCGGAGCAAGCCGTTGGCTTGAGGCGTTTTCGGCAGCCGATGCGACATGGGCGATGCTGTTGGCGTTGTTTGTGACCATCCTTTTGTCGATGACATTTTATTTGTGGCGCCGACAATCACTTTCAGAGCTGACGTACCATTTTTTTGCCGGGGGTAACGAAATGATGGCGCCGATCGGCATGCTTGTTCTTGTCTGGGCGGTTTCATCCGTAGCAGGGGAGCTTGGATTTGCGGATTACGTCTCGTCAACGTTCGGCACATGGCTTCCAGGTGCACTCGTGCCAGCAGCTGTGTTTTTGGCCGGATCCTTTCTGTCGTATTTTATCGGTTCCTCATGGGGAACGTGGGGCATTTTCATGCCGCTTGGCGTCACGCTTGCGCATGCGACCGGAGCGCCGATTGAGGTGACGGTCGGCGCTGTATTTGCGAGCGGAACGTTTGGCGCCTTTGCTTCTCCGCTTGGTGATACGACGATTACAACCGCAGCCATTATGGATATGGACTTGATGAGCTATGCGAAATATAAACTGCGCATCTCTCTCCTTTGCGCCGGCGCGTCGCTCGTTGGATACGTTCTTTTGCCGCTTTGGATGCCATGAACCAGCGGAACGCGCCGCCGACCAGTCTTTTTCAGGATTCCCAATACGTGAACAGGTCGGGATGCTCACTGTCCCTACTTTTTAGAAGAATAAACAATGTTCTAAATAATCAATAAAACCAACCATTGAAAACACAAACAAATCAGAGTATCATAAAAACAACATACTGACTAGTTGGTAGCTACAAATCCAACTTGGTCACGTCCGATGTTCCCAAACGAATGTTTGTAGGCGAAAGAGGCAAAAAAGCAAGAAAGGAAGAGAGAGAAATGAAGACGCACATCATTACCGTCAACCCACGCTTTTGTGAAACTGATGCGCTCGGACATTTAAGTAACATCAGTTATTTTATTTATTTGGAAGAAGCGCGCACCCGCCTGTTTGATGAATTGCGTTACGGCGGACGAACGCACGACTGGCATTTTATTTTAGCGTCCACCAAGTGTGATTTTGTCAACCAAGGATTTTTCGGACGACGATTGCGCGTAGAAACCAATGTCTCTCGGATCGGCAATAAAAGCTTTCAATGCATTCACCGCATCATGGAAGAGGAAACAGGAAGATTGATCGCCATCGGAGAAGCAGCCGTTGTCCATTTCAATTTCCAAACCCAAACGAGCGAACCGTTGCCTGATGACTTGCGGACCATGCTTGCTGAATACCTTGTGCCGTCCGTCGAGGAAACGATTTCACCGTCATCGTGCAAAAAAAGGGAGTGAATATCATCCGCCTGTACGGCTGATTTTTCATTTTCAACTTTCCCGCGTTTTTTTGGACCGAACCGCCGGAGGTGACATACTTTGTAAATAAAACGAAATGGCGGAAAGGGGGAACAAACATGACCATTCACGCTGCGATCGGCAATGCGGTGTATACATGCCGTGGAGAGCTCGAGACGTACTTTCAGCCGTTTCGCGAAGGAACGATCGGCCGCCTTCAACCGTTTTCCACCCCGTTTGGCGAACAACGGCTTATTTACGCCGACTGGACAGCCAGCGGACGGCTGTACCGACCGATTGAAGAGAAACTAACGCACGAGCTTGGCCCATTTGTCGGCAATACGCATACAGAATCCAATGTAACCGGGACAAAAACGACGCTTGCCTATCGCTATGCAAAAGAAATGATTAAACAGCACGTTCATGCCGGGAAAAACGATGTCTTGATCATGCAAGGCGCCGGGACCACAAGCGCCGTCAACAAGCTGCAGCGTCTGCTTGGCCTGCGAGTGCCGGAACGGTGGAAGCACCGCCTGTCACTTGCTGATGATGAACGACCGATCGTGTTTGTCACTCATATGGAACATCATTCCAATTTATTGCCTTGGGTGGAAACAATCGCAGAGGTGATCACGATTCGACCGACGGCCCATGGCGATGTCGATCTCAACCATTTGCGCGAGTTGTTGGAGCGCTACAAAGACCGGCCGCAAAAGATCGGGGCGTTTACCGCTTGTTCGAACGTTACGGGATTAGAGACGTCATATCATCAAATGGCAAGACTGATGCATGAATACGGCGGTCTTTGCTTTGTCGATTTTGCTGCTTCTGCCCCATATGTCCACATCGATATGCATCCAGACGACCCAATGGAGCAGCTTGACGCCATTTATTTCTCGCCCCATAAGTTCCTCGGGGGGCCGGGAAGCGCCGGCGTGCTTATCTTTGACAGCCGGCTTTATCATCAGCACGCTCCGGATCACCCCGGCGGCGGGACGGTGTATTGGACCGACCCGTGGGGGAACTATGAATACATCCAAGCCATTGAAGAACGCGAAGATGGCGGAACGCCGCCGTTTTGGCAAACCATCAAGGCAGCGTTGGCCATCCAGCTGAAAGAGCAAATGAACGTAAAACAGATGCGCGCCCGCGAAAAAGAACTTGTTTCCCTTCTTTTGCCGTCGTTAAAAAGCACTCCCGGCGTTCGCGTGCTTGAAGGACATCGGGACGACCGTCTTGGCATCATCTCGTTTGTCATAGATGGATTGCATTACAACCTTGTTGTTAAACTGCTGAATGACCGCTTCGGCATTCAAGCGCGCGGAGGCTGTTCCTGCGCCGGACCGTACGGCCACTATTTGCTTGGCATCGACAAGGAACAATCCGCTGCGTTGCTTCAAGAAGTCAAAAACGGCAATCCTCTCGCCAAACCGGGGTGGGTGCGTCTATCGCTCCACCCCACGATGACGAACGAGGAAGTGTATGCCATCATCCACGCCATCCGCCAAATTGTCCGCTATGGCCGCCGCTGGCAAGAAGAATATGAATACGATGCGGCGAAAAACGAGTTCGTTCACCGCAACGATGATCGGTACATCCGGCACTTCTTTCTCTTTTAATCTCCCGTCTGTTCGCTTCATCAGCTGGTTGAGGGCGGAGACAGCCACGTTTCGGTGTATTTTTGTTTTCAGTCCTAGGCAAAACCCGGTACAATAGAGGCATATTGACAAAAAGAAGGGGAGAGCCGATGAATGAATTGTACCATTTGCTTGTACGGACCGATCGGGAACAACAATTGTACGACCAAGCGCGTCGCCTGGCGGAACGGTTTGCGGAAAGGGCGGCGCATGATGACGAACAGGCAACGTTTCCATTTGCCGATTTTGCCGATCTAAAAGAGGCCGGCTTTCTTTCCTTGACTATTCCGATCGAATACGGCGGCCAAGGGGCGACCCTCTATGAGCTTGTGCTCGTACAAGAGACGATCGCCCAAGGTTCTGGGGCAACGGCGTTGTCGTTTGGTTGGCACGCCAGCATTCTCATGCGTCTGTTTTTGCTTCGCCGCTGGCCGGAGCCCATTCTCGCCCGTTTGGCGAATGAAGTCGTTTGCCGCCGCGTGCTCATCAACAGCGCTCATTCCGAACGGGCGACAGGCAGCCCCGCGCGCGGGGGCAAACCAGAAACAACGGCCGTCTTTCGCGATGGCCGCTTTGTGCTTCGCGGGCGAAAAGCCTTTGCGTCACTGGCTCCTGCGCTCGATTACGTCTTAATTTCCGCCACAATGGAAGATGGTCGGGTCGGTGAATTTCTCGTGCCGATGTCTGCTCCAGGCATTCGCATCGAGCCGACGTGGAACACGCTTGGCATGCGGGCGACGCGCAGCGATGATCTTGTTCTTGAAGACGTTGCTGTTGACGAAGAAGCGCTCGTCGAGACGCTCGGAGAAACGAACGAAGCCGCTCCAGCGCAAGGATGGCTGCTGCATGTGCCGGCTTGTTACTTGGGCATCGCCATTGCGGCGCGCAATGAGGCGCTTCGCTTTGCGCAGACGTACCGACCTAATACTCTGCCTCACCCCATCGCCTCGACGCCAGAAGTGCAGCGGAAAATCGCTGAAATGGAATGGCGCCTCACCCATGCGCGTCACTTTCTGTACGCGATCGCTGATTTCTGGGACCGTTATCCAGACAAACGGGTGAAGATGAAAGAGGAGTTGGCAACGGCCAAATTGGTCGCGACCAATACCGCGCTTGAAGTCGTCGATTGGGCGATGCGCATTGTCGGCGGACAAAGCTTGTTTGCTGACAATCCGCTTCAGCGGCATTACCGTGACGTCCGTGCTGGGCTGCACAACCCGCCTGCTGACGACTTGACGCTTCAATGGCTTGCCAGACGGGCATTGTCTCACAACCCACCTGCTCTATAAAACAGAACGGATTCCAGCAACACGAAAAAAGCTGTCCCTGCTTTGTGGGGGACAGCTTTTTTGATGCCAAGCGGTTCGGTTATTCCACCTCAAGCGCCGAACGCAAAAATGCCGGCAAAGCGAAACATTGGCGAAAGATCCCATCGTTCACATATTTCGTGTCATTTGGAATGGTCGTCTGCGCTGGAAAATGGAGCGGTCGTTTCGAGCCGATCGTAAAGCTCCACAACCCTCCTGGATACGTCGGCACCACGGCAGTGTACACAAGCACATGCGGGAACAGTTCGCGAATATTGCGGTACGTCCGCTTCAAAATATCCAGATGGAAAATCGGCGACTGGCTTTGGCAGACCATCAACCCATCCGCTTTCAACGCGCGATGGACGTCGGCGTAAAACTCCGGGGAAAACAAGGCTTCCGCCGGGCCGACTGGGTCGGACGAGTCGATCATAATGACGTCGTAGACGCTTTCCTTCCCTTGCACAAACTTGACGCCGTCATCATAAATAAACCGCACACGCGGATCCGATAGGTTGCCGGAGACGGCTGGCAAATGCTCTTTGCACGCCCGGACAACTTTTTCATCAATTTCCACCATGTCGATGGCTTCAAGATGAGCATATTTCGCCGTCTCACGGGCTGCGCCGCAGTCGCCGCCGCCGATGATGAGCACCCGTTTCGCCTGCGGATGAAACTGCAGCGGTACGTGCGAAATCATTTCGTTATAAATATGGCCGTCAATCGAGGTCGTTTGCACGACGCCATCGAGTACGAGCATGCGGCCGAAATCGTACGAATCCAAAATCATCACATGCTGGTACTCAGACGGCTCGGCAAAAATCACCTCTTTGATACGGTAGCTGATTTTTAAGTTGTCACGATCATCTTCGGTGAGCCAAAGCTCCCCATTGTCCATATGCAAGTAAGGTGGCAAAGCGTTTCCTTCGTGTTTCATTGTGACCTCCTTTAGTCATGCAGATGTTTTCACACCTTTCTAATCTTAATATATTCTGCGCCATGTAGCAAACAAAGGAGATGATCAGCCGGCGCCGGACGTATTCATCCCCGCCGTCCATGTTTGACGACCAGTTTTGTTGTTTCAACGGATGATCGTTCTTGCCGTCACATCCTGCACAAAGGCCGCCCATCGGTTTCGCATCATCCTGCGCCTTTCTTCAGATCGATGCTTCGTTATTGCGTGCCTGCCAAACAGCAAAATAAATCCCCCGACCGAATCAAATGTCGGAGAGCATTGATTGGTTACGCGGCCTCCAAAGCAAAGAACGAAGCGACGCGCGGTCTTCAAGCAAATCGGCGAGCGTATACGCATCCAACACCCGCAAAAACGCTTCTAACGCCTCGTGAAGCGCGAAGCGGAGCCGGCATACCGGTGTCAAGATGCATTCATTGCCGTGAGCGGCAAAACACTCAACAAGTGACAAGTTGTCCTCTGTTTCGCGAACAACCGCACCGATGACGATCTCCTCCGGCCGTTTCGCGAGACGGATTCCGCCGTTGCGCCCACGGATCGTTTCAATATAGCCAAGCTTCCCAAGCTCATGGACGATTTTGCTTAAATGATGCTCTGAAATGGAAAAGGAAGCGGCAATGTCTTTGATGTTCGTTTTTTCTTCTTCATCAAGCGCGCCTAAAAACAAGAGGACGCGCAAGGCGTATTCCGTATAGTTCGTTAACTGCATCGCTATTCACACAACCTTTAAGTGACATTCTTGATTTTATTGTACCACACCTGATTCGAGCGGAGAATTGTGAACAATTTATTAAAGATGTATTTCAAATATTGCTTTTTCCAAGCGCCCATGATTGAATAAAAGATGTATTATAAATACATGTTTTAAAAGGGGATGAAATCATGACAACGACAACGAGATTGCATCCAAAAACGATTGAAATTGTGAAATCAACGGTGCCTATCCTGGAAACACATGGCGAACAAATAACGAAGCGGTTTTATGAGCTCATGTTTTCCAATCATCCTGAATTGCTGAATGTGTTTAACCACGCCAACCAAAAGCAAGGGCGGCAGCAACGCGCCTTGGCCGCAGCCGTGTATGCAGCGGCGCGCTATATCGATCAGCTTGATGCTATTTTGCCGGTTGTACGGCAAATTGGCCATAAACACCGCAGCTTAGGAATCAAACCAGAACAATACCCGATCGTCGGAAAGCATTTGTTGCTGGCGATCAAAGACGTGCTTGGCGACGCCGCCACCGACGAAGTGATTGCAGCTTGGGCGGAAGCATACGAAGCCATTGCAGCCATTTTCATTCAAGTGGAAAAAGAGCTTTACGACGAGGCCGCAGCCAAATTCGGCGGCTGGCGTGACTTCCGCCGCTTTATCATCGCGAAAAAGGTGAAAGAAAGCGATGTCATCACCTCGTTCTATTTGAAGCCGGAAGACGGCAAGGCCATCAGCGATTATTTGCCGGGTCAATACGTGAGCGTCAAACTGTCGATTCCGGGCGAGACGTATACGCACATTCGTCAATACAGCTTATCGGATGCTCCAGGAAAAGGGTATTACCGCATCAGCGTCAAACGGGAAGCAGCCACAGCGGATAAACCAGCTGGCATCGTTTCCAACTATTTGCATGATCATGTCCAAGAGGGCGATGTGCTTGAATTAAGCGCTCCAGCTGGTGAGTTTACGCTTGATTTGTCCAAAACGACGCCGGTTGTGTTCATCAGCGGCGGCGTCGGCATCACACCGCTGTTAAGCATGGCGCACACGTTGGCCATCCAACAGCCGAACCGTCCGGCCACTTTCATCCATGCCGCCATCAACGGCCGCGTGCACGCGTTTGATGAGGAGCTTCGGATGTTGGCAGAACGCCCTTCATTTTCTTATCATATTTGTTATGAATCGCCGTCCGACGAGGACCGCCGCCATCCGCATTTTGGCAAAGAAGGGCGGATTGACCTTGCATGGATGCAATCGGTGATCCCGGTGAAAAACGCAGACTTTTACTTCTGCGGCCCGGTGCCGTTTATGAAAACCGTCTATCATGCCCTCCAACAATGGGGGGTGCCAGAAGAGCACATCCATTACGAATTTTTCGGTCCGGCCGGCGATTTGACGAAAGACTGAGAGAAGGGTTTCGCCTCTAGAAGGTCGGTGAAAAACCGCTGTTTGCCTCGATCGGCGATTGAACGCGTGAACATAGAGGCTGATGCAACAAATTTTTTCTACTTGAGAAACAATTCCGAGAAACGGTTGCGCGAGTAAATCACCAGCCTCCTAGGCATCTTCCATACACAAGGGAGATGCCTGTTGTTATCTTCCCTGTTGGCAAGTTTACGAATTTTTTGTATGATGAATGGCAAGGAAAAGCAAGAAAAGGGAGAGACAATGTATGACGACATTTCGCCAACATCGCTGGCAATCATTTTTGCAAGGTTACGAGCAACGCGCTCGAATCCTTATTTCCTGCCCCGATCGCCCGGGCATCGTCGCGGCGGTGACGTCGTTTCTGTACGAACAAGGGGCCAATATCGTTGAATCGAGCCAATACTCGACTGACCCTGAGGGAGGGACGTTTTTTTTCCGCTTGGAGTTCGACTGTCCGAACATCGCCAAGCGAAAAGAAGAGATCGAGGCGGCGTTCGCCCCGATCGCTGCTGAATTTCAGATGCGTTGGCAGCTTCGGTTGCACAACGATATTCGGCGGATCGCGATTTTTGTCTCCAAAGCCGAGCATTGTCTGCTGGAGCTTCTTTGGCAATGGCAGGCGGGAGAGCTGATCGCCGACATCCCCCTTGTTATCAGCAACCATCCCGACTTGCGCGAGACGGTCGAGTCGTTTGGCATCCCGTATGTGCATATTCCGGTGACGAAAGAAACGAAAGCGGACGCCGAAGCTGAACAAATCCGTCTGCTTCGCGACTATCAGATCGACACGATCGTGCTCGCCCGCTACATGCAAATTTTGTCGTCGGCGTTTGTCGCTGAATTCCCGGGACGGATCATCAACATCCACCACTCGTTTTTACCCGCCTTTATTGGCGCGCGTCCGTATGAGCGGGCGTATGAGCGCGGCGTCAAATTGATCGGGGCGACATCGCATTACGTCACTGATGATTTGGATGAAGGACCGATTATTGAACAAGATGTCGCCCGTGTGGATCACCGCCATCATCCCGACGACTTAAAGCGCATCGGTCGACTGATTGAAAAAACGGTGCTCGCTCGAGCGCTTCGGTGGCATTTGGAAGACCGAGTCATCATCCACGAAAACAAAACGATCGTGTTTTATTGAGACCAAGCGGGAGGGGATTTTTCCTTTCCCGCATGGTATAATGAAGACAAACAGGATTTCGCCGCCCAAAGAGCGAATTTTCATCTGTAGGGAAGGAGGGAAAAAGTCTATGGGAGAAAAACGGACGCCGAGCGGTTTTCTGTTAAAACAACGTGCGTTTTTAAAATTGTATTTGATTACGCTCACCGAACAAGAGCGGCTCTACGGGCTGAAGCTGCTTGATGTATTGCGCCAAGAGTTCAAGCCGTTTGGCTACCGTCCGAACCACTCCGAAGTGTACAAGGCGCTGCACGATTTGATCGAAGACGGCATTTTAAAACAAGTCAAACAAAAAAAGGAAGGAATGAAATACCAAGAAGTCGTCTACTATCGGTTTGCTGAGGGCGGGCAGGAAAAGGCGAAGCTGTACAAACGCCAGCTGAAGGCGGAGCTTGATCGGTGCGCGGCGCTCATTCGCAAGGCAATTGAGGACAACTTCGGTTGAGAGCGCCTCGTTTTTTCTTTATTTATCGATTTACATAACATATTTATCGTTTTCTCTTTGCGCAGCAACAGGCGATTTAGTAGAATGAGAGGGGAAAATCACAGCAGAGAGGTACGACACAATGATGAAATCATGGCCGTGGGCTGTTAAGGAAGAAATGGAGAAACGGAAAGAACAGTTCCGCCGCGATCCGGATCGCTCATTGATCGGGACGGGCGGATATACCGCGGAAGACGAAGCGATCGTGCATGACGCCGCCGTTGCGCTTGCGCTCGGAAAAAACGTCCTCTTAAAAGGACCAACCGGATCAGGAAAGACGCGCCTTGCCGAAACATTATCCGCCCTATTCGGGCAACCGATGCACAGCATCAACTGCTCCATCGACCTCGATGCCGAGGCGTTGCTTGGGTTTAAGACAATCGTGCATAAAAACGGCCAGGCGGTGATCGAGTACGTGCCCGGACCCGTCATCCAAGCGATGACAAAAGGACATTTGCTATACATTGACGAAATTAATATGGCGAAACCGGAAACGCTGCCGATTTTAAACAGTGTGCTTGACTACCGACGGCGGCTCACCAATCCGCTGACTGGCGATATCGTACAGGCGAAACCAACGTTTGGCGTCATCGCCGCGATCAATGAAGGCTATATTGGCACTGTACCGCTCAATGAGGCCCTGAAAAACCGGTTCGTCGTCATCAATGTGCCGTATGTGCAAGGGGAAACATTAAAATCGGTATTGTTGGCGCAAACTACATTAACGGATGAAACGTTGATCGATCGCTTTGTCGCGTTGTCGGCGGATCTGCTTGCCCAGGTGCGAAACGGACAAATCGCCGAGGAAGCGGCTTCGGTGCGCGCTTTGTTGGATGCGTGCGATTTGGCGGCATACATGCCGCCATTGCGGGCCATTGAACGAAGCATCATCGATAAGCTTGACGATGAACGGGAACGGACGGCGGTGCGCAACATCGCCGAAACGTGGTTTGACGAATAGGAGGCGGCGCATGGAACGATTTATGATGTTCAATGACCGGACGATCGATTCGTTTTTGGTCATGCAGCTTGCCGATCTTGCTCAAACACTCGCACGCAGCCGTCATTGGAAGGTGGAATTCGCCGCCCATTCCGGCGTGCATCCCAATCGGCGGATCCTTTACGTCAGCCAATTGTGGGATGGATATCCGCCGCCAAACAAAGAGGCGGCGATGAAAAGCGATGTCGTGTTGCGCCTGGTCGGCACGTATCGGCACACCGACCGATTGGCGGTCCGCTCCTTCCGCCGGACGGCTGACCCCCACCCGTTCTCAAAGCTTTCAAAGCAGTTGTTCACCTTTGCGGAAGATCTTCGCTTGGAAACCATCTGTGAACAAGAGCGGCCAGGGGTGAAGCGATGGTTCCGCATGCGCCGCCGTCTTTACCGCCACTATTTCCTTCAGCAATGGCAGGCAAATCGGACGCGCGGCGCTTGGGCGGATCAGTTTTTGGCCGCCATGTATTTGCGGCTTACGGCCGATTCGCCGCTTGATGACGCGCCGCTGGCTCCAATGGCCGATGAGACGGTGCAAATGCGCCTCGAAACGCTATGGCCGCAATGTTTCGATGTTTCTTCAACAGCGGAGGCAGCCGATTGGACATGGGCGGTGATCGACTTGATGGAAGGCGTGCTGCCGCAGGACATGATCAACACCTACACGTCGCTGCCGATCGTGGAGGATGAGGGGGAGGAGGCCGCCACGACGCTACAAGATCTCAAGAGGACCGATCCATTGGAAAACAGCGACGTGCTTTCGGACGCAGACGGCGAAGCCAAGCGGCAAGTGTTGCCGACGTGGCATCGGGAAACGAGCCGAACAGGCGGGAGCTTCCTCCGTTTTGAGCTCGAACGAGGCAGCCGCACCAGCATGCTTGGCGACGGAGCGCGGCCCGGTGGCGACCATGACCAGGCGCTCGCCATCGTCCAAGGAATATCCCGTCCGACAGAAAAAAACGAGTACGGCTTGGAGGCGCAAACGGTTCTTAGCGAAACGCCGCCATTTGGCAGCGGCGCGCCATATGGCGAAGTGAATCGCCAAGCGAAGCTCGTGCTTCTTCCCCCTTCACCGCCAAGTCCTGCACACCTTGTACAATATCACGCCAAACAGGCGGTGGTGGCGCCGTACCGAAAACGGCTTGTACGCATCATGGAACGATGGCTCGAGCGCGAGCGCTCCGCTTGGCGCACCAATTTGCCCGCTGGACGGCTCCGCAAACAGTTAGTGCCGTTTTTCACCGACGAGCGGCCGCGTCTGTTTTACAAAAAAGGCGAGCCAGCGCGGCGGTTTGATGCCGTCTTCGGCTTGCTTGTCGATTGCTCGGCTTCGATGTATGACAAAATGGAAGAGACGAAAACCGGGCTCGTTCTTTGCCATGAAGTGCTGAAAACGTTGCGCGTGCCGCACCAAATTGTCGGATTTTGGGAAGATGCGAACGAAGCGACCGCCTCTCGGCAGCCGAACTATTTGCAGCTGGCGGTCGCATTCCATCGCTCGCTCGAACGGTCAAGCGGCGCAGCGATCCTGCAGCTTGAACCGCATGAAGACAATCGCGATGGGTTGGCCATTCGCTGGATGACAGAACAGCTTCTCAAGCGCCCCGAAGCGCAAAAGGTGCTGCTCGTCTTTTCCGATGGCGAGCCAGCCGCCTATGGCTATGAACAAAACGGCATCATCGATACACACGAAGCAGTCGTTGAAGCGCGCCGCCGAGGCATTGAGGTCGTCAATCTCTTTTTAGGCCCTGGGGCCGACGATGAGCAGACGCGGCGGACAATTGAAAACATCTATGGCCGCTTCCGCGTCTTTGTGCCGCATGCAGGCGAGCTGCCGGATCGGCTGCTTCCGCTTTTAAAAATGTGGTTGCAAAAAAGTTTGTGAGAAAAAGGATGGGACGCGATGATCAAACTATTCACCGACAGCGATTTAGACGGCATCGGCTGTGGATTGCTCGCGAAGCTGGCGTTTGTCGAAGTGAACATTTCGTTTTGCTCCTACCGTAATTTGGATGAGCGGGTCACTCAGTTTTTGCAAAGTGATGAGGCCAATGGCGCCATGTTGTTCATCACCGACTTGGCCGTTGGCAAGGAAGTAGAACAGCAACTAGCCGAGCGGGCGGCGCGCGGCGGCCATGTGCAAGTGATCGACCACCACGTGACGGCGCTTCATTTCAATGACTACCCGTGGGGGCGGGTGGTGCCGGTGGGGGATGATGGCAAAAAAACGTGCGCCACCTCGCTCTTTTACGACTATCTCATCCGCGAGGGGAAACTCGCACCAAACGAAACGCTTGATGTGTTCGTCGAGCTCGTCCGCCAATACGACACGTGGGAATGGGAAGAGAAGGGGAATTTACAAGCGAAACGGCTGAATGATTTGTTGACGATTTTCGGGCTTGACGGCTTTTGGGAAACGATGAGCGAGCGGCTCGCTTCCGGTGAACCGTTCGCCTTGACAGAGACGGAAGAGCTGCTTCTCGATATGGAAGAGAAGAAAATTCAGCGCTACATTCGGCAAAAACAAAAACAACTTGTTCAGCGCTGGCTTGGTGACTATTGCATCGGCGTCGTCTTTGCCGAGCGCCATATGTCGGAACTCGGCAATGTGTTATCGAAGCGATTTCCTCATCTCGATTTAATCGCGATGGTCAATATGGGGACAAAGCATATCGGCTTTCGCACGATTCATGATGACGTCAACGTCGCCGAGTTTGCCCAGCAATTCGGCGGCGGCGGCCACCCGAAGGCATCGGGCTGTTTAATCGATGACACGACGTTCCCGCTGTTTGTCGTCGAGACGTTCCCGCTTCTGCCGATATACGGCGATGCAGAGCAAAACCAATGGAACAAAAAAGACGAGGCCGAAGGGGTGTTTTGGACCAATCACCATGGCCAATGGTGGTTGAGCCGCCAAACGGACCAAGGATGGATGTTATACGCCGATGGAGGAGAGGTGCATACATTTCCTGCAGAAGAGATCGGCGAACGCTGGCTGAAGCGGCAGTTTGCCGCTGGCCTTGCCCATGACGCGGCTGTGCTTGCCTTTTTAAGCGAGCGGCTGGGGCAGGATCAAGACGCCATTCAAGCCGACTATCGGGCAGCCGTCAAACAATACAAGCAACAAACCGGCATTGAATCATGATGCCGGTTTTCTTTTCCTAAGAAACTGAACTGTGCTAAGGTCCAACAGCCACATATGCGCAAAAAGAGAAAGGTATTCCGATCTCTTTTAGGATTGGGACACTTTTATTCGTTGCGGAAACACTGAAGAGAAAGTGTTAACATAATTGTAACAGTTTTTGTGTTTAGGAAAAACAGTCTTTGATTATAATAAGTATATAGGGAGGTGAAGACGGTGAAACAGTATGTCTTTTCTTTCTACACAGTTCAAGGGAAAACGATTGTGTGGGAAGAGGCCATTCCGGCATCAGGGATGATGGAAGCCTTCTCAAAAGCTCAACAGCTTCTGGTGAAGCATAAGCAAGAAAAAGGTGTGCCGGTTCGCGTTCGGTACAAAGGCGTCCGCTATCGTCAAACGGATATTGCCTAAACGAAACAAAGGAGAAAGGAATGAGATCATGCGGTCCCTGCAGCTGCCGACGCGCAGTGGGTAACGTGCAGCTTCTTGAGCGAAGATCAAGAGGCTGCACGTTTTTATTGTTTCTCTAGCCGAGGTGTGATATTTCTCGTTTATGAATATGAACGATGGATGTTTTTGTTGCTGTCTCACTATTATAAGATTACTTGGAATTGAAACAATCGTTCGCTTAACTTCCTATAATTTATATTATGTTAACTTATTGTTTTTCCGAAATCTCATGACCTCTTCCCTCAAGTGCCCATAAAATCAATTATCCGGCACTTGTTGGCCTGAGTGCCTCATAACTCGGGGGAACCACGAATTTGTACTCTCCATTTGGAACGTGGGACGATTGTTTCACTCACGCCCTTGGTGACTCCATCCCGCACATATTGGTCCGTATGTTTTATTAGTACACCTTATGCTCTTTAAAATTTGATTTCGTTATTTACAAGGTTTCTCTAATTCCCAATATAACATTCCATCCTTAGCAGAAGTTCTTTTCATTCCTACCTTTTCAAGAACCCTGATCGATGCAACGTTGTCTTCTAAACATTCGGCAATCACTTTCTCTACTTGTCCAGAAGAAAATGCCCAATCAATTAGTGCTTGAACTGCTTCTGTTGCAAAACCTTTATTTTGTCCTTTATTTTGTGCAGCTGGAATGATACCATACCCTATCTCCACTGTCTTTCGGTCATTAGGCTTTCCTTTGAAGCCAATATCGCCGATAACTTGATTATTCTCCCTACGTATGACAAACCAAACACCCCAACCTTTAACGGAAGAATCCCTCTTTAACTGCTCCAAATACATTTCAATATGAGGTCCCATATCATATTGATGGGAAAATTGACAGTAATTCTCTAACGTACATGGAACAATGAATAAACGTTCGGTATTGACTCCCAAAACTCTCTCCCCCTCAAAAAGGTTTCTTATTTGATTTTATCACATCCATTTATTCAAATTATTCAAACATTCTTCAGCATTGACATTGACGTTTGGAGGGGCTAACGTGTCCCTTTGCCGACTAAAGAAATTTGCGAATACGCTGGATTGTAGCAAGATGCAACCCTTCATGGAAAATGGTGCGCACTAACACTTGGGCGATCGTGTGCATGCCGGATTCGGTCGGCGCGAATTCTTCTTCGAGGCGCTCCCCGTACCATTCGCGAATTTTCGTTGGCTGCTCCGCCAATAATTCTTTTAATACAAACAGCGACGGGGGCTTTGTGTGCCACGCGGCCGGGCTGGTGCCGAAGCCAAACCAATCGCGAAAGCCTTCGGGAATCGGGATCGGCTCTTTCGTTACATGCTGAATCCAAAGATATTGGTCTAAATAGACGTGCCCGAGATTCCAACGAATGTTGTTGTTGAATCCTTTTGGCACGATGTCCGCCTCTTCTTCAGTAAGCCCGTCCACTACTCGAAGCAATTCCCTGCGATAATCTTCTAATTGCCGAAACAACACTTCATGCCGTTTTTCCATTTTGCCACCTCGTTCTCGTTTTTCATTTTAGTTCTTTCTACGGATGAATAGCCGAACGATCAACTGATTGACCCGCCCCATTTCGTTTGTGCGCTCATTTGGCTGCAACGCTGGTGGTTTCGTTACTTTGCTTCTTCTTTTTCGACTCGTTTTGGCATATGCTCTTTTTCATACGAATCGTCCTCAGCATTGTCGTGAATCGTTTTTTGCAACACGAACGACAATTCCAAATGATACAACGCTCTGTTGAGGAAGGAAGCGCAAGACGGCTTCCTTCCTCTCGATTAACCCACTTTGATCGCGTTTTTCTCTCCTTGTTGCAGTTGATACATTTGATAATATTTGCCTTTCTTGTTCATCAGTTCGTCATGAGTGCCTCGTTCGACGATCGTGCCGCGGTCTAGCACGAGAATTTGATCGGCATTTCGAATCGTCGATAAACGGTGAGCGATGATAAACGTGGTGCGGCCTTGTTTTAACACATCGAGCGCTTGCTGAATGACCGCTTCCGTTTCCGTATCGATGTTGGCGGTTGCTTCATCGAGCACTAAAATGGCCGGATCGAATGCCAAGGCGCGGGCGAACGAAATGAGCTGGCGCTGCCCGGACGATAACGTGCTTCCTTTTTCAATGACCGGTTCATCAAAACCGTTCGGCAAGCTTTTGAGCCATTGCTCTGCCCCGATGTCGCGAAGCGCTTTTTCGATCGTGCCGCGGGTAATGCACGGATCTTGCAAACTCACATTGGACGCGATCGTGCCGGTGAACAAAAACGGATCTTGCAAAACGATCCCCATATGCTTGCGCAGCATTTGTTTAGGCATCGTTTGAATATCGACTCCATCGATGAGGATGCGCCCTTTTTGAATGTCATAAAAACGGAACAATAGATTCATGATCGAACTTTTCCCGGAGCCGGTATGCCCGACGAGCGCCACCGTCTCTCCTTGCTTGGCCGTGAAAGAGATGTTTTTTAACACATATTCGCCGTCCTTATACCCGAAATACACGTTCTCAAACACGACGTTTCCTTTGTAGCGCGGCATGTCTCCTTCGTACACCTCATCGCCGGGCTCATCGAGAAGCGCAAAGACGCGCTGGGCGGCAACAAGCGACTGTTCTAAGTTCGCCAACTGGTTCACCATCCCGGTCACCGGCTGGAACAAGCGGTTGAGATAATCTACAAACGCGTACAGCACGCCCATAGAAATGGCCTGGCCGCTTAAAGAACCGCCCCCGAAATGCCAAATAAGCGCCACAAATGCCACGTTGCGGAGCACGCCGACTAAGTTATGCGATGTGAGCGCATTTAGGCTCAAAAGCTTATTTTGGTAGGTGAAATAGTCTTGGTTCAGCTCGTCAAACTCGCGCTCCGTTTCCTTTTGTCTGCGAAATGCTTGGATGATGGTCATTCCTTGAATCGACTCGTTAATCATCGCATGAATGTCGCTTAAGCGCGACCGAATGATCTGATTGTATTTCGACGCGTATTTCCGGTACACCTTCATCCATACGGCTAAAATCGGCAAGAGGATGAGGCAGACGGCCGCCAAACGAACATCCAAAAGAAACAGCGCGATAAAAATGCCGGTGATATAGATGCAACTTGTAAAAAACGTCGCCAATACCGTAACGTAGAGCTCGCGAATCGCTTCCGTATCGTTCGTCACCCGCGCGACGATTTTCCCGGCCGGCAAACGATCAAAATAGCGAATCGGCAGACGTTGGATGTGCGCGAAGACGTCTTTGCGCATTTTTTGAATAATGCGATTCGCCGCCATCTGCAAGTAGTAGCGCTGTCCGTATTGAAACGCGGTCGCCGCGACGAGCAGGGCCATGTACAGACCTAATAAGGAAACGATACGGTCAATGTCCGGCCCGTAAAAACGCATGAGCTCTCGAACGGACAACTTTTTGGCTGGATATGAGACCGACTCGTCCCCGCGGCGAATCGTGAGGACGCCGTCTTGGACGGAGCGGTTGCCGTCCAAGGCGACAGCGCGGTCGACAAAATAGTAATGCCGCCCGACTTGCAAAATGCGCACTTCTTTCCCTTTTTCTTCTCCTTGTGCAAAATCGCGCTCCCGCTTATACCATTTCCCTTGATAAAACACGGCGTTATTTCCTTTCGAAGCTTCGTGCCACGGAGACTCGATCCCTAAAATATGCTGGTCAATCACTCGTTTGGCGATCAACGGCCCCGTCAGTTCGGCAGCCACCGAAACCGCCAGCATACACAAGGCGAACACCATCATGTTTTTATAGTGAAGGGCGTAAGCGAATAACCGTTTTCCGACGTTCATAAACCCACCCCGCTTTCTTCTGTCGTCGCTGCGGCTTGTTGGCGGATCCATTGCTCGTAATACCACCCGTTTTGGGCGAGGAGTTGTTCATGCGTGCCTTGTTCGATCACTTTTCCGTCATCTAGCACGAGAATCCAATCGGCATGCTCGATCGCCGATAAACGATGCGTCGTGATGATCGTCGTTTTTCCGCGGCGCTCGCGGCGAATGTTTTCAATAATCGCCGCTTCCGTTTTCGCATCGACAGCGGACAAGGCATCGTCTAAAATTAAAATTTCCGGATTCATAAGCAGCGCGCGGGCGATCGAAAGCCGCTGCTTTTGCCCTCCTGATAGCGCAACCCCTCTTTCCCCGACTAACGTATCGAGCCCTTCAGGAAGCATTTCGATATCGTTGCGGAATGCGGCTAAATCAATCGCTTTCTGGAATTCTTCGTCGGCCGCCTCTTTGCGTCCGAATACAATATTTTCTTTCACCGTTTTCGAAAATAGCACATGGTCTTGCGGCACGTAGCCAATCCATCCTCGCACCTGTTCCATTGGAATTCGCTCGAGCGGAACGCCTGAGACGGTAATGCGCCCTGTTCCTAGCGGATACTCCCGCAGCAATTGCTTCACAAGCGTCGTTTTCCCGCTCCCTGTTCGCCCTACGATGCCGAGCGTTTGCCCGCGCCGAAGCGTGAACGAGATGTTCGCTAAATTAGGGACGCTTGATGACGGATAGCGAAACCCGACTTGATCAAACACAATCGATTCGGGGATCTCAACCGATTGCGGCTCGGGATGATTCTGCACATCCGGAACGTAGGCGAGCGTTTCATTCACGCGATCGAGAGAAGCGTTGCCGCGCTGCATCACGTTCATGAGCTCGCCGATGGCAAACATCGGCCAAATCATCATGCCTAAATAAACGTTGAACGAAACGAGTTCGCCGAGCGTTATTTCTTGATGGAACACTAAGTATGCCCCGTACCCTAATCCGATTAAATAGCTCAGGCCCACTAGCAGTTTAATCGTTGGATCAAAGAGCGAATCGATTTGCGCGACTTTCATATTTTTTTGATACACGTCTTCCGTCAGCGCTTGAAATCTCGCTTCATCCGCTTTTTCCTGCACATAAGCGCGAATGACGCGCACGCCCGAAATCGATTCGAGCACATAATCGTTCATGTCGCCAAATGCATCTTGCGCTTTTGTAAAGCGTTCGTGAATTTGTTTTCCGTACAGATTCATCGCTGCCGCCATCACAGGCAGCGGCAGCACCGCCGCAAACGTCAGCTTCCAACTGATCGACAGGCCCATCGTGAATAAAATGACGAGCATGAACGCGCTTGAATCCACAAGCGTTAAAATACCGAATCCGGCCGTATTAGCGATCGCTTTTAAGTCGTTCGTCGCCCGCGCCATTAAATCGCCGGTGCGATTGTTTTCATAAAACGTCGGCGTCATTTTGAGTAAATGTTTCATCAAGCGGGAACGCATGCTTCGCTCTAATAAAAACGCGCCCCCGAACAGCTGATACATCCATATATAGTTCACGCCGTAAATGAATACCGTCAGCCCCATAAGCCCTCCGGCATATGCGATCAGCTTCTCCTTGGTGAAGCCGTCCGAATGTATATCGTCAATCGCGATTCCTAGCAACTTGGGCGGAATCGTTTCGAACAGGCCCCCCAACATTAAAAAGACAATGGCGATGACATATCGCTTCCAATGTTGCTTGAAAAACGAACGAAGCTTCCATAATACCGAAAACATATGGTGGACTCAACTCCTTTATCGTTCAATGATCATCTAACCGCTCTCCATCTCTCCGGCTGGCAATGTGAACGGTGTCCATCTCATTTTCATTTTGTCTTCCTCCCTTAAAAATTGTAGATTGCAAGCTTAAAACAATCGGTAAACGGAGCATTTCCGGTCCATCATTTCTTCTTCCACTTGCCGGATGAGCTGCTCCTGTTTGATTTCCTCCATCGTCCATGTCCGTCGCTCGATGGTAATGGTCACAAACAACAAATGGATCGTCATCGTCCCTCACCCCCTTTCATAAATAAAAGCCGCGGGTTCCCTGGAGTTCCCGCGGCGCAACAGCAGAAAAAAGCCGCAGGAAAGCGACTCCTGCGGCGCAAAAACGCAAAAAAGCCGCAGGAAAAAAACGATCTCCTTCCCGCGGCATTCGCTGTGCTGTTTAAGATAAAATGGCCGTAACAGACTCGGAAGGTCGAATCGCTTTTCGTTGTTCAATTGTGCGTGTTGCTCGTTTCATCATTGCTTTCATGTTGTTCATCCTCCTTCCGAAATCATGTTACGAAGTCAATTGTATCCAAAAACGGTGAAGTTGTAAATGATTTTTCATGATTTTTATGAAACTTTGTGACATACTCCCACCATCTACGCTGACGCTTCGCGTTGTTTATGATAACCGCTGAAACACATCATTGAGGTAAACCTGTGAACTACCCTCCACTTACCACCCTTGCGGGTTGCTTGAAGTGGGGGCTTCTCGGGTAATCCCATCTATTGACGGGAAATGGACCGAGCTAACCCTCCTGTTCCAGAAGTTATTATTCTTTATGCTAATAAGCGCAATCCTTCATTTTTTTTGATATTGATTGCGGAATTATGATCACGATCTAATACAAAACCGCAAGAACATTTATATACACGTTCAGATAATGGCATTTCTTTTTCCTTGCCACAACATGAACATTTCTTCGTAGAAGGAAACCACTTGTCAATTTTCACAAGTGGCTTCCCTTGTTCTTTTAGCTTGTACTCTAAAAAGCTCGTGAACATGCCCCAGCCGTTATCATGAATGCTTTTCCCATAGTTGAGGGCTTGAGACATCCCTTTCATGTCTAAGTTCTCAATCATCACAGCGTCGTAGTTGGTTGCTAATTCTTTTGACTTATGATGAAGAAAGTTTCTGCGCTGATTCGCTATCTTTTCATGCAGCTTAGCTACTTTCAGACGTTGCTTTTCCCATCGTGCAGAGCCTTTCTTCCGCCGAGAAAGAATTCGTTGTGCTTTTGCTAATTTGTCTAACGCTTGCCGATAATAACGTGGGTAATTGGCTTTCTCACCCTGTTCACTTTCGACATATAGCCCATCCATTGCAAAATCCAAACCGACAACTTTCTGGATTTTCACTGGACGAATATCTTTCTCGTATTCCGTCAAAATCGAAATATAGTATTTCCCTGTCTTTGTTTTAGAAATGGTGCAAGATTTGATTTTGTACTCAGCAGGGATTTCTCTATGTTGCTTCATTTTCATCGGCTTTTTGAACTTTGGTAATTGGATATGACCATCTTCAATCTTAATATTTCCGTTGACCATATTGGTTGTATAGGATTGCTTGTGTTTTTTTCTTTTGAATTTAGGGAACTCCGCACGACCTTCAAAAAAGTTCTTATAAGCATTTTGCAAATGGAGCTGTGCGTTTGCTAAAGCTAAAGAATCCACCTCTTTTAGAAACGGGAATTCTTCCTTATATTTTGCTGGTGTCGGGAACTTTTGCTTTTTAAGCGTTTCCTTATCGTCTTTGAACTTCTCATATAGTTCTTTACGTTCTGCCAGCATCTTATTGTAGACAAAACGAACACAACCAAACGTTTTTGCCAATAACTCTTTCTGTTCTTTATTTGGATATATGCGAAACTTGAATGCTTTGTTTTGCTTGGTCATATCAAATCACCTCAATTCCGACCCTGATTTTCAATGTATTTTTTTATGACAGCAATTGGTGCACCGCCTGTTGTAAGAAGACAAAAACTTCTTGACCAAAACATTTCTTTCCAGAGTCTTTTTCGGACATGAGGAAAGTTTTTCTTTATCAGTCGAGAACTCGCACTCTTATAGGCATTGATAAACTTTGACAATTCAGAATTAGGATGTGCCTTGAATAGAATGTGGATATGATCCTTATCGTGATTCCACTCTATCAAAGTGATGTTATATTTTTTCCCAATCTTTATAAACATATCTTTGGCAAAATCAGATACTTCATCGGTGAATACTTCTCTGCGATACTTTACAACTAATACAAGATGATAATACAATAAGAATACTGAATGATTATTACTATCCAATTTCATTGATATATCAATCCTTTTATATATTTAAGACTGATTATACCAAAATCTTTGGCTAACGCCAACCGACATTCATCTCCCGAGTCAGTCAAGACTTTGTGGAGAACATTTTTTCGGTCTACTACGGGCGTTGTCAATCACCGGTTGATAGACCATTTTTAGGAATTGATATCGTAAGCGCTTTCGGACTCTCATCCCTTATCTTGAGATGATTTTTGTTCTATCCATTTTTTACATCCAACCACCGTCCCGAAGCGCCGACAACGCTTGGTAGATCGGCGTCCCCGATGACCGCTGAAGACACGGGATGTTCTGGCGCATCACCTCCGCCAACAACCGCCCTGCCTTCCGTTTGGCCTGTTCGATCCGCTCGGGCTTCGTCGGGGCTGAGGCTGCCCTCTGGGGCTCTTCCTCCTCCAACTGCCCCTTTCTCCGCCATATTCCGTCGATTCGGGCCACCATCGCTTTCAGAAACGCCCAAAGTCCTTGGTCTTTCCAGCTGCGGCGGGATTTCACCCGGTACGCGAACCGGCTCATCACGCTCTCGGCGTGGCCCATCGGACGCATGCCGGCCGTCTCCACCCCTTGCGCCGACAGCCACTCCCGATCGTCCCGGATGCATCCTGGCATCGACTCGATCCGGCGGATCATTTCGGCCAACTGCTGTTCTTTGAAAAGCGGGGGATGTTCATGCTCATTGTAATCGTTCGATAGGTGAATCCTAGTTTTTCGTATAGTTTTATCGCTTGATTTCCTGCATATACACTTAAGCGAACCTCTGAATACCCCTCTCGTTTAAGATGTTCGATGCCAGCCTCTAACAACCGTTTGGAAATGCCATTTCCCCTGAACTCCTCTAACACAAACAATTCATAAATAAATCCATATATCCTTTCCGTCAGTTGGTCTTCCTTTGTTCCGATCAGAATCCAACCCATGAGATGATCGCCTTCCGTGGCGATGAAATACTCACTTCCTTTCTGCAATAATGCTTCAATCTGTTGTTTGATTTTTTCGTCCGACAGTTTTGCTTCGCCTAATGTACCTTCAAATAATGCTTGCGGTGAAAGTGATAAAATCTTTTTATATTCCGCATCGTTCGGTTTTCTAATTTCCATGCATTGAGTCCTCCTCGGGGGCAACACCGAAAACCATAGGTATTCCCTTTCAAGTGACATCATCAATTTTGTTTAATGGTAGATGAATGGTTTTCATGAAAAGAGAATGTCCTCCCAACCTTCTCTTACTCTCCCATAACGCGTTTGTGGCAATGGCGTTTCTGCGGGCAGAGTGTTAATCATGCAATCCTTTGCCGTCAAGAATGCGCTGGATATACTTTTCAATTCTCGCTTCGCGCGTTTTCGATTGTTTCGCTCCGGAAAAATAAAGGATGTACGCTCTTTGTCGTCCCGGTGTCAGCGATTCAAATGCTGTTTGTAAGGCCGGCATTTCGGCGAATTTTTTTTGAAGCTCTTCAGGAATTGGCTCTGGACTCTTTTTGAACTCCACTTTTAAGCCCGCTTTTTCAATTTCCATGGCTTCGTTAATATATGCTTTCAACACAGGTTCAAGCTCGATGATTTGTTGGACATTTGTAAACCGAATGCGTCGTGCAGCTTGCGTATTCTCCCCAGGCTTTTCTAGAATGTGATGGTCATCTTTTAACAAGGCGCCTTTGAAAAAACTAAGTGCACAATATTCATTGAAAGCACTGATTGTTACGACATTCCTCTTTTGGAAGGTGTAACAGGGAATTCCCCATTTCACTTCTTCTGTCAATCCGCATTCAAGAACGATTGCTCGCAATGCTCTTAATTCTGCCGGCCATTTGTTTACTTTACAATCGGGAGTACTCGCTAGCGGACAGCGTCCACAGCCTCCGGCTAAATATTGATCAACGTTGGGATTCATTTGACTGTTTTTCATCATCATTCTCCCCCCGTAGAATAGTAAGACGATTCTCCAAAGATTCGATTGCGAGTTTTAGCGCAGTTAAACGACGCTCATTTAATGTTTTTTGAGAACTGCCTTCTTTTGCCTTTGCTATCTGTTTTTCGATAGATGGAATGATGCCTTGTAGAGTTTCTTTAGAAGTCATTATGATTTCCTCGCCATAGCAAAAGTCTTCCCCATGCCAAGCGCCTTTTAGGCTTTCTAAACCAATTTTTACTGCGTTTAGTCTCTTTTTGACAAGAGTTGTGTTTGAACCTTTTTCTGCCATGTTCTTATAAGCGTTTGAAAGTTTATGAACAGTTGACTCCAAGGATTGAATGGACAAATCTTGGATTTCTTGGCTAACCGTCTTCATATCCGAACCTCACTTTTGTTTTGAATCATCCACATTATTCATTCGTTTGCCTCTCTAACCGCTCAATCATTTTGTCCAATTTCTCTTCAATCCGCTCCATGCTTTTATGCGAATCGCCTTTGGCCGCTAAAGATTTCACGAAGAAAAAGACCTCACTAACAAAGGCCGCAAGCAACGCGAGCGAACGAGCGACCCCCAATCCATTTTTTCTGAAGCATTCTTTACCTCCATTCCGCTAACGAAAACACGCCGTTTTTTTCAAAATCGTATACAATCGCCGGGGGCAGCAGTTGACGCGCTTCATCCTTTGTCGCCCAGCAATAGTGGATATGTTCTTTCGAAAGGATGACCTCGTGCTGCTCGCTTGTGCATAAATACGTCAAGATGACGACTTGCCGCGTCGGATGGGTTTGGAACGTCGCAGCGTATAAAACTTTCTCCACCGTCACCGTCAACCCAACTTCTTCTTCAATTTCGCGAATGAGCGCAGCTTCTAACTCCTCACCAAATCGCATCCCCCCTCCGACCAGCTCCCATGTTCCGCCGCCTACTTCATCATCAGGCGCGCGCTGGACGACTAGCACGGTCCCTTTATGTAAGATCAACCCTTTCAAAACGACAACGATGTTCTTTCGATGTTCCATCCGCAGTCCCCTTCTTCTAGATTTTGCCCTCTACACAATACTCTATATGGTTGAATTGAACAGATCAAGAAAAAACAGATATGTTAAAATTTAATTTTACTTAAATATTTAAATTGGTTTATAATATAGGTAGACTCATCATCAAGAAAGGGATGTCCGATGGACGATTTAAAAGCATTGTATCAGGCCATTAAAGAAAAAAACGATGCGGTGACCGCGTTTTTATTGCAAGAGATTCGCGCCATGCTCGGCGCTGAGTATCAAGAGCTAACCCAAAGGCAAGTGATGCTGCTGGAGATATTGAGGCATCAAACCATGACGATCAACGAAATCGCCCAGTTCTTTTCCATAACTCCAAGCGCCGCCAGCCAGCTCGTTCGAAAGCTGGAGGAAAAAGCGTATGTTCGCCGAGACATCAATCCAACCGACCGCCGTGAAATCATCGTCCGCTTAGATCAAGCGGGTCAAACATATCATGACAAAATGGACGAAGTGGAATTGCGCTTAATGGAAAAATATTATGGAAAACTTCAGCGCGAGGACTTGGAAAAGCTGAAAGAAATTAACGATAAACTCTATACCATCATCATGGAGGCGCATCGGTCGTAACCCTTCTCCATTGGGGAAGGTCTGTCGAATATTTAAGTTTATTTAATAATTAATTTTATTAAACTAATAAGGGAGAGGAATCTGATGCATCGAATACGAAACAGTCGTTATATGCAGTTTATAGCGGCGTCTCTGTTCGCTCTGTCTGTTCTTTATCTAGCGGTGCGAAAACATGGTCATGCTTTAGAAAATGCGTCTGTTTTATTGTCGCTTACCATCGTTTTTCCGCTCTATTTAGCCGTTGTTTATCGAATGATGATCGGTCGGATCAAGCGTTCATGGAAAGAGATGGAACAGCACGATTTTGGACGAAACCACCGCCCCCTTTAGTGGATTCATTGCTCACGCAGATGGAGGTGATCATTTTTCAATATTTACATTCTTCTTTTTTATTTTATAATTATAACCAAAAACGGAAAATCAAGCTTTGTATAGCTCCACGCAGAGACAGGCTACTAAAGACCTTTTCGTTTATTCAGTTGAAAGGACTAGGCAAAGATGATCGTCGTGCAAAATGTCAACAAAATCTATCCGCCTCACCGCCACGTGTTGCGCGATCTCTCTCTCGAGCTGAATGACGGAGATCGGCTCATTCTTTTAGGGCCAAATGGGGCTGGGAAGACGACCTTAATAAAGTGCATCATCGGGCTTACTGCACCGGACAGCGGCCGTATTTATGTAAATGGGGTAGATGTTGTCCGCAATCCGAATGGTGCGCGCGAGTCGATTGCGGTCGTGTTTGAAGAAGCCGACAACTCCTATTCATATTTAAATGTCTTTGAAAATCTCTTGTATTTTGGTTTGCTAAACAAGTGGAGCCGTTACGAAGCGAAGCGAAGGGCCGAACAAATCATGGCCATGTTGAATCTGACCCCCTACGCGGATCGTCTGGCCCAAGCCCTTTCGCGAGGGATGAAACAAAAATTGGCGTTTGCGATCGCCTTAATGAAAGGAGCGCCGTTTTTGTTCCTTGATGAGCCGACTCTTGGCCTTGATGTTGAGTCGCAGCATCATATTCGAGCGCTGTTGACGGAAAAACACAACTGGTGGAACGCCGTCCTCATTACAACCCATGACATTCCGTTTGCCCACGCCGTCGGAAATCAATTTGTTTTTATCAAAGATGGAACCATCATTTGGCGGGGAACAAAGGAACATTTTTCAACTCCAGCTGACCTGGAAACCCATTTTTTAGCGGCGATTCGTTCCTATCAATTCTCCCTGGAGGCTGGTGATTGAATAATGGAGACCGCTTTGCAGTATTTATTGTTTTTCAGATACTGTCGATGCGCAAATTCACGAACATCCATTGGGAACCAAACAAAAATAGACAAACCTTACTAAATCAAGTCTTCTTTGATTCGGCAAATCCGCCATGTCGTTTAGGGAGGTGGGGTGATTGCTCCGGCAAATTTTTCGTGTTGTATCGGCGTCGTTTTTGAAAAAAAGAGCAGAGTATCGCCGATATTGGTTCGATTTTACTGTTGGGCTGATTATTAAATTTGTCTTTTTTTCGGCACACTGTACGCAAGCCCCATCCAGACGGGAAAAGAGGCGGCGGTCAAGCTAGCCGGTTTCAGCCTTTGGTACTTAAGCGCTCATTTGATCGCAAAGCTTGGCAACAGCGCAATCGAAGAAGCGTATCTTGGCACCGCAGAGCAAGTGCTTTCAACGAAGACTCCTCCATGGCAAATTTTGATCGGCGTGGTGGTCGCGGAAGTCGCGTTGTCGTTCGCGTGGGTGGCGCTTTTTTTCCTTTGTGCCGCCTTGATCATTGGATTTTCTGAAATTGTTTCGGGAGCATTGTCCATCGTAACGGAAATCGTCGTATTTGGTGGAGTGAGTCTAATCGGCATGACCGGGATCGGCGTGTTCATTTTAGGACTGTCACTCCGCTTAAAGCAAGTCGGGGCCGTTACTGAGGTGCTTCTTTACTATTTATTAATCTTCTCAGGGTTTTTTCTATCTTCGAATCGATTACCAGCCGCCTTTCATATTCTCAACGCCCTTTCTCCTCTTTCTTGGGCTGTACAAGGAATGGGCGCAGGATGGCGCGTGTTCTTTCCCGCGTTCGGCGTCTCGCTATTGTGGCTCGCCATCGGCTCATTCGTCTTAAGACAACAATGGAACTGGGCGAGGAAGAACGGAAAAATAGGAAGCTACGTATAACGAAAAAGACAGGTTGAAGCGGCCCCCACAGCTGATCGGTTCTTATATGTAATTCAATATCTCACGCGGTGCAAAATCATCGATGCTCTGCAATTCTTCCTTGCTCCACCATTTTACCTGTTGCCATGCATCCTTTTCGTCTTTCGTCATATTTTCGAACGATAATCTCGTATCCGATGGAATCGTGATTTTGTAATAAATCTCTCGACTAACAAAAGGACCTTGTTTCCCATCGATCCATACATCGAGTTGAAATAGGGGTTCGCCGACAAGGTTGACAACAATGCCTAGCTCTTCGTATAACTCTCTTTTTAACGCTTCCGCCGGGGTCTCATTTTCTTCAATTCCTCCCCCTGGAGTCACCCATAACACCTTGTTTCCTACCACATCGCGAAATTCAAATCGCTGAAGAAGAATTTCATTCCGTTCATTAATGATCACGGCTCTAGAACATTGGCGTATCTTCATAAAAGGCTGCCCCCCTATATCGATGATCGTTTTGATCGACTCATTCGTATCATTTTATCATATTTCACCATATTTCCTCTATCCCTTCCCCCCTATCGGTTTTTCCGGTGGGGAGAGCGGCGCTGCCTATCGAGCGGTTTTGTATGCCGCAAAAACAAGGCAGAGGGAATCCCTCTCCCCCTGCCTTGTTGTTTCATTATCGAGCGGCGACCGATTCTCTTGCTTTTTTCACCAGATCGAAGCGGTCGGCGTTCATGACTTTCACCCACGCGTTGATGAAATCGCGGACGAATTTTTCTTGGTTGTCGTCTTGGGCGTAAAATTCGGCGTAAGAGCGGAGGATGGAGTTCGATCCGAAAATGAGATCGACCCGGGTCGCTGTCCACCGCACTTGGCCGGTTTTCCGGTCGCGGATTTCGTAAATGCCGCCGTCGGTCGGCACCCATTCATAGTCCATATCCAACAGGTTGACGAAGAAGTCGTTGGTCAGCACCCCGATGCGATCGGTAAACACGCCGTGGGGCAAATCGCGATAGTTCGCGCCCAACACGCGCAAGCCGCCAATTAAGACCGTCATTTCTGGACCCGTCAGCCCAAGGAGCTGGGCTTTGTCGATGAGCAGTTCTTCCGGCGGGACGCTGTATTCTTGTTTTTGATAGTTGCGGAAGCCGTCCGCAAACGGTTCTAATACGGCAAAGCTTTCGACGTCCGTTTGTTCTTGCGTCGCATCGCCGCGGCCAGGGAAAAATGGCACTTTGACGTCAAAACCAGCGTCGCGGGCCGCTTTTTCGACCGCAGCGCTGCCGCCGAGGACGATCAAGTCGGCGATGCTTACTTTTTTCGGCAGTTCGCGTTGGATGTCCTCGTAGACGGACAGCACGTTGGCGAGCCGCTCCGGTTCGTTCACTTCCCAGTCTTTTTGCGGGGCGAGACGGATGCGGGCGCCGTTGGCTCCGCCGCGTTTGTCGGAATGGCGGAACGTGCTGGCTGAGGCCCAAGCCGTTTTGACCAACTCGCTGACGGTCAGCCCGGAGTTCAAAATTTTCGCTTTGATTTCTTCGATCTCCGCTTCTGTCAGTTCGTAATCGACTTCTGGAATCGGGTCTTGCCAAATGAAGTCTTCTTCCGGAACTTCCGGACCGAGATATCTCGTTTTCGGCCCCATATCTCTATGGGTGAGCTTGAACCACGCCCGGGCGAATGCCTCGGCGAATTCTTCCGGGTTTTGGTGGAACCGGCGGGCGATTTTTTCGTATTCCGGGTCAAACCGCAGCGCCAAATCGGTCGTCATCATCATCGTCGGCACTTTTTTCGACGGGTTCTCGGCATCCGGCGCCAAGTCGTTTTCATCCGGGTCGACCGCCATCCATTGCCATGCTCCGGCCGGGCTCTTCGTCAGCCACCAGTCATAGCCAAACAGCATGTCAAAGTACGAGGTATCCCACTGGGTTGGCGTCGGCGTCCAGGCGCCTTCAATGCCGCTTGTGATCGTATCGCTCCCTTTCCCTTTTCCGTAAGAGCTGATCCATCCCAGCCCTTGCGCTTCAATCGGGGCGGCTTCCGGCTCAGGACCGACGTGCGTGGCGGGGCCGGCGCCGTGCGCTTTTCCGAACGTATGACCGCCGGCGATCAAGGCGACCGTTTCTTCATCGTTCATCCCCATGCGGCGGAACGTCTCGCGGATATCGCGCGCCGCTGCTTTCGGATCCGGCTTGCCGTCCGGCCCTTCTGGGTTGACGTAGATTAACCCCATTTGCACCGCGGCAAGCGGGTTTTCGAGCTCGCGATCGCCGGAATAGCGTTCAGAGGCGAGCCACTCTTTTTCCGATCCCCAATACACGTCTTCTTCCGGATGCCAGACGTCAACGCGGCCGCCGCCAAACCCGATCGTTTTTCCGCCCATCGATTCAATGGCGACATTGCCTGCCAAAATGAACAAATCGGCCCAAGAGATTTTGTTCCCGTATTTCTTTTTGATCGGCCATAACAGCCGACGCGCTTTATCCAAGTTGGCGTTGTCCGGCCAGCTGTTTAACGGCGCAAAGCGCTGCGTGCCTGTCGACGCGCCACCGCGGCCGTCGCCGATGCGATACGTCCCTGCCGAATGCCAAGCCATGCGGATCATTAACGGCCCGTAATGGCCATAGTCGGCCGGCCACCAGTCTTGGCTTTCGGTCATCAGTTTCCGCAAATCTTCTTTTAACGCCCAGTAGTCCAGCTTTGCAAATTCTTGCGCGTAATCAAAATCTTCATCATGAGGGTTCGTCTTCCGGTCGTGCTGGTGAAGAATGCTTACATTCAGCTGATTCGGCCACCAGTCTTTGTTCGTTGTCCGATTGGAAGATTGATTGGTGATGCTCCCGTGGTACGGGCATTTCGAAGCCTGTTGTGGATGTTGATGCTCCATTTTCTCTTCCCCTTCCTATTCAAATTTCATCATGCCTTCCTCGCGGCTGTCTTGGCAACGAATATTGATAATTACTAGCACATTAAAATTATAATAAATTAATATTTAATAGTAAAGTATAAAAATTATTTTTTAGTATAAAATCTTTCTATATTTGACCACAACATCCCATTCCATGAAGATGGACCATTCTCAATAAAGGAAATTTAAGTCTTGACAAATTTCTCCTGATCAAAGATAATACAAGAACAGGAACATATATTCGGTGTTGTAGTTTGTATTGATGCTGAATGAATGACAGAAGCTTAGGATGAAGCAGCATGAGATGAGAGCGTTTCACAGGAAGGAGGAAATAAACTGCCATGGCAGCAACTAGTCCATCCATGGTTTCGCTTTTGCGGAACCGGTTTATTCAAACCATTATGACAGCCGGGCTATTTATTCAAATCGGCATTTGGATTCGCAATTTTGCCGTTTTATTGTTTGTGACCGAGAAAACAAATGGTGATGCGCTGGCTGTCTCGCTCATTTCAGTGGCTGAGTTCGCCCCTATTTTTATCTTTTCTTTTATCGGCGGAACGTTTGCCGACCGATGGCGTCCGAAGCGGACGATGATTTGGTGCGATCTTTTCAGCGCACTCTCCATTTTTGCGATCCTGCTCGCACTTTTGTTTGGCACATGGAAGATGGTGTTTCTTGCGACCTTCGTTTCAGCGGTTTTATCCCAATTTTCACAGCCTTCAGGGATGAAACTATTTAAGGTGCATGTTCCAAGCGAACAAATGCAAGGGGGCATGTCGCTGTTTCAGACAATGATGGCCATTTTCGTCGTCATCGGTCCCATTATGGGGACATTCATCTTCCAACAATTCGGCATCTACGTTTCCATGGCGATGGTCGGATTTTGCTTTTTGGCATCCGCTCTGATCTTGACGCTGTTGCCGCCGGACCGGACTGAAGAGCGCGCTGGGAACACGACCTCTTTATGGGAGGAGATGAAGCAGGGCTTTCGCTATGTATGGTCGCGCAAAATCCTCCTCACACTCGGTGGCGGGTTTATGGCCGCGGGATTCGCGATGGGCTTGATTCAACCATTGGCCGTATTTCTTGTCACGGAGCGGCTCGGGATGGAAGAAAGCGATTTGCAATGGCTGTTTGCCGCCCACGGGGCAGCGATGATGATCGGCGGCGGCATGGCGATGGCCCTCTCCCATCGAATCGGACCTCACGTTTTGCTGATGCTCGGAATGGGGAGCCTTGCCGTCGGCATTTTTGTCATGGGGTGGTCAACGCTGTTTTGGCTTACCTTATTGGCCGAGTTTATCGCTGGCTTTTTCATGCCGGCGCTGCATATCGGCATTAACACGATTGTGATGAGCCATACGGAAGCAGCGTTTATTGGCCGGGTCAACGGCATTTTGACCCCGCTGTTCATGGGGGCAATGGTCACAACGATGAGCTTGGCGGGGATGCTAAAAGAATGGCTTTCTCTCGTTGTGATCTATCAAATCTCGGCCGCCTTGTTTGTGGTTGGCATCGTCGTCATGCTGCCGATGTTTCGGATGCTGCAGCCAGCGAAGACAAAATCATGGTAAGACAGAAGCATCAGCTGCTCGGTCATTGGCGTTCGGGCAGCTGATGTTGTTGACACCAAGGTTTCCAACCGTCATCGGTAAATGGCTTCTCTACCTTCATGACCGCTCTTTCTTTTTCATATGTTCGATCGTTCGTTGAATTCCTTCTTCATACGGGGTTCTGGGCACGGGCCCGATTTCCCGCTCGTATTTTTCCCCGCTCAGCACCACGGGTTCCTCATTTAGATACATCATCTCCACCATTTCTCTCATTCCTTTATGAAAAAGCCCTAAAAAGGCGATCATGCCTTTGCCCACTGTAGCGACTTTCTTGGAATATCCGGTGGCTCTTCTTGCGATTTCAACGATTTCGTGCCCGGAAATGACATCACAAGCGGGAATATTCCAATGACTTCCATATGCGGAGCCGCGAAGAGAGAGTTCGACTGCCGCTTTGGCTCCATCCGGGGTATAGATAAATTCCCGCTTCACATCCATACGACCGACATATTGCGCGTTTCGCCCGGAAAGCATGCCTTGCAAGGTGAAGTGCATCAAGGTATTTTCGGCGTTAGGTCCATAAAAATCAGGAAAATGGCAAATAAGAGTCGGCACTCCTCTCTGATGCGCTTCTACAAGCATCTTATTCAGTTGCAAGCGAATTTTTCCTTTCCTAGTATGGGGGTTTTTCGGGGTATCTTCTGTTACCTTCCTCCCTGGGCTGCGCCCATAAGCATAAATGTTGTCGATGAAAACAATCTTCGCCCCGCTTCCTTCCGCTGCCTTCAGCACATTTTTCATGATGATCGGATGACCTTTAGGCCATTCCGGATAGGGGATGTTAATCGCATGAAAGATCACATCGACATCTTTGCATGCCTTGTTCAGGTCATCCTCGCGAAACACATCTCCTAAACAAATTTCCACGTCCTTCATTGTTCCAAACCTCTGCTGCATCTTATCCTGTGAACGGGCAAAGGCCCTGACAGGGATTCCTCTTGATGCGAGCTCCTGAACGAGGGCATAGCCCATTCCGCCTGATGCGCCAAGCACGACCGCTTTTCTCACACGTTTGCGCCCCTTTCACCCTGGGCCACTGTTTCATGATCTCCACACGAGACCATCAATGTCTCATGCCATCGTTTGGCCCATGCCTCTTTCTCTAAAAAACTCTTTTGATCGCCTATTCCCCCATTGTGTGTTATATTCGCCATCTTCCTTCCTTATTCCTTTCACGGCCCAGTCGATATTTTATTGGAACATATAAAAAAGTGCGTATGGCTCGCGGTCTGGATGATGATCGTCACAATCCTTGTCACTTCACATAAAAGCTCGCTCCATCCATCCACTCTATTTCGTCATAGCGCTTGAGGTCGCGCACAAGCTGAAACAACGCCTCATCTTTTTGTTTCGCTTCGATCATGCAGTCAAGCTGCCGAACGGTGCCTTTGACTTCCTGCAAAAAGCGGATGAACATCTCAGCATCGATAAAATCGTGATGGGCGCGGAACTGTCTGTCGCTTTTTGGGCTTGAGAGATGCATTTTCATCGGCAACGGCGAGTGGCGCCATGTCGCCACGATCCGTTCCCAGTCTGGCCGCCAGTCTTCTTCGTCGTGATTGGCGAGATGGTGGTGCAAATCAAAAACGAGCGGCACGCCGAGTTTTTCGCATGCATAGAGAGCATCGCGCAGTGTAAACACCGTATCATCATTTTCAAACATGATCATTCGCTGCAACGGGGCGGGGATGTACGCCCAATTATGGATCAGTTGCTCCAACGCCTTTTCTTTGTCGCCATACCCGCCGCCAAGATGGAGCACGCAGCGGTGTTCTACGTCAATCCCCATTCCGCGCAACAGTTCTCGATGCAGATGCAGCGTGCGCAATGAAGTGCGAAACACATCGGCATCAGGGGAATTCAGCACAACAAAATGCTCTGGGTGGAAATCAAGCCGCATCGGATACTCACGCAAAAACAGCGCGATCGATCGCAACGCTTCACGGATCGGAGCGAGATAATCCCACCCGTCTAGCTCTGGATGATTGGCAAGCGGAATAAGCCGCGAACTGAGACGGAAAAAATGGATGTCATGCGCCTTGTTATGTTTGAGCAAGCGAAGGCAGTTTTCGACATTGGAGATAGCGATCCGCTCAAGCTTGCGAATCGCCGCCTCGCGATCGCGAATGGCGCGAAATTGCGCCGCGGTCATCGTTTGAGAGGGAGAGCAATGAGGGACATGCACGCTCATAGCGGCATAGCCGAGCCGGACGACGGTCATAACAATGTTCCTCCGTTCTATCCATCGATTGCCGCTGGTTAGTATACCCGACCTGACCGCTGTCTATGAACGACCCCCCTTTTTCAAGAGCCGACACAATGACACATGAGCAAGGGCAATCGTACAAGCTATTCTAAACACAATTCAATAAGATAAATCAAACCATACAGAAAGGGATGAGAGCGAATTGAATATTGAAGGAAAGCACATCATCATTGATGCCTTTGAGTGCGATCCTGCTCGGCTCAATCATATTGTCCACTTGGAACAATTGCTTGCCAAAGCGGCACAAGAAGCGGGCATGACCGTGTTGTATTCGTATTTTCATCCATTCCAACCACAAGGAATCACCGGCATGCTCGTCTTATCCACTTCCCATCTTTCCGTGCACACATGGCCGGAGGAACGGTATGCGTCATTCGATTTTTACACATGCGGGGAACACGACCCAACGGACCAAGTGGAGTGTCTGTTAAAAGGAATCGGAGCAAAAAGAGCCGTCATTTACGCTGTCCCACGGGGAAGAGCAACACCCCAACTGATTTGCGGCAAGGAAGTGAACTCTTTTGATCCCAGTCCTGCCCTGCATACACAACATGGCAGCGCCATTGCCCGCGGGGACAAGTGGGACCAAATTGGGCTGAAAGAACTGCTGCGTCACCCACATACAAGCTTGTTCCAAGAAAAAAGCGCCTTTCAACACATCCACCTAATTGAAGCAACGGATGTCAGAATGTACTTAGACGAGCAGCTGCAGTTCAGCTCTCTCGATGAACGGATTTACCATGAGGCGCTTGTTCATCCTATCTTCACTTTCGCTCCGAATCGCGAACGGGTGCTCATTTTAGGTGGCGGCGACGGTTTGGCGCTCAGAGAGGTGCTCAAATACGACGATGTCAAACATGTTGACCTTGTTGATTTAGACCCTTTTGTATTGCATGCGGCGAAGCATGTCAAACGTTTAGCGGATTTGAACCAATACTCACTCCATGACCGCCGTGTCACCATTCATCCTCAGAACGCAGTCGACTTTCTTGCTTCCCGTCCCGCCCCGTACCCCATCATTATCATTGATTTTCCAGATCCGACCGATCCAACAACCAGCGATTTGTATACAACCGAATTTTACACCCTGTTGCGTGATTCTCTCGCTGAAGAAGGGGTGTTTGTCTGTCAATCTTCTTCTCCTGAAGATACGCCTATCGTCTTTTGGAGCATAGGGAAAACCATCGAAAGCGCAGGATTTCAAATCCTTAGTTACCATACGATTGTTCCCTCCTTTGGAGATTGGGGGTTCCATATCGGGGCCAACGCTTCTATTTCGTGGAAACATCAGCGCCCGCCAATATCTTGCCCTACCTTGCCGGCTGATCTGAAGACATTATTAGAGTTTCCTCCTAATATTTTGGAAAAGAAAAAAATGGCTTTTGTCAATTCCAAGCAACATTCCATCTTGCACCATGTATTTCATCAGGAGTATGCATAGCCTCCATATCGGCCGCATAATGCGGCCGATTAGAAAAAAATGCGGCACGGGATCAGCCTGCCGCCTTTTTTTTGTTAAAGCGCTCTCTCCAGATTGGAATCAACGACCATCACTTTTACCTATATTTACATTACACGGGCTTTGTACTCTAACATCTGACAGGGTTCATGGAAAGATCATAACACCGTTTCATATCGGTCATGGATGCGCACACGCCCCGTTTTTTCACGCCTTTTTTGGTTCAGACGAGGCTTCGATGCGTCCTTCTAACATATGGACAGAAAACATGAACAGGCATATGACCTGCCGAGACATTTGCCTCTTGTTTTACTGCACTTTTCCTTTGGCAGCTCATATTCATGCAGGCTCTATTGCTTGCTGGGAAATGTTGGTCATCCAATGCTCGGAATAACCCCGCCGCCTTTCTCCCGTGCATCCATTTCCCTTTTGGACGATCATCTATGGCGAACAAATGCGGATTTTGCAGAAATTGCACGAATAGCACAGGACAAGATGATTTTAGGACACATATATATACAGTACAAACAAGCTATATAGACATATATAGACAATGGAAAGAGATGAACGGAACAAAAGAAATCGGAAAAACGCGAAAGGAGTGATGTCTATTACATCAGCTATGGTCCTCTTTGCCTTTTTCTTTACGATCATGCTCATTTACTGGCGCCCTAAAGGAATGAATGAGGCCATTCCCGCAACCATCGGTGCGCTAATCGTCATCGCCAGCGGAGCGGTGAACGCGTCTCATCTCATGGATATTAGCATCAAAGTAAGCGGGGCAGCCATGACCATCATTTCAACTCTTGTCATGGCACTTGTGCTCGAAAGCATCGGTTTTTTTCATTGGATTGCCTCTCTTCTTGCTCAGCGTTCCAATGGGTCAGGGATCCGGTTATTTTGGTACACCAACGCTCTTTGTTTTCTGATGACGCTTTTTTTTAACAATGACGGCAGCATCATGATCACGACGCCGATTTTACTGTTGCTTTTAAACAGCTTTCAGCTGAAAAAACATCAGAAATTACCGTATCTCATCAGCGGGGCGTTGATTGCCACCGCCTCGAGCGCCCCGATCGGCGTAAGCAACATGGTCAATTTAATTTCATTAAAAATCATCGATATGAACTTATACATGCAGACAGCGATGATGTTTGTTCCCTCAGTGCTTGGGCTGTTGTTTTTGCTGGGGTTGTTGTTTCTCGTTTTTTATCACGATATCCCGAAAACATTGCCACCAATGGCGGTTCCTATTACTCCCCTCTCGTTTTTTCATCATCCTTTGCAGAACCGTTCCGCCTACGATGAGATGAAAGTATCGGAAAACAAAATGAAGATGATTCTTCTGTTCGTGCTAACCATCCGGTTGAGCCTGTTTGCCGCTTCATACATGCATATTCCCATTGAAGTGGTCGCGCTCACAGGATCATGTGTACTATTAGGATGGCGGTGGTATGCTTTAAAGATGAGCCCATACGATGTATTAAGAAAAGCACCTTGGCACATTCTTATGTTTGCTTTCGGGATGTATGTCATCATTTACGGCCTGAACCACATCGGGTTGAGCCATTATGTGACAAAGCTGTCGGGATTGCATGCGTCGGATATGTTTTCATCGATGTTTGTCATGGGATCGATGCTGTCTGTTTTATCCAATCTATTTAATAACCACCCTGCCCTCATGATTGGAACCTTGGCGTTGACAGAAATGAACATGGATCCGCTTATTGCCAAGGCCGCTTACGCCTCCATGATCATCGGCAGCGATATCGGTTCGCTCCTCTTGCCGACGGGAACGCTCGCTACCTTGCTATGGATGCATATTTTACATCAACATCGCTGTCCCGTTTCATGGACAGCCTATATCAGAATTACTTTGCTCGTTATTCCACTGACTGTTGTCTTTACGCTGGCCATGCTGTATAGTTGGATTTCCATTCTATTTATGTAAACCCATAAAAAATCCCTCCTTTGCTTTATGACGCTAGGAGGGATTTTTTGCATACCAACACAGTAGTGAAACGCTGCTCAGTCGAATGTGCCACGCGCCATCCTGTAAACCCATTTCTGTTTGGAATAGGGAGAAAGTCGGTGATGCGCATGTAAATCTCCGGTTCATTGTACAGCCTTGTTCGCTCCATTCTCTTGCTGCGTCCTCCTTCTTTATGGATCATCCTGATCGAGAAAACCCGCCCTCCTTAAACGAAGAAACCATAAGGAGGGGGTCAAGATGGAGAATGGACGGTCTTTAAATGAATCACCTTCCAATAAATCGAATCTCCACCCGCTGTGACAAGTTCGGCAATATTGTTTTGTACGCGCTTTAACAGGCCGATTTTCATCGGGTGATCACCCAAATCGAAAATGACTAATTGTCCTTCCATCTTTTTGAGCTGTTCCTCCAAGGACCGTTGCAGCGAAAGCGAAGTTGGCTGCACCGGCAGCACATCGTTTCCTAATGTGTAAGGCGTGATATTTTTCTGGTAAGGAGTCAACCATTTTAAATGATTCAGCGAAATGAGCATGGCTTTATAAACCGGTGAATAAAAAACGAAGTAATCATTGAACACATTGGTAATATAGCCATGGATTGATTTATTTCCAATGACATAAATTTCAACAAATCGACCTTTGGCATTTAATAACGTTTTTCGATAAGAGATTCCCGATTCTTCCTGCAACGGGACTTCTGGAAAAGGACTAGCGATTTCGAAAGAGGGATCGGTGTGGCGTTTAATGTAATGAATATGCAAATGGGGGACATACAAATATTCTTTTCCTGTATAGATCACCACAATATCCAACCCAAAGTCGACAAGAACCCCTTGAACCGTTGTCCCCCCGGAAATCTCCATTTTCACATGTTTTCCTAACAGTGTTTTTAATGGATCCATTGCCTCTCATCCTTTTTGATTTCAGGTGAATGCTGCCTGTTGCACGTTAGTCATGTTTGTGGTTTTGATCCTCTTTTTTTGGCTTCTCCTCATCTTTTTTCTTTGATTTTTCATGAGGGTCGCCTTTTTTCTCTTTATTCTTGTCTTCCTCGTGTTTTTTTATCTTGTGGTTTTCTTCCTTTCCTTTTTTCTCCTTTTCACTCTTCTCTTCTTTTGTCTCAGCGGAATCTGTTTTCTTGTCGTCTTTGGCCTTTTCCTCCCCCTTCTTTTTCTTTTCTTTCTCCTTCTTGTGCTGTTCGTCTTCCTTTTCCCCTTTTTTCTCCTGATGGGATGCTTGCGGCTCCTGCTGTTTTTGTTCTCCCTGGTTCTCGCCGTCTCCTTGGCGTTCTCCCGCCGTCACCGCTTGAAATGCTCCCTTGGGGCCGCAGCTGATGCTTTTGATGTGATGAGGATGAACTCGAATAATTTCATTTCCATTGACAATCGTATAATATCCGCTGCCGCCGGGAACAAGAATCCCTTCAATCGCTTCAGGTCCTCCTCGGTTTATGGCCACCCATGTATGCGTTAAATGGGCCAATAAATCTGACAAATTTTGCGCGTTGACATATGGAGGAGGAGAGAGCGTTTCCTGATGTGTAGAGGTGTCCTCTGGTGATGGAGAAACATCATCTGCCGATGATGGAGAGACGTTGTCCACCGCTTCATTTGCTGATGAGCCGGCTTCTGGTGCGGTTTCTTCACGTTTGATAGGCAGGCTGATACTTTTAATATGTTGAAGATGATAAAACACAACCCCATCATCCCGGGTGAACAGGACAATATGGTCGTCATTAACGCCTAATAATGTGCCTTGTTTGGATTCAGGCCCACCTTGATTGACCTGAATATAAGCATCGACCAAATGTTGTAACAGTTCATGAAAGCAGCTGAATCCCGCGGGGATCTCCGTATCGGACGGGTTGGCCAAATCGGAAACAGAAGGGATCGAATTCTGTTTGGCGTTTTCGGTGATGCTTTGAACATGGTGCAGCGCATAATAAATGACGGATGACCCGTCCATAAGAGAAAGATAGTCGGATTGGACATCAAGCAATTTACCGGTTTTGGATTCCGGACCTCCACGATAAATGGTGACTGTCTTCCCAATTAACGGCGCCAATTCATCGTTGGAGCGCGAAGGGATGGAATGGTCATTCATGCCATATAACGTCATATCTCAATAACGCCTCCCTGTCTTTTTATCCATAAGGGGTGTTCATACTGTATATATACGTATCCTGTAAACATTATGCATAGGTCCATCGCCTAACTATGAAAAAATAAGCCCCCAACGTTGTTCCCCGGGAATCGGTCTTGCTGATGCAACCAAGCCAGGAGGCAGTTCTTGATTTCTTTGAATCAGTGCCTCTCGTTCGCGTCCATTCATCTTCTCGCCTAATTAGTTATTCTCCCATTTACAGGAAATAGGTCGAAAAATAGTTATTCATCCGAATCATTTTTCCATAAATGATCATTTAATACAGTAGTACCAAATATAAACTATTGGGAAAGGATGATAGATGAATGGTTTGTGTGTGCAATGGTGGATTATTCCCACAGTTGTTTTTTACGCAGTCTTCAACAGATTTGCCCATTACCATCCCCTTAACAGGAACAGCCGTCACGGAAGTGCTTCGTTTACAGCCCATTACGACCCTCAGCGGTGATCGTGTCAAACTTGATTCGATGGTTGAATTGGAATTGGCCGTATTAGCTATCATAGCAGGCGTAACCTTGACAGGCATCACGTATCGCTTAGAACGTTCAACGAACGGCGGAGCCTTTACGCCCATTGCATCGCTTGATGTCGAATCTCTGCTTCCTGTATTAGCAGCTGCCGCCAACACGACACTGTTCCCGAACTTGACATGGGTCGATGTACCAGGCGTGGGCACGCATGTGTATCGTATTGTTATTGAAACGAACGGTGCAATTCTATCGACTTTGTTAAGCAGCATCACAGCTGAAACTCGCGCCTTGAATGCTCTTGTCGTCAGAAACGCATAACGAATCAAAAGGGCTGACTCAATGACAGACATACCAACCATCATTGAGTCAGCTTGATTTTGCTTTATTGCTCCGAACAATTTGTGGAACACGAATCAGTCATGGTGGCAAAATCGGCCCTGCCGTGTAAGATGGATCAAGTCAAAGATGAATGATAATATGATTCAATGCTCGAACCCCTTGGGGAAACTGTTGGCAGAAGAAGAATCCTTCCATTTTGTAGGTCATTTGTTCTTCCCCCATTTCGAATTGGAATTGGAAATTGGAAAATGAAAGGCTTTGTCCTGGTTCAATTCGTGATACTCGAACCGGCTTTAACCAAAACTCCCCTTTCTCTTCCCCCATTTGCTCCGCTTGTTCGCTCATATAGTTCCACGACTCCATTACTAATGGATTAATACGTTGGTCATACTGAATCCCATCCCCTAATTTTGCTGACAAAGCGATGCGTTCTTTTGGGGTGACCCGTAAGCAGATGAAAGGATGGTCCAACGGGTTCGAACCCATATTGCGAATAATGAAGTTCGCCGCGACCGTCCCTTTATGTCCCTTTGCTTTCGGAAGCAATAATGAATAAGTGAAATAACAAATGGCTTGAATTCCATCATGCTTGTTATGTTGAGGCAAACTTTTCATCTCTTTTAACGCTTGTTTGACAATGTGGAGCTCCTTCTCGATGGCCTGGATTTTACTTTCCATGTCCGCTAGACTGCTCATCTTATTCCTCCTTTTCTATCAATGTGTACACTGCCTATTCCCATGCCTAAATGGAGAGCAAAAATGGATCATGAAACTTTTTGTGTGTAACGATTCTTTTACTAATGTTATATGTATAAAAAAAGAGGAGTGATCTCCTCTTTTTTGTGGGACAAAAGAAACCATCTGTTTACATCATCGTTGGAAAGACAGCTGGGCATTGCGGCGGGAAGACATCCACAGGACATTCTTCTTCGCAGATGATTTCCGGACGAGGCTGGCAGAATCTTGCGGCGACTTCTAAAATGACTTCAAAGGTCACTACAATACTTTGGCAAATTCTGACCGAAATATTCGCGGTAATGTTGTTTCCGCTTTGCGTAAACGCTCCTACGCGGCAAGTATTAAAGGTATTTTGCACAGCATTGCAACATACCGTTGTGCCTTCTGGAGCACAAAGGATCACTTCTTCGCTGGTCGTGATCAATGCGGGGTTGCTGACAACCGTGACTTGGGCACCCGTTGTGTTCGTTCCTGTCACCTCTAATACGACTTGAATCGTTTTGCTTAAAGTGACGGCTTGCAAGGTTACAATTTGATTTCCTACTGTACATTCAATATCGCGGCGAGCGTCCTCGGCACACTCTAACAAGGTGATGGAACAATTGACCTGAGAAATCGTGACCCCGGTTAAGGACCCGGTTGGAAACGTAAAGGTGATATCCTGGGCGAGCTGTACAACGTGTGTTGTCCAGTCGTATACTTTACAGACTTGGATACATTCGCGATCAAATTGTTGAGCAAATTGCTCTAAATTAATGGGCATACACAATAACCTTCCTTTCATTCATTTTTTTCAGGCTACTGTATAGTATGTTACAAAACTATGGAAGTGATAGTAATAATGCCCATTTTATTCATTATATGTAATTATTCACCCTGTAAATATCCATTCCATTTTTGCATATAATTGCTAAAGAATGGTCAAATTCCGTACGACCAATGGTTGAAAAGGTGGTGAAGCCGTGAGCGGAGAGCCGAAAAGCATCCAATTACAACAAAAAATCATTCACCTGAAATCCGAATTGGACAAATATAAAACGCTGTTTGCTTCGTTGGCATCTAGCGAAGAATGGCTCCATCTTCACGAACAAATGGACCAACTCAGGACTGAAAACAATGAACTCGCCACCAAATGCCGTCATTATGAAGAAGCGTTGTCTAGACAAACCAACGAGATGGGGCGCTTGTCCGAAGCATTGGAAAGGATGAGGCAAGAAAATGAATCGTTGCACGAGGAGATTGAACAATTCAAAGTAGAATACGCTTACTGGAAAGAACAAGCCGAATTAAAAGAAGAACATATTGAATCTTTAGGAAAAGAAGTCGATGTCTTTAAACAAAAACAAGCTGAATGGGATAAGGAAAGGGGGAAAATGGAGGAGGAAAAACGATTGCTTGAGCATGAACTTTCGGTTCACCGTTCTTTCATAAACGAATATATTTCATTTCAATCCACACTCGACTCATTGACATCTTGGAACGAAAGGATTGGAACAATGGAAAAAGATTATAGTGTTTTGAAAAAACATACGGATAGAATATTGAAAGATGTTGAAGAACTAAAAAAAATATTGGCTGCCCATCAGCCTGAAACAGACAAACTGAAAGAGGAAGTCCGCATTTTGACTGATAAACTTCATGCAGTGGAAGAAAAGTTGTCACAAATGGAACAGGAGAGACAAAAAGATTTATTGATACTGCAAAAACACATTTTGAACCAACAAGTAGAGTTAGAATCGATTGTTGAAAAGACATCGCGCTGTTCAACAGAAGTCGAACACCTATCCAACCAAATCGCCGATCTGATAAAAACATGGAGTGATCAAATCCACGAGCACTCGCACGGCGATATGAGCGAATTGAAGAATATGCTGTCTCAAATCATACAGCTGTTAGCTGCAAAACATGTTCCTCCATCTGAAGCACATCAAACATCATCAATCGCTCTAGTAAATTCATCACCTGAGAAAAAGCAAACCGAAAAGAGTTCCTCATCCCTCAATAGCTTTTTGAAATTACAAGAATTTATGGACGACACAAAACAACCCATCGTAATCTCACCCGTAAAAACAAAAGAATCACATACCTTCAACACTTCAACAACCCATCGTTACCCACAAAAATCCATTCCAGCGAGACACGTCCGAACGGAAAATCCGTCTTATCATCATCGGCATCCGTCCCAACACCAGTCATCTCTAGGAGAGGATGAGGACAGATCTCCAAACGCCGTTCCCTCTACATTGGAGACAGACACTCAAAGGGAGTATGTTAGCGATCATTCTATTACAGAACATTCGAAAGATGCATCTCCATCAGTTGAGGCAAAACCCGAATGGATAAATGGAAACCAAGCGCTTCTTTCTGGTCCTGCTCAGATTGAACCACCATTGGACGAGGCAAGCCCTTTGGAAAACCCCAATAGGACTACCAAGACACCTACAAACCAAGAACCACTTAAAGCAAGACATCAAAAAGAAAAGTGCGAGAGTCATCAAGAGAGTCATGAATCTCTAGTTTTGCCAAATGACCAGGCAGCGTTCATGAAAATGGAAAATAAGTCAACAACACCGCACATTTCTGTTTTTTCTAATGAACACGGAGGACTGCATGCTGACACTCATAATGAAATCACACTGGCCCTTCCCCCTGCTTTTGCCCATTCATCTTCTTCATCAATGGAAAGAGAGAATCAAGATGAGACGATGACTCAGACAGAAGAAGTCTTGGCTACAGAAGACGGGAAAAACCAAAAATGGAGTCTGTTCTCTCTCCTGAAAAAGACAAAAATCTTGCAATAGCCAAGAGGTGGGAATATGCCCCACCTCTTCTACTTTACCCCAAAACATCGCCCTTCCCTTTTCCATGAGTCAACAGGGGTCATGAATGAACGCCGCGCGGCAACTCAACGCCCATTTGCAAGGCACGATCACCGAATCTCTCCCGCAGCTGTTCCACCGTTTTCCAAAGCGTCTCCATTTTCGCGTCCTCTTCATAATGAAACAAATCGAGCTGCTTCACCGCCCCTGCACGGTCAAACACATGAAGCGCAGCGACGCCAAGAAGCCGCACCGGACGGCCGTCCCAATGCTTTTTCAGCAATCGCGCCGCTACAGAAAAGAGATCTTCCGCCTTTTGAAGCGGCTCTGCCTCCGTTTGGCTGCGAGTAATCGTGTGAAAGTCGTGGTAGCGGATCGTCAACTGAACGGTCCGCGAGACGACCCGCTTTTCGTTCATCCGGGCGCCGACCGATTCGGCCAGTTGGCGCAAGACAGCGAGCAGTTTCTGTTCTTCCTCAATATCGTACGGCAGCGTTGTTGAGTGTCCAATCGATTTTCGCTTTTCCCCCGCTGCTGGATCAACCGGACGCGGGTCGATGCCGTTCGCCCGCTCCTGCAAGCGCGGGCCATAGACGCCCAACACCTGCTCAAGCAACGCCCGATCAGCCTTCGCCACATCGCCAATCGTATAAAGGCCTAGGGTATACAATTTTTCGGCCGTTTTATCGCCGACGCCATGCATCTGTTCGACTGGAAGCGGCCATAGCGTGGTCGGAACGTCTCGTTTGCGCAGCACGCTGATGCCAAGCGGCTTTTTCATCTCACTCGCCATTTTTGCCAAAAATTTGTTCGGGGCGATGCCGATGCTCACCGGAATCGACAACCGCTCGAGCAGTTCCTGCTGGATATGGCGCGCCAACGCGGGCGGATGAACCGTTGGCGTCCGGCCAGTCATGTCCAAATAGCCTTCATCGATCGAGGCGCGCTCCAAAACAGGCGAGAAACGCTCGAGCCATTGGAACATGCGGCGGCTCACCTCGCGGTAAAAGATGAAATCCGGCGGGCGCACGACAAGCGCTGGACAGCGTTTTTTCGCTTCCCAGAGCGGCATCGTCGTGTAGATGCCAAACTGTTGCTTTGCCACATAGTTCGCCGCCAGCACGATCCCTTTTCGCTCTTTCGGGTCCCCCGCTACGACCACCGGCTTTTCCCGGAGCGACGGGTCGCGGGCGATCTCGCAGCTGGCGAAAAACGAATTGCAGTCGACGTGAAAAATGATCCGTCCGCGGAATTCATGTTCTGTTGCCATGTCCTTTCCCCTTCTTTTTCTGTTTTCTTCGTTTCTATTGTACCAGATCATTTGTTCGCCAGAAACAGTCCCTTTTTCTACAAGCGGAAAGTCTTTTGGCGCCCAACGGGGTCGGTTTAGGAGGTTAGAATGTTCACAGTTTCCTCTGCCAGCCATGCAGAGGAAACACCATGCAGGCGCAGGATGCCTAGCCGTGAAATAACCCAACGAGCATATATCCGGCCACTCCCCAGATTATGAGCGCGGAAATCCGGTTCATCCACCGCAGCCCTCTCCCGCTGCCATCAAGGCGGCCAACCATTCTTCCGGTGAGGGACAGCCCCACAAACCAAACCCATGATACGAAAATGCACGCTGCCGCAAAATGGGCCCAAACGCAAAAATGAACGCATGAAGAAAGGCTTTCATCACGTTTCGTTGCTCCTTTCTCCTTGCAGCCAGCGATAGATCAAATCCGCATCTCTTTCATCCACATCCACGACACGGGAGTAGGTGCCGACCGGCATGACGGAAGCCGAGATCGTCGCCAACTGTTTTTTTCGTTGCCACCATGTCGTTTCGATTTCCAACGATTGGACGTGGCGCTTGAACAAATGCGCGGTCGTTCGCCGAAACCAGCCGCTGCGGAGAGACAGCTGCTTCGAAGAAAGCGCCCAGCCGGCGGCTCGGTAGCGCCGCGCCCCGATCCATGCGGCGAGCGGCAGCACAAGCAACAGGGCCGCTCCCCACGGACGCTCCATATACGCGGCCACTCCAACCGGAATCGTCAACCAATAAAGCGGGCGAAGCATGTACCGGCTTTTTGCCCGCTGAGGAAGCGGACAAAACGGCACATCGAGGCGATACTCGGGCAAACAAGCCTGAACAATCGGTACGATGCGATGCTTTTTGACCAGCGGACAAAGAACGACTTCCCCTGATGGTCCGCCATCAAGCGCCCCGCCGGCATGAATAATGGACACAGAGGCGTATCCGAAAAAACGTCGCAGCCAACTCTCATGAATGACGACACCTTGGACGCGGTCAACAGGGACGGACACTGCTTTTCGTTCCAACCATCCGCGAGCAATCACAATGGTATCTTCTTGTTTCCGCACGACAAACGAAGCGTACCGGATCATATTTTGCACGATGGCTACCCCATAGGCGGCCAAGAGAATCGACAAGATCAATAGAGCAATATACCGCCGTCCGTGTCCGTTCCATGTCGACTGAATATCACGGACAAGCGCCTCATACGGAATGAAGTCGCTAAATTGCGACAAAAACGCACATAAAGCGGCGACCACGCCGAGCGCCCCTCCGCTTGTCAATGAGGCGATCCAAATTTCTTTCATCGTTAACGTAAACAACGGGGACAGCGAACGATGGGCGGCTGCTTCCGGCTCATTGACGTGTCCATTCCTGTTTTTCGCTCGTTCCACGCATTGTTGCAGAGCGCGAGCTTCTTTTCGGGCGATGGCGCGAAGAATGACCTCCGCTTCTCCCGGAACATTCCCCGGCGTTTCTACGTGTACTTGAACCACCCCAGCGATGCGCTGCCAGATTCCTTCCGTTATGGAAATTCCATGAATGCGCTCCAACGGAATGGAACGTTTTTTGCGAACAAACACGCCTTCTTCAACGACCAAGCAACTGTCATCCCACTCATATGTAAAACGAACCCAAGAAAGAACGCCCATGACGAGCGTGTAGATGAGAGCGGCCAACGGCACAAGAATATCGTTCCATGAAAACCCATGGCGACTGCCGGCTGCCACGATGACAAGAAGAGGGGCGATCATATTTTTCAATTCTTTTCCCACCCCGGCCATAATGGCAATCGGATGGAGGCGGCGTTTTGCTTTACGCGTCATTGTCATCCGCCACCTTCGCCCACTCGGCGATCAAACGGCAAAGCTGTTCGGCTTCGTCCGCCGGCAGCGCGGGAATCTCATGAGCAGCCGCGGCCGTAAACACAGCGATGGAAGCCAATCCATACCGCTTCAGGAGCGGGCCTTGCCGCACATCGACATACTGAACGCGGGTCATCGGAATGAGCGTTCGCTTCGTCGACCAGACCCCGCGCTGGATGTCGATTTCTTCTTCGCGAATGGCGTAACGCCAACGGCGCTGGCGAAGCACAGGCACCCATCCCACCCATAGGACCACTTCGATCAACCAGATGCAGGCTAACATCCCCAAACACCATTTCGGGGCATGAAAGCGCGCCAGCACCCACGCCATTCCAACAATGACGGCGCCGGAAACCAATGCCCACAACGCTCCGGTCCAACGCCACACGGTGATGGCTTTTTCCGAAATCGGTTTACCGCTGTTGGCAAGCATCTTACCAATCTCCTTTTAGCGAGTTCAAAACCTGTTTCCAGTATAACAAAACATTTCCACATTGACGATGGATTTTTTCGTGCATCATTGACAGAGAAACAAAACTATTATATTCTAAAACTATCTTTTTTGCTTAACTGCATAAAAGCATAAAAGCATAAAAGCGTGTCATCGAACGAACTTTGTGCCAGAAAGGTTGTGTCTGTATGAACCATTCCCGCCCCTCATTGCAAAAAGGGCTGCTGCCCCGCCATGTGCAGCTGATGGCGCTCGGCGGCATGATCGGCACCGGCATTTTTAAAGGGAGCTCTGATACGATTCACATGGCCGGACCGAGCGTTATTCTTACGTATCTCCTCGGCGGCGCGCTGTTGTTTCTCATTATGGCCGCCTTAGCGGAGATGGCCATCGCCTATCCGGGCGAAAACGTTCAGCATTTGATCCGCCGGGCGTTTGGCTTTCGCTGGTCGTTTCTCGTCGGGTGGCTGTATTGGGCGAACTGGACGTTGGTCACGGTCGTCGAGCTGCTGGCGGCAGGCAGTTTTTTGCGCTATTGGATGCCGTCGGTGCCGCTTTGGCTGCTCGCTCTTAGCTGCGCGCTGTTTATCATCGCGCTGAACTTGTTTCCGGTTCGCTACTATGGGGAAGCGGAATTTTGGCTCGCCGGGTTGAAAGTGGCGGCGCTAGCTGTGTTCATCTTGCTTGGGGCCGGCATGTGGTTCGGAGTGATCGAAGGAGCGGACGGAAACCCATGGAGCCGTTATGCGACGTACGACGCCTGGTTTCCGCATGGGGTCGGCGGCATGATCAGCGCCTTGCTTGTCGTCATGTTTTCATACGGCGGAGCGGAGCTGATCGGCGTAGCGGTGACGGAGATGAAAGACGCCGACCGGGTGCTGCCGCGGGTGATCCAAACGACGATATGGCGGGTCATCGGCTTTTATGTGCTGCCGATCGCCATCATTTGCGGCATCATGCCATGGAACGCCGTATCGGCGGAAAACAGCCCGTTCGTCCAAGTGCTCGAGGCCACCGGCATTCCGGGCGCCGCCCATGTGATGAACGCTGTTTTGCTTGTGGCCGTCTTATCGGCGGCCAATACGGGGGTGTACGCTACGTCCCGCTTGCTCTTTTCGATGGCTGAGCAAGGAGAGGCGAGCCGCCGCTTGTTGCGGACGACGCGACACGGGGTTCCGCTTTACGGGATGGGAATGGTCGCCGTCTGCATCGCTCTAGGGGTCGTTGGCGCGTACTTGGCGCCGGGGCGGATCATCGGCGAGTTGATGACGATTCCTGGGTTTACAGTGCTGATCGTCTGGATGATGATCGGCGCGGCCCAGCTGAAACTGCGGCCGCATTACGACACGAATCCGTTTTTCCGCGTCAAAGGATTTCCGTACACGACGCTCATCGCCGTCGTGTCGCTCGGCGCGATTTGGGTGAGCTTTTTATTCCAGCGTGATCATCGAATCGGATCGGTTCTTTGCCTTGTGATCTTGGCGGTTCTGGCGATATATGGGGCGAGCAAAGAAAAGCAAAGCCGGCGGTCGGAACAAAACGTCAACGAACAATCCGCCTAAATAAGAGTTCAGAAAAGTAGGCGCTTGTGCCGTTATGGCCGGCGCCTGTTCTCTTATCCTCCGCGGTTGACCTCCCGCCATTTCTCCCACGCCTGCCAACCAACGACCGCCACGCCAAACGCCAAAATCAGCGCCTGATCGTCCACTCGCCGCTCGGCCCACAAACGATACAAACTGACCGCAGCCCCGTATACGAACGAACCGAGGCAAAACAACCATGCCCCCAGCCAAAACCATTTCATCGTTTTCCTCTCCCTATTCATATTCCCCTCCTCCGAAAGAGGAGGATTTTCTCGCTCACACTTTCTGTCATCGGCTTGATGTCATTCTACCTTGATGCCCATAAAAAACAACAGGGATGCCCCTAAGGCCCTCCCTGTCGTGCAATGGACAATGTTGGTGCACCGAATCATGGAAAAGCGGTGTCTCGCCGCTTCGGAGCCCCTTGCTTGTGCGGATGACGCCAAGGTCGATTCCTTATTTCGCCGGCGACAGTTCATCTTCGGTCACCCATTTATGGTTGGTCACTTGTTCGCCGGTCTCTGTATCGATGTAATCGACCATATACACCGTCGTTTGTTGGGCGGAGTCGATGACGGCTTTCGCGCCTTTCATCCCCTCCATATGGTCGGCATTCAAGACGACTTCGTCCCCCGGCTGGAACGGGTTGTCACCGGCGTTTTCAATTTCTTCGTGAATCACCCATTTATGATTCTTGACCGGAGGACCACCTGTTGTTGGCGTGTACGTCACGGTATAGACAGTCGTGTCAAACGCCCCGGAAACAGTCGCTTCCGCCCCGTTCATCCCTGGCATATGGTCGGCGTGAATGATGACTTTGCTTCCAACCGGATAGGCTGGCTGTTTCGCTTCCTTCAATCCAGCCGGCACCTCTCCTGAACCCGAGTGGTTCATTCCCTCATGACCGGTGTGAGAAGCCGTATTTTCTTTTGACATTTGGTTGTCGTCTGCACCGGTGCAGGCGGATAACAAGAGCGCTGCCATAACCGAAGTTGTGCCTAGCAACATTTTTAATTTTTTCATCGTTTTCACCCTCCTTGCCTTGTTAGCATACCCGACATTTGTGCAGATTTTATGGAGATGGTCTTGATTGGGCAAAAAGCGGCGGCCGTGCACGGTCCAAAAACCGGGCCAAAACCCAAAAACGGTCAAATTGGCCGCAGTCAAAAAGGCGCTTGGGACGACCCCGAGCACACTGATCGCCACATTACAGGCTAGACTCAAGAAGTACGCCGTTCCGCCGTATGCTTGAAGGAACTCAATCATCCGTTCTTCCATTTGGCCCAAACGCCTCTCTTTTCGAAAATGATTATGACTTGTGCCCGTTCCATTTGTAGCCGACGCCCCACACCGTCTGCAAATGTTCATCCACCGGAAACCCGGCCCGGCGCAGTTTTTCGCGGATGTTTTTCACGTGGGAGTCAACGGTTCTTTCTTCTGTGTCAGCGAGATAACCCCATAGCGATGCAATGATTTGCCCGCGGCTGAACACCTGATTCGGGTGTTTTAACAATAGTCCCAAAATGGCGAACTCTTTCGGTGTCAGCGCAATCGGTGTTTCTCCGTAGCGAACCGTATGTTCTTGTTCATCCCACACAAGCCCGGCCGCGCGAATGGCGGAATGGCTGCCGGCTGTACGGCGCAGCACCGCTTCAATGCGTGCAAGCAACTCCGCTTCATTAAATGGTTTCGTCACATAATCGTCCGCTCCGATTTTCAATCCTTGGACAATATCCGCCGTCTCGTCGCGGGCGGTGACCATCATAATCGGAACATCAGAAAACGAGCGGATGCGGCGGCACGTTTCCCATCCGTCGAGTTCTGGCATCATCACATCGAGCAGCACCAAATCGGCGTGATGACGCCGCAAATAGTCAATGGCTTCCGCGCCCGAACGCCGTTTCACGCAGCGGTAGCCGTTCGGCGCTAAATACAATTCCAATAAATCAAGCATCCGCTCTTCATCATCGACCAACAACAACGTATACATCGTCATCCCTCCGGCAGCGTAATGAGGATGGTCGTTTCTTTTCCTTGTTCGCTTCGAGCGGCGATCGTTCCCCCGTGCGCCTCGACGATTTCTTTGGCAATGGCCAAACCGAGTCCGGTCCCGCCGCTTGTCCGCGATCGCGATTTATCAACCCGATAAAACCGCTCGAAAATCCGGGGCACGTCTTCCGGCGGGATGCCGACCCCTTGATCGGAAACGGCCACGACGACCTCGCGTTTTTGCGGATAGACGGCGATCTGTACCGTTGTGCCAGGAAACGCGTATTTCCGCGCGTTGTCGAGCACGTTGATCATCACTTGCTCAAACCGCTCCTGGTCGATCGCCGCTGTGACCGAACCGGGGCACTGACACACAAGCGACAGCGATTTTTCCTGAAATGCCGGGCGCAGTTTTTCACACAATTTTGCCAAAAACGAACAAAGATTCGTCGGCTGCTTTTCAATCTGGAACGAGTGTTGCTCCAGCTTAGCTAATTCAAACAAATCTTTGACCATCTTTTCGATCTTTTCCGCTTCTTCGTAAATGATCGCTACATAGTTCGCCCGTTCCTCCTCAGACAGATGCGGACGTCTGGCAATGTCGGCGTATCCTTTGACATACGTCAGCGGTGTGCGCAATTCATGGGAGATGCTCGCTAAAAATTCGCTCCGCTCTTGTTTCAAATACGCTAAATCGTTGGCCAGCGTTTGAATCGCTCTTCCGAGTTGCGCCAGCTCGTCGTTGCCTTTTATCTCGAGGCGGACGGAAAAGTCCCCTCGGCTGAGCGCCTCAGTCGCCTGTTTCATGCGAAGGAGCGGCATCGTGATGGCGCGGGAGAAAAAGGCGATGGTCAACACGGTGATCGCCACTGACAGCACGCCAACGACGACGAAATGATGCTTTAGTTTATACACCATCGTCCGAATCGAGCGAGTGTCTTGAAACATATACACATATCCTCTTGTTTCGCCCTTGATTTGAATCGGGCTGACAGCGGCGATATGGGACGCCCGCTTCCAATCGGTTTCGACCATCATGCCTTCACGGGGAATGGAGCGCCCGTGAGTCAACGGAATCAGTTGCCTCGCAAACGGGACAATGCCGCTAGAAGCCGATACAATCTGGCGCCTGGCATCGGTGATGACGACATCGGTTTCAGCTTCGGACTCCATCATAACAACATGCTCAACCGTTGTGTGATCGTAATTTTTTTCCAACACATTGCGGTGGCTGTTCCCCCGCGCCAGAAGCTGGGCAAATTCTTCTTCGATGCGCGCATGGACAAGCGTTGCATAGAGGGAAATGAACAGCACCATTTCAATGGCCAAGACAAAGGCAAAAAACAGCATGCCGAGTTTCCAAGAAAGCTTTCGCACGTGATTCTCTCCTTATCGATCAAAACGGCATGGTCGTTTCACATTTTCTATTTTACCTTGAAAATGTGCAGAAAGTATGGACAAGCTTGCCACCCCCATCGTTTCGTTAGGAACCAAGCCTAGCGGATGCGTCTTTTTCTTTCTTCCATTATACTAGTAAACAGACCGCACTCAGTGGGAGACGACAGAAAGGAGTTTTTTTATGAAATCGCTCGTGTTAGCGGAAAAGCCGAGCGTCGCCCGCGACATTGCCCGCGTGCTCGGCTGCAAAGAAACGCATAAATCGTATATGGAAGGACCGCGCTACATCGTCACGTGGGCGCTTGGGCATTTGGTCGAACTCAAAATGCCGGAAGACTATGACCGAAAATACGAAACGTGGCGGCTCGAGGATTTGCCGATCATTCCGAAACAAATGGGCTTGAAAGTAATCCGGCAAACGAGCCACCAGTTTCGCGCCATTGAACATTTGGCCAAACGCCGCGACGTGAAAGACTGCATTATTGCGACCGACGCCGGCCGTGAAGGAGAGCTGGTCGCGCGCTGGATTTTACAAAAAATCGGTTGGACGAAGCCGATTTGGCGTTTATGGATTTCGTCGCAAACCGATCAAGCCATCCGCGATGGGTTTCGCCAGTTAAAGCCCGGGGCGCAGTTTGACCGGCTGTATGAATCAGCCGTCTGCCGCGCCGAGGCCGACTGGCTGATCGGGTTGAACGTGACGCGCGCCCTAACGACGAAATACAACGACCCGCTCTCGGCCGGGCGCGTGCAAACGCCGACGCTGGCAATGATCATCGAACGCGAGCGGGAGATTCAATCGTTCGTTCCCGTTCCGTATTGGACGATTCATGCCCGCATCGGTTCGATTACGGCGACATGGGAACGGCACGGTGGGAAGCGGCTGTTTGACCAAGACGAGGCCAACGGGCTGATGGCTCGTCTCAACGGCCAGCCGGCGCGCGTCACATCGGTCAAGCGGAAACGGAAAAGCGAACCGGCTCCGCTGCCATATGACTTGACTGAGCTGCAGCGGGAGGCGAACAAGCGGTTTGGCTTTTCGGCGAAAAAGACGCTCTCGGTGTTGCAGCGGCTGTATGAACAGCACAAGCTCGTCACGTATCCGCGCACCGATTCTCGTTATTTGCCAAGCGACATGGCATCGACGATGAAGGATCGGCTAACGGCGATGAAATCGGGGTATGAGGACATCATTGCTCCGCTTCTTGCCAAGGGCAAGGCCAAAGCGGCCCATCGGGTGTTTCAAGATGACAAAGTGACGGACCACCACGCCATCATTCCGACCGATGAACGGCTTGACCTCGGGAAGCTGTCGGCCGATGAACGCAAGCTGTATGACATGATCGCCCGCCGCTTTTTGGCGCTCTTTTACCCGCCGTATGAATATGAAACGACAACCGCCACTTTCGAAATCGGCGGCGAGACGTTTGTCGCCCGAGAAACGGCAGTCGTAAACGCAGGGTTTCAAACCGTTCTTGGCAAAAAAGAAACAGAAGTGAAACCAACATGGTTCCATCTATCGGAAGGCCAAATGCTCGCACCGGTGCAGCTTGAGCTGGAACGATCGTTCACCGAACCGCCGTCCCGTTACTCGGAGGCTGACTTGCTTGCGCAAATGGAGAAATATGGACTCGGCACGCCGGCGACAAGAGCGGACATCATCGAGCGGCTCGTCGAAACGGAAGTCGTCGAGCGGAAAGACGGCCGTTTTTATCCGACGAAAAAAGGAAAACAGCTGATCGAGCTCGTCAACGAGGAGCTGAAATCGCCGGAGTTGACCGCCCGCTGGGAGCGGGAACTCGAGGCCATCGCCCGCGGAAAAGGGAATCCGAAACAGTTTTTGACCCACATCCGCCGGCAGACGGAGCAGCTTGTCGCCGAAATCAAGCAGAGCGAGCGCGTATACAAAGCGCCGAACCTCACCCAGCTCACTTGCCCGGAATGCGGCGCGCTCTTAAAAGAGCGGAAAACGAAAGATGGACGGATGCTCGTCTGCTCGAACTTATCATGCCGCTACCGCCGGAGGCGCGACCCGAAGCTCTCGAACCGCCGCTGCCCGCAATGCCACCGGCGCATGGAAATGCACGAAGGGAAAGCCGGGCTCTATTTCCAATGCCGCCCGTGCAACGTGGTGGAAAAGGCGGAAGAAACGAAACGCACCACCGCGAAAGGAACGGAACGGGCGCTGTTGAAAAAATACAGCCCAACGAACGAATCGTTTGGCACCAATCTCGGAGAATTGCTCAAGCAGGCGCTTGAAAACAAAGAATAAGCGCGAAAAACCATTTGCCTCCCTGCCGAAAAACGTGGTGGAAAAACAAAACATCAGCGCCGAACGAACCGCCAGCCGCATCAACGCTGGCGGTTCTTATTTGAAAACGAATGGCGCGGAGCATCGCTGCCGCGGTTCGATGGATTTGTCTACTGAAGCGGATTGGCTTCCCCCATCTCACAGCGCGGACGGATGAATGAGCGATCGGCAACCGAAACTTTCTTTTTGTGGTTCCGTATATATAAGTAAAATCTACTGTAAAGGAGCGATCATGATGTTAAAGAAGTTGTTCAAAGCGCTGTTGGGGCAGCACCATCATCCGTCGTACCATCATAAACATTACAGCAGCAGTGATCACCATTATTACAGCCCAACGCATCACTCGCACCATCATCCGTCCCAATACGGACACCATCACTACAAAAAGAAGCATCATAGCGGCAGTTTCTTCTCGAGCTTCTTCGGCAGCTGATGAAGCGATTCATGGAGCGCCACCCGCTCGTCGCCCGCTGGTTTGACCGGCCGCATCGAAGCGGTGAGATCCTTCATCGCCGCTATGAAGTGATCGAAGAGCTCGGGATGGGCAGCTACGGCATCGCCTACAAAGGGCGCGATCATGACACTGGACGCCTTGTCGTCATCAAACAAGCGCGGCGGACAAAAGGCGAGAGAGGCCGCCGCCTGCTTCAGCGCGAAGCCGGGGTGCTCGCGCGCTTGCGCCACCCGCAAATTCCGATGCTGCATGATCGATTTGTGGAGCGCGGACAGCCCTATCTCGTGATGGAGTATATCGACGGGGAGACGGTGGAAGATCACATTTTTCACCGCGGGGTCACGTACACGGAACGAGCCGCGTTTCGATTGTTGCTTGATGTGCTTGACGTTGTACGATTTATTCACGCTTTGGGCATCGTCCATCGCGATTTGCGTATTCCGAACATCATTTGGCGGCGAGGAACCGTCTTTGTCATTGACTTTGGCTTGGCGTGCCATATCGGTGAATCGGCAGAATGGCGCGATGACGATCCGCTTGAAAAGCGGCTGCGGCGCGAACCGCATCCGCGAAGCGATTTTTATGCGCTCGGGCATTTCACCTTATTCTTGTTATATTCGGCTTACGAACCGACAAGTGAGGAGGAAAAAAGCTGGGAGGAAGAGTTGGATCTGTCTCCGAAAGCTCGGGCGATCTTGCGGAAAATGCTTCAGCTGGATGCGCCGTATGATCACATCAACGAGCTGATGATGGATGTCAGGCGGCTATTGGCCGAGCGCGGCCAGGCGCAAACAGGCGCGCGTTGACACTCGACACAGCCGAAAAAGCTAAGCCCCTCCCGCCTTTTAAAGCGCGACAGAGGGGCTGATTTATTATAAGAGCATGTCGCGCCGAAATCCGCGGCGGACATGATTCGTGAACGAATGTGTTCGACAGGTTAAGCATCGCTATAGAAACGAATGGATCGTTTAACAGTTTTTACAAAAACCCTCACTTCAAGCGAAGGAGTTGACATCATTGTCCGCTTGGTCCCGCTTCTCGTCCGGATGAACTCAACGGTGGGCTGACTATTTGCCCCGAAACACCGGTTTTCGTTTCTCCTGAAAGGCCGCCACCCCTTCGCGATGGTCGTCTGTCTCGACCATCACTCCTTGGATGAGCCGCTCCATTTCGAGAATGTCTTCGAGCGTCGCGTTCAAGGCGTGCTCGATCAGCCGCTTTTGCTTGCCGATCGCTTTCGTTGGCCCGGAAGCCAATTTGACAGCGAGCGCTTTCGCCGCTTCGCGCAACGTTTCGGCTGGAACGACGTCGCTGATGACGCCAAGCTCATACAGACGGCAGGCTGGAATCGGCTCGGCCGTGAAGAAAAATTGCTTGGCTAAATGAGGGCCGACAAGCCGCGGCAGCCAATAGGAGCCGCCGCCGTCGGAGACAAGGCCAACGTTCGCAAAGCTCAAAATGAACTGGCTGTCTTCTGCGGCCAAGATGAGATCGCAAGCGAGCGCCAAATTGAATCCCGCTCCAGCAGCAACCCCGTGCACGACGGCGATGATCGGCTTTTCGCATGATTTCATCGTCACAATCAAGCGGTTGAGGCGGCCGATATGCTCATACGCCTTTGAGGCGCTTGACTGCCCCATCGTTTTGACGTCGCCGCCGGCGCTGAAGGCCCGGCCGGCGCCGGATAGAACGATCGCTCGAACCGCTTCATCCGCGGCGGCGCGTTCGATTTCACGAGTCAACCCAGCGATCATCTCCGGGCTGAATGCATTGAGCCGCTCCGGCCGATTCAACGTCAGCCATACGACAGCACCGGATCGTTCCACAAGCAAATGCGAAGTTTCCATGGTTTTTTTCTCTCCCTTTCCCGTTTGGATTTTTCCAGCACAACAGCTTCATTTGATGAGCCAACCGCCATCGACCAACACATCAGAGCCGGTCATGTATGACGCTTCCGAAGAGGCAAGAAACGCAATGACGTTGGCGATCTCTTCCGGCGCTCCCACCCGGCCTAAGGCGGTGTTGCGTTCAATGGCTTTGACAAACCGCTCGTTTTGCAGTCCACGTTTGGTGAGCGGCGTCTCGACAAAGCCAGGCGAAACGGAATTGACGCGAATGCCGAAGGGGGCCAACTCCAAGGCGAGCGACTTCGTCAAATTGATCACGCCGGCTTTGGCCGCGCTGTAATGCGGAATTTCCGCCCCCGCCTGATGGCCGGACAAGGAGGCTACGTTGACGATGGCCCGGTTGGCGCGCTCCCGCTTCGCCCCTTCGATCATCAGCGGAGCGAGCGTTTGCGAGACAAGAAAGACGCTTTTCATATTGACGCGCTGCACATCATCCCACTCTTGTTCGGTGAGCTCGAGCCATTTCGTATGGGTCGAAATGCCGGCATTGTTGACGAGCACATGCAAATCGCCGTACCGATTTTGGACGTATGCGGCCAAGGCGCGCACTTGTTCACGGTCCGTGACATCGGCCGCAAACCGATCGGCCACACCTGGCCCCCCAAGACGCGCGATGTCTTGCACCGTCTCTTCCAGTTTGGCGGCCGTGCGGCCGACAAGCACGACAGTCGCCCCTTCCTGAGCGAGGCGGATGGCCGTCGCCCGGCCAATGCCGCTTCCCCCTCCAGTAACCACAGCAACGGTATTTGCAAAACGCATCGTTTCCTCTCCCTTCTCGTTTGTGCGGCCTTTGTTTTCATCCGTTGCCCCGTATCAGCCGTCTGACGTCTAAAACGTCAGTCCGCCGCCGTCAACTGACAGCGTCGCCCCAGTGATAAAGGAAGCCTCATCGGACGCCAAAAACAATACCGCATTCGCCACTTCTTCCGGCGTTCCGATGCGGCCGAGGGCGTTCGCTTTCGAGATGATGGGCCATTTGCGCGCATCTTGTTTCCAAGGCGTAATGATGTTCGTATCGATGACGCCCGGAGCGACGGCGTTGACGCGAATATTGAATTTGCCGTATTCGAGCGCGGCGTTTTTCGTTAACAAAATCACCCCGGCCTTCGAAGCGTTATAGGCCGATTCGTACTTTTTCCCTTTGATTCCAAGCAAGCTCGACGTATTGACAATCGCCCCGCCGCCGCATTGCTTCATCACCGGCACCGCGTATTTGATCCCAAGAAAGACTCCTTTCAAATTCACATCAATGACCCGATCCCACTCCTCTTCGGACAAGTCGGTGCTCCGCACTTCGGAATGGCCAATGCCGGCATTATTGAAAAGAATATGTAGGCCGCCGAACGCAGCGACGGTGGCTTGGACAAGATCATGCACTTCCTTCGCACGGGACACATCCGCCTTGACGAAGATCGCTTCGCCCCCGCGTTCGCGAATGAGGCGGACCGTCTCCTCCCCGCCTGTTTTATCAATGTCGCTCACGGCGACTTTCGCCCCTTCATCCGCAAACCGAATCGCTGTCGCTCGGCCGATGCCGCTGGCGCCGCCGGTGACAACAGCCGCCTTCCCTTGCAGCCTCATCCTTTCCCCTCCCGGAAACGATATGAATACCAACTGGTTAGTATGTTTCAATTCTATTATACTATACTTGTTTCTTTAATTGAAATTATATTTATAATATTTAGAATCATCTTGAGTATAAAAAGGAATGTTGCAATACATAATAAAATGGACAAATATGAAATGGAAGGAGGACTATTTCCTATGTACCTCCGTCTTGTTGCCGTAGGGCTGATGATGTTGTTGCTTAGTGGCTGTTGGGGAAACCGTAATATTGATCAAATCGTCTATATTCACTCGATCGGAATTGATTATGATAATCGCCAACTCGTTCTGTACGTACAGCTCATCAACTTCAGCGGATTAGCAAAAACAGAGTATGGCGGAGGGAGACAGGTCTCCACTGTGGCCATCGGCCGATCAACAGGAGAAACACCCGAAACAGCCGCCCATGAACTTTATACTTCCATTCAGCAAATGGTCTCATGGGGGCACGTCAAAAGCATCGTGTTTACAAAGCGGGCGTTGAAAAAAGAAGTCGTGCAAGGGGTCGTCGATTTATTAACGCGGTATCACGAGATCCGTCATACGATTTGGGTTTATGCGACAGACGCTCCTCTAGGAGACTTGTTTAAAGCGACTCCTTTATTACGCGCTTCTTCGTATTTTTCTATGCTGACGAATCCTGAAGAACTATTCAAGCAAAGTTCCTTCATTCGACCGCTTCGGTTTAACCGTCTGATTGCGATCAGCGATGAACATAGCTCGACGCTTCGAATCCCGTATATTACCCTTGACCCTGCTAGTTGGACGGAGAATATGAAAAAAAAGAAAATGCCGTCCCTTAGCGGTGTGTGCTTTTTGCATGATTATGAACTGAAGCAATGCGCGGACCGTGGGGAGCTATTAGGCGTTCGGTGGACAGAACGGGATGTGATCCGAACACCCATTTACGTGAAAGAAGGACGGCAAACGGTTGCTTCTCTTGTCGTTCGTCATCCGAAAGCGAAATGGTCGGTTCTTTCGACCAAAGATGGTCCTGCATTTCAGTTGACCATTCAAGCTCAAGGAAGCCTGATCGAGCTGCGTAAGCCGCTGTCACGAGTCCGACTGGCCAAGCTTGCGGCGCAAACGGTCAAACAGGAAATCCAACAAGCATATGAATGGGGGATCAAGCGAAACATTGACACGTTGAATGTATCGGATCAATTGTACCGACACAATGTTCAGCAATGGAAGCAGTGGGAACAAAACGGCCTCATCCCATTAAAGAAAAACACCATTCGAAACATTTCCGTCCATCTTTCCATCAACTCTTCCGGCAAGGAAAAACTGGATTATCGTGCAGGCGACTAGATGGTTGTTACATGCTTTTTCGCATTTTTATGGTTGGAGGGGCTCCCGGTATGGTCTTCGCACCTTAGGGAGCCAGTAGTCCATCCATCTTCAACGTTCCAGCGATACCCACGGCCGACCGTGTTCCCAATGAACACGGATCGGAAGACGAAACGCTTCTGAAAGCTGCTCGTTGGTTAATACCTCCTCTTTTCGTCCCGCGGCGGCGATGCGCCCGTCCTGCAAAAGCAACACATGGGTGATCGATTCGACAATTTCTTCAATATAATGAGTGACGTATAAAACATGGCACGACTGGGCAGTGATTTGCTTAATTAAGGATAAGATGTCTTCCCGCGCCAATAAGTCAAGGCCAACGGTCGGCTCGTCCAAAATAAGCAGCTTCGGATTCGCCATCAACGCTCGAGCGATCAATGTTTTCCGCTTTTCTCCTTGTGAGAGCGTCCCGTATGGTTTTCCCCTGACCGCTTGCAAACGGAACGCTTCCATGAACGATTCTGCTTTCGCCCGCTCGTTATCGGTGACGGCATCATACAGGCCGATCGTCGCAAACGTGCCGCTGAGGATGACATTTTCGACCGTCTCGGTTTGCAGCGTGTCGTGAAATTGATCAAGGAGCGAGCTGCTGACAAACCCAATGTGCCGTCGCAACTCTGGCAGACTCGCCTGTCCAAATCGATAGCCTAATACTTCAACTTCCCCGCGCGTCGGGTATTGATAACCTGTGACGATATTGAGAAGCGATGTTTTCCCGGAGCCATTGAGGCCAAGAATCGCCCATTGCTCGCCTTCTTTCACTTCCCAATCGATTTCATGCAAAATCGCGCGCGTTCCCCGCATCCATGACACGTTGCGCATGCGGATAATGGCGGTCATTGTGCCTCTCCCCTTTGTGGTTCATATGGACGATCCTGATAGAAAAAGTTGGGCAACATGGTCGTGTTGTCATACGACCGATGAAAAATGTGCGTTGTCGCTGGTGACAGAGGTGGAATCAGCCATGTCCAGTCGCCGGTGACATGGCGCCCGGCTGCGTTCTCTTGCTGTTCAAACAACTGAAATTGGCGCGCGGCGGTATGATGATCAACGATGCTGACGCCCGCCTTTTTGTAGGAATATAAAACAGCGATATTCAATTCGACCAACGCCTTATCTTTCCATAATGATGCGTTCGAGCTGGTGTCAAGCCCCATGCAAGAGGCCACTTTCGGAAGCATGTTGTAGCGATTGTCATCGGCAAAATTGCGGGCGCCAATTTCCGTGCCCATGTACCACCCGTTAAACGGTGCGGCCATATAGCTAATGCCGCCAATTTCTAGACACATATCTGAAATAATCGGGACGGCGTACCATTTTACCTGCAGATCGCGAAACCACGGAAACTCTGGGTGTTCAATTGGCACCTCCAGCACCAATTCTTTCGGAATCGGTGTCCAAACAGGCTTTTGGCCGCCTACTTGGATCACCAAAGGAAGCACGTCAAAGGGCGTCTTTTCCCCCTTCCACCCAAGCTGTTCACAGGCGCGAGTGAAAGTGAGGGAGGATGGGTCGCCGATCATCCCTTCTTCAGTTTCATAACCGGCATAACGAATCAGTTGGTGATTCCAGATGCGCACTTCCCCATTTGGACGGAAGATTGTGATCGCAGGCCGGATTTTCCCCCCATTGGTCGCAAACTCAATATGATGGAACAGATAAGAAAACACCTCGTCAACAGTCGCCGCCTCTCTCGCATCAATGACATGGAGCGATTGCCAAAACAGGCGACCGATGCAGCGGTTGCTATGCCGCCAAGCCATCTTAGCCCCGTAGCTTAACTCTTCGTACGTATGACTATATGTGCCGGTTTGTTCCACTTCCCAACGGATTTCGTTCAACCGCCGCTTCATTTCTTTCTCACTTTTTCCAAGCTCCTGATAGCTCGCCGTGACAAACTGTTCCGCTTTTTTCATCAACTGCCCATCATGCTGTCTCCGCTTTGTTTGATGCATATTCTTCTCGCTGTTTACCATGTATGCTTCTCCTTCCTCCATTTTCCATAACCGAAACTCTTCGCGGTCATTCCGATGCCGATGAGGAAACAAATTCCCCCGACCCACCACATTTGCTCAACCAACATCGAAATGGCAAAAAAAATGAGCGCGAAACCGAGCAGTCGACGGATCAACATGATTCTCTCTCCTTTTCCCCCGCGTGGAACGTCCTTCCATCGTGCGACAGCCATATCATTGCTGCAAGCTGCCGCTCCCACGGGGCAACTGAGAATGGAGCAACGCTCTCCCCCTCTATTGTAGCAGATGCTTCCAAAAGAAAATAGAGAAAACCTATTTCACTTTGATCCGCTTCCTTTTCTTTTCAGTCGATCATGCTGTTGTTAGTATGAGCGGATCATGGAAAAATGAAACCAACCTGGCCAGTCCTGCTGTTCATTTGCGGAAAAAAAGCCATAGCGCCAAAAACAGAAACCCCATGGCGGCGAAGCGCGTCCAATCAAACGGGATGCGCTGCCCACCGAACAATCCGAAATGATCAACAATCGAACTCATCACGAGCTGTCCGGCGATCACGGCCACCAATGAATTGGCGACGCCGATTTTCGGAACGATGAGCACCATGACAAACACGTAAAAAGCGCCGAGAATGCCGCCCGTCAACTGCCATTTCGGTACGGAAAACATCGCGAGCAGCTCGCCTTTTCCGAAAAACAACTGCACGAAAAATAAGACGATCGTTCCGATGAAAAACGAAACGAACGCCCCTTCAAGCACCCCGACCCGCCTGCCAAGGCCGCCGTTCACCCCCGCCTGTACGGAGACGGCCATCCCGGCCGCTAGAGCCATCGTCATCCATAACCACTTCATCCGTCTTTTGCCCTCCTTTTTCTCTGTCCTCTTTGCCGAACATGGATTCAAAAGAGCTCCTCCGATTCAAAGTCCGGCCGAACACGCTCTTCCTCTTTGCCGAACAGGGAGCGAAAAGAGCGGTGATGAAAGGAGCCCGTTGCTTCACCGCCTTGTTGCCCCATTGAGAAACCTTGTGGCATTGGCTTCTCGTTTTCCATCATCGTCCATGAGGCAGGGACGAGCGCATGAGCCTTTATCAAACTTCGAACGTCAGCGGGCGAACGTTGATGGATGGGCACGAAAATCTTTGATCGGCTCTGAAACGCAACCAACGCCCTCTGTCCGTTAGCCGCCAAAATCAACCGAACAGCGCACGAAGCCACCCGCCGACGAAGGAAACGAGAACAACCGCCCATGCTGGCCACTTCCAGACGGTAAGCAGCAGAAAGGCGCCCAGGGCAAAGGCAAAATCGGCCGGCTCGTTCACCGCCTTTGTCCAAATCGGATCATACAGCGCCGCAAGCAAAATCCCGACGACAGCGGCGTTAATGCCGGCCAGCGCCGCTTGGAAGCGCGGCTGATGGCGAAGCCAGTGCCAAAACGGAAACGCGCCGAGCACAAGCAAAAATGAGGGGAGGAAAATGCCGATGGTGGCGACAAGCGCACCTTTCCAGCCGAACGCAGCCATGCCGACGTACGCGGCCAAGGTAAACAGCGGCCCTGGAACAGCTTGCGCAGCGCTGTAGCCGGCTAAAAACTGGCTGGCCGTGACCCACCCTTGCGGCACCACTTCCGCTTCCAAAAGCGGCAGCACGACATGCCCGCCGCCAAACACGAGCGCCCCGGCGCGGTAAAAGCTGTCAAACAGCGCCCAAAGCGGTGAATGAATCCAAGCGCGGGCAAGCGGCAGCGCGACAAGCAGCACGGCAAACAAGGAAAGCAACAGAAAACCGATGGAACGGCGAATGAAAGGCGTGATGCCCACGGAAGACGGCTCGACGGTTTGGCGCCGTCCAACCGCGCCGATGGCCCCGGCGATGGCGATCACCGCCACTTGGCTCCATGCCCCCGGCATGAGAAGCACGGCGATCGCCGCTGCGGTCGCAAGCGTGGCCTCCAAGCGGCCGGCAGCGAATTTGCGCGCCATCTCCCATACCGCCTGAGCGACGACCGCGACAGCCGCCAACAGCAAGCCGTGCATCCAGCCCGCCTCTTCCCACGAAGCATGTTGCAGCCAGACGGCAACCAAACTAAGCGCAACCGCCGACGGCAATGTAAACCCTAGCCAAGCCGCCAGCGCCCCCCAGACGCCGGCGCGCATCAGCCCGATGCCGATGCCGACCTGGCTGCTGGCCGGGCCGGGGAGAAATTGGCAAAGGGCGACGAGATCGGCGTACGTTTTGTCGTCGATCCATTTTTTTCGTTTCACGTACTCTTCATAAAAATAGCCAAGATGGGCCACCGGACCGCCAAACGACGTCAAGCCAAGGCGGAGCGCCGTGATCCCGACCTCAAAGACGGAGCCTCGTCGGTCTCCTGCCCGTTGATCCTTTGCAGTCATGGATCCTGCTCCTTTCGTTCACGAGATGGTCATGCTACAATCATATCATCATTCACGAGAGGAGAGAAGATGATGAACGTTCGAACGATGGCGACCAACGGTTTGATCGCCGCTGTGTACATCGCGGTGACAGCGCTCATTCAGCCGTTTGGCTTTACGAACATTCAGTTTCGCGTATCGGAACTATTGAACCACCTCGTTGTATTTCGCCCAACATACGCCATTGGCATCGTGCTTGGGGTCTTTTTCGCCAATTTATTTTTCTCGCCGATCGGCGCGTATGACCTCGTATTCGGCGTCGGCCAGTCGGTGCTGGCGCTTCTGATCACGATCGTTTCCATGCGCTATGTCAAGAACGTTTGGGCGCGCATGGCGGTCAATACATTGTCGTTTACCGTCACAATGGGCCTCATCGCCCTTGAATTAAAGCTGGCGCTCGGTTTTCCGTTTTGGCTCACATGGCTGACGACGGCCATCGGCGAATTTGTCGTTATGGCGCTCGGCGCGCCGATCATGTATGCTGTTGGCCGCCGCTTGGCGCCGGAGCTGTTCAATTCCGCCTATCAAAGGCGTTAGCAGCCCCCTTGGGGCTCGGATCCATACTCAAGGCGCATTCCCCGCAGGCCACAGGGAAAGTCTTGATCAGCCCCATATCGATGTGGACTACGGCATCGAACGGACAGCCCATTCAATGATCAATGACATCGCAGCAAGCAAGATGACTCCCGCCGTCGTGATCTTCAGCGCCCTTCGCCATCTTGGCGATAGGCCCCGCCCCGCCCGAAGAACAGCAAGGCCGACCGCGATTCCGCCCACCCACATAAAAAGGCCGGCCGGGGTGACAAGCTGGCGCCAATCGCTGATCCAAGCGTAGATGATAAGCGTCTGGCAGACAAGCAGAACGCATACGATGATTCTCACGGTTCTCCCCCCGCCCGATCGAGGCGCCGCGCTGTTGAAATGGGCGGCGCCGGGCGTTTCACCGTTCTTGTCGATTCGAAGCTATGCCAGCAAATCCCGATGATGATGATGGCCAAACCAACGACCGCCCATCCGTTTGGCAACGGAGCGGACAAGAACAGTACTTCACCGATGACGGCAAACATGACTTCCGCGGACTGCGTCGCTTCCACAGCGGCCAGTTTTCGCTCGTTCCCTTTGGCCCGGTCGGTAGCGATAAAAAACAATGTCGTCGCGATGACCCCGGAACTCATGGCCACGATGAACGACTGCATCGTTTGCCCCGCGGACGGCGCCCCTGATGTCAGCCAGCCCATCAACGCGACCACCAGCCAAAACGGCAGACTAGCCATCGTCATCCCCCATACGCGTTGAAACGCATCGAGGCGCCCGGCGCAATGTTCGATCATTTTCCGATTGCCAAGCGGATACGCAAACGCGGCAAGGAGCACAGGAAAGACCCCCAATGCCATTTCGTTCCATGTCAGGCGGCCTGCTTGCTGGAACTGGATCAGAACGACGCCGAACAAAATCAAAAGCGAAATGAAGAGCGCTCGTTTTTCAATCGGACGGCGCACGGACATCGTTCCGTTTTGCGTTTCGATGGTTTTCGTAAACAGCGGGCTAAGCAGAACACCAGCCATAATCGTGCACTGCCATGTCCCGGCCACAAGCCACCCCGGCCCGTAGGCGGCCGCGTAGGTGAGCGGCGCGTAAAACAAGCCGAATCCGACCGTCCCCCAGGTGATCCACACCCGCGGATGGCGCTTGATGTCATGCCAAACCGAGCGGATGTTGCGGCGGAAAAGAACGATGACAAATAGCAGCGGCGCCATAAAGAAAAAGCGAAGCGACGAACTCCACAGCCAGCTGCCGCCAGCTAATTCCATGGAACGATTCAAGATGAACGTGACAGCAAAAAAGAACGAAGCGACAAGGCCGATGGCCATCTCCCGCATCGCCGGTCTCTCCCCTTGTTTGATTGTATTCGCTAGGTGGCGGAATAACTTTATTTTATCGCACGATTGGAAATTTTTCTATTTGTTTTGTTGATTATTTAGAACATAGTTTTATTAGATGAGTATTAAGAGAGAACCCAACCGAAAGTGGTTGCACCGAGCGACAATCCGATCAACACTGTATTCATTCTTCTTTCTGTCACCTCCATTTTCTTTAATTCTTACTTGTCAAATAGGTATTTATGTATTATTCTTAATTTATCCACTATTCGTATTTGTCAGGAGGTTTTTTCATGCCTAAACTCACCTTTTCCTCTGATGTCAAATGGTCTGGCGAAGGAGTACGCTCAGTGGCTGACATTAACGGCAAGCAAGTCATCATTGACGAACCCCCAGCCTTGGGAGGCACTGATCAGGGACCGAATCCCGTAGAGCTGGTCCTAGCTGCACTGGGCGGTTGCATCAATGTACTGGTCTCTCTGTTTGCCAGCCATCACGGGGTCGAACTGAAAGGAGTCCAAGTACACGTAGAAGGGGATTTAGATCCCGATGGCTTTATGGAGAAAGCGGACGTTCGGCCTGGATTCTTAGAAATTCGCTACCATATTGATATTGACTCTCCTTCCGATCCAAAAAACGTCCAAGCCTTGATTGAACACGTTGAACGTGTCTGCCCGGTCAAAGACACCCTAAGAGGCGTACCCACAGTACCTATAATGAATCAAAAAACGTCATAATGTGGAAATGGAAAAGGCTGTCTGGAAAAGTCGCGTGATGACCTTTTCAGACAGCCTCTGTATGGCTTATCCCTATGCCGCTCCATCTACGGGATGCGCGTTTCAGGGCTCATGCAAAGAGCAGTCCCATTGAAAGCCCGATGATCGGATTCCTCTGCTTGTCAATCTGCATCGTTGATTATTGTTGGATTAACTCAATCGGCACAATTTTTCCATTTTCCACCGCGGCCACGACGATTTCCGATTCAAAACCGCCATCGTCGCCGATGCTTGGGACGTTATACACTTTCTTTTCGGCTGGAATGTTTTTTAAGCCGTCGTTCATATGTTCACGGATCGCTTGCGGGTCGTCAACCGAACCGGCAGCTTTCATGGCTTCGACGAACGCGTAAAGCGCCAAATAGTTGTAAGCGGCTTCCGATCCCGGATCTTCATTGAACTTCGCCCGATAGTTTTTCACAAACTCCGGAACGGCCGGTTCGTCTGACTCGATAAGCGGCATGACGCCGATTGAACCTTCCAACATATCATAAGAACCGGTCACTCGCTTCATTTCGTCAAGCTTCGCTTGGTCCATAATAATGAATCCGCCTTTAAAGCCCAGCTCGCGCGCTTGTTTCGCCACTTTTGCCGTCGGCTCCGAAGCGCCGCCGATAAACAGGACATCGGGTTTTTCTTTCAATGCATTCGTGACAATCGTAAAGAAGTCGGTGTCTTTCGTAAAGTCAATCGATGATTTGTAGACGACTTTTCCGCCTTGTTTTTCCCAATACGGCAACAGTTTTTCCGTCCAGTCTTTCCCGTATTGCGTCGCCGTCGGCAAGGCGGCGAGTTTCTTGCCGAAATGCTTCATGGCATAATCGGTAAAAGTCGGGATGTAGCCGTCATAGCGCGGCGGAATGCGCACGGTCAGCTTATTGCCCGTTTGTGTAATTTTCGGCTCGCTCGTATACGCCGCGATGATGAAATTGTCCGTTTGGTTGAACACTTGCAGCGCCATGACGCCGCCGCTGTGCGGAGTGAAAATGATCGGCGTATGATGCTCTTGCACAAGGCGTTTGGCGTTCGCCGCCGTTTCGTTTGGCAAATATTTGTCATCTAATGGGACGAGATTGATTTTGTATTTCTTTCCTTTCACCTCAAAGCCGCCGTTATTGTTAATCTCTTCTGCCGCCATTTTCAATCCGTTTAACGTCCGTTGGCCATAATAGGCAGCCGGGCCGCTCAGTGGGCCGCTGTAGCCGATGTTGACCGTACCCGTTTCACCGCCTCCTCCTCCGCTATTGTTTCCGCCGTTGGCGTTATTGCTGCTTGGCGAATTGTTGCACGCCGCAAGCATCAACATCATGATGGCCGCGATCATAACAGCGATTGACCATTTTCTTTTTTTCATTCTATTCCCCCCTATTGATTATTTATTATTTTGAATATTTAGATAATATTTAGCACAGCCGTTATTCACCTCCTTTCAGCGCCATCTCCTCTCCTTGCTTTCACTCGTGGACAGGATGAGGTGTATCATGCACCAATGTACGCCTTGCGGACATTGTCGTTGGCCAGCAGCTCTTCCGCCGTCCCGGAAGCCACGATCGTTCCATTTTCAAACACGTAACCCCGGTTAGCGATCGACAACGCGGCATGGGCATTTTGCTCGGCAAGCAAGATGGTCGTTCCTTCCGCGTTAATTTGTTGGATGGTCGCAAACATTTGCTCGACAATGAGCGGAGCGAGCCCGACCGACGGCTCGTCAAGCAAAAGTACGACAGGGCGCGACATTAAGGCGCGTCCGATAGCGAGCATTTGCTGCTGGCCGCCGCTTAACGATCCGGCTGGCTCATTCTGCTTTTCACGCAAAATGGGAAATAACTCATATACATGTTCCATCGAGCGGCGGATGCCTTGTTTATCCTTTCGATGAACGTAAGCGCCCATCAGCAAATTTTCATATACACTCATGCCAGGAAACAGTTTGCGTCCTTCTGCACACTGCACGACGCCGCGCTGAACGATGCGGTCGGGCGGCAGCGAATCGATGCGCTCGCCATCAAGGCGGATTTCCCCTTGCGCTGGCTTGTGCAGCCCGCTGATCGCGCGAAACAATGTGCTTTTTCCTGCTCCGTTGGCGCCAAGCAAGACAGCGATTTCCCCGCGCTTGACGGAAAACGTCACATCACGAATGGCGGTAAAACTCCCATAGCGGACCGATACGTTTGCAACTTCAAGCACTGGCGCTCCCTCCTAAATACGCTTGAATGACCGCCTCGTTGTTCCGCACTTCCTCAGGCGTTCCTTCCGCGATTTTTTCTCCGTAGTTTAACACCATAATGCGGTCGGCAAGTTTCATGATCATCGACATTTTGTGCTCAATGAGGCAAACGGTCAGGCCGCCTTCTACCATTTTGACGATCAACTCCTCAAGCCCTTCCGTTTCATCCGGGTTGATGCCGGCAGCTGGCTCGTCAAGCAAAACGAGCTCCGGATCGGTCGCCAAGGCAAGCGCGAACGCCACCCGCTTTTTCTGCTCCTGCGATAGATTGGCCACGATCCGATCCGCCACATCGGTCAATCCAACAAAGTCGAGCACTTCCATCGCTTTTTCTTTGCACGCCTGCTCTTCGCGGCGATGCCGTTTCGTGCGCAAAATGGCATCAAATAAGTTGGATGACGTACGGAGACGATGGCCGATGATGACGTTGTCAATCACCGTCGCCTGTTCAAACAAGTGAGTCGTTTGAAACGTGCGGGCGATGCCAAGTTTCGCTCGTTCGTTCGCCGGCAGTCGGGTAATATCGCGCCCTTTGAACACAATCGTCCCCGACGTCGGCCGGTACAAGCCGCTGATTAAGTTGAAAAACGTCGATTTGCCGGCTCCATTTGGGCCAATGATGGCGTTGATTTTCCCTTGTTCGACGGAAAACGTGACATCGTTGACCGCTAGAAGCCCACCAAACCGCTTCGTCAACCGTTCGACGTGTAAAAGCATCATCATCCCTCCTTTACATATCGTTCGCTCCGCTCTTGGCGCGAGGCGGCGGCCAGTTCAGCGGCCGCTCGTTTGGTGTCCAACTTAAGGCGGCGCGCTTCTTCACGCTTGGCTTTCAAACGGATGATCCCCCCTGCCATGCCGTGTGGATAAAAGATGATGAGCAACGTCAGCACCGGACCGAAAATCAACATCCGGTAATCTTGCAAAAACTGCAATTGTTGGGACAAAAACGTAATCAGCAGCGTACCGACCACTGGACCAGCGAGCGTACGGATCCCGCCGACAAGCAAATACGTTAAAAAGTCGAACATGACGCTGACATACGCAATGTCCGGACCAAGAAAGCGGATAAACGAGGCGTACAGCGCTCCAGCAAGCGATGTAAAAAAGACCGACAGAACAAACGAGGCGAGTTTGTTTTTCATCGTCGAGATGCCAAGCGTCAACGCGAGCTCCTCACTGTTGCGAATGGCGATATACGTCCGCCCGGTCAACGAATAGACAAGGCAGTACATGGTAAAGATCACCGCAACCAAGAAACATAACACCAAATAATATTGGGCGACGGGCGTTTGAAACGAGAGCGGACCGATGTCCGCCGGCGCCGGGATGCCAATAAACCCGCGCACCCCGCCGGTTAAACTGTCCCATTTGTCAATGATCAAATAGATAATGTAGCCGACACAAAGCGTATAAATGGCGAAAAAGTGCTCTTTCGTCCGCAGTGCAACAAGGCCGACGAAAACGCCAATCAACGTTGTCAACAAGCAAGCCGATACGAAAGCGAGCCAAAATGGCCAACCGACTTTTACCGTCAAAATGCCGAGCGAATAGGCGCCGATCGCAAAAAAACCAGCGTGGGCGAGAGACAGGTAGCCGGTATAGCCGGTAAACAAGTTCAAACCATATACCGCAATCATCCAAATATAGGAAATGGTCATCATATGCAAATAATACCCATTTGTGACCAAAAGCGGAAAAAGAATCGCCAGCGCGATGAGGACAGCCAGCCATAGGCGCCGTTTTTCGAAAATGGCCATCAACGTCCCTCCTTGGCAAACAGTCCGTTCGGTTTGAATGTTAAAATGATGACGAGAATGGCGAAGGCGATAATGTCTTTGTAGTCGTTCGACACGTACGTCGCCCCCAAGCTCTCGCTGAATCCTAAAATATAACCGCCGACAATGGCGCCTGGGATGCTCCCCATGCCGCCGAGAATGATAATGACAAACGCTTTCAAGATGACGAGATGGCCCATGCCGGGAAACACAAGGTTGATCGGTGAAGCGAGCGATGCGGCGAGCGCGGCCAAACTGCCGGAAAGAAGAAACGTCAACATGGCGACTTTATTCGTATTGATGCCGACTAAATTCGCCCCTTCGCGGTTTTGCGCCATCGCGATGATGGAAGCTCCGATGAACGTCTTTTTCAAGAAGAGGTAAAGCAAGATCATGATGATGACAGCGGATGCGATGATGAGAATGCGTTGAACCGTCAAGGTCAAGCCAAACATGCTGACAACGTCGCCATATGGGGTCGGCATCGTCTGATAGTCCGCCCCCCAGACGAACTGGGCGAACGCTTCCAAAAACAGCAAGATCCCGATCGCTGCGATTTTATCATGAAGAGGCGGCGCGTCGCGAAGCGGATAAAACACCAGCCGCTCCATCAAGACGCCAAGCAGCCCGACAACAATCATCGACACAACAACGGCCAACGCATACGGCAGCCCGAGCTTCGTCATGGCCGTCAGCGTCACATAACCGCCCATCATATACAGTGCGCCGTGGGCGAAGTTGGGAATATGCAAAATGCCGTAAACGAGCGTCAACCCTAATGCAACGAGGCTGTAAACGCTTCCAACCGTCAACCCATTTAACAGTTGCTGAATGAACAACTCCATCCCGATCCCCCCTTGTCTGCCGCTCAACCTAATCAGCGAAACAACCAATCCATCAGTTCAGCGGCCCCTCTGCTCCTTTGTCCATCTCCACGTTCCCATTGGACGTCCGAATGCCGTTTAAAATAAAATCAACGTAAATATCGGTCAGCTCTTCTTCCGAAACGCTCCCATCCGGTTGAAACCAGTAATAGCTCCAGTTCGTGATCCCAAGCAGGCCGAAGGTGATCATTTCCGCGTTGAGGGATGGCTTAAACTCGCCGTGAGCAATCCCGTCCTGAATGAGCTGTTCATACCGTTTGCGGAACTCCCGCCGCTTGGCGCGGATTTCCGCCAAATGGTCATCAGCCAAATGCCGCATTTCGCGGAAGAAAATGCGGGCGCTTTTCTTCCGCGTGCGAATGTTGCGGATGACCATATAGACGATCTCCCGCAGCTTCTCCGTGCAGCTTGTCTCTGCGTTTTCGAGGATGTGCTCCTGCTGCAGCAACAAATCATCCAAATAAGAAATACAAATATCGCAGAGCAGCTCTTCTTTGCTTTTGTAATAGTAATAAAAGGCTCCTTTCGTTGCCCCGACTGTTTCGACGATTTCCTGCACCGACGTTTCTTTGAATCCTTTGCGTTCAAACAACTCAATGGCGACTTCCCTTAATCTTTCTTTCATCCTCCACAGTCTCCAATGCGTCATTCTCTCTCAATAATCGTCGCGATGCCTTGGCCGCCGCCGATGCACGCGGTAACAAGCGCGTATTTTCCGCCGCGGCGCCTCAGTTCATACACCGCTTTGGTGATCAAAATCGCCCCCGTCGCGCCGAGCGGATGGCCGTGGGCGATGGCGCCGCCGTTGACATTCACTTTTTCCGGATCTATCTCAAGCTCGCGGTCGCAGGCGATCACTTGCGCGGCGAACGCTTCATTGATTTCAATTATGTCCATCTCATCAAGTGTCAGTCCGGCTTTGGCGAGCACTTTTCTTGTCGCCGGCACCGGGCCGATGCCCATGATGTTCGGATCCACTCCGGCAACCGCATAGGCGCGGATGACGGCAAGCGGCTTTAAGCCAAGCTCCTCTGCTTTTTCCCGCGACATGATGACGAGCGCCGACGCTCCGTCGTTCAATCCAGAACTGTTCCCGGCCGTCACCGTTCCGCCTTCCAAAAACGCCGGCGGCAGCTTCGATAACGCTTCCATTGTCGTGTTCGGGCGCGGATGTTCGTCCGTATCGAAGACGAACGGTTCACCTTTTTTCACTGGAACGGCAATCGGCACGATTTGCTCGTCAAACCGCCCTTCCTGCATGGCGCGCGCCATGCGCTGCTGGCTGCGCAAAGCGAACGCGTCCTGTTCTTCGCGGCTGATGCCGTACTTTTTGGCCAAGTTTTCCGCCGTGATGCCCATCGGCGGGTCGCCGATTTCTTTCGGCGACAGCTGCGATTTGCGGAAACTGGGCGGCGTCGAGCTGTACGGCTTTTCCGGCCGATCCATCAAATACGGCGCGCGGCTCATGCTTTCCACCCCACCAGCGATATACACATCTCCATCGCCGGCCCAAATGGCTTGCGCCGCTAAATTGACGGCGTTAATGCCTGATCCGCACTGGCGATCGACCGTCAGCCCCGTCAGCTCGAGCGACAGGCCGGTTTGCAACGCCGTCAGCCGGGCGATATTGCCGCCCCCGCTTAAAACATTGCCCATAATGACATCATCGACAAGCTCCGGTCCGATGTTGGCCCGCCGCATCGCTTCCTTGATCACTTCCGCCCCGTAAATATGCGCCGGCAGCGTCGCCAAAGCCCCTCCTTGGCGAGCGATGGCCGTTCGTACGGCCGACACAATGACAGCATCCCGTTTCACTCTGCCCCCTCCTCATCCCCTTTGTCTATGGACTCCGGCAACCGCGCATGGCGGCTGCCGCCGGAGCCGCTTTACTCATATAGCGAGAATAGAACTTCGCCTTTGACGACGTCTTTGCCATGTTGGTTGACAGCAGCAACGTCAAAACGAATCGTCTTGTCTCCTTTTTCCTTCACCGTTGCTTTTAAGGTGATGACGTCGTTTAAAAACACCATCGACTGGAAGCGGACGAAATAGTCTTGAACAAACCCTTCTTCGTAATAAGGGGTGAACAGCTTAGCCAGATTCCCCATCGTCCACATGCCGTGGGCGATAATGCCTGGCAGTCCCGCTTTTTTCGCCTCTTCATCAATCGTATGGATCGGATTGTAATCGCCGGATGCGCCGGCATATTTGATTAAGTCAAGCCGAGATACCGGCGGAAGCGTCACTTCGGGAAGCGATTGCCCCACTTGCCAATCACGGATCGTCGTCATACGCTCATCGCCTTTCTAACCGCCTCGTTCATAATGATCGTCGAGGTCGAAGTAAAAACGAGATTCCCATCAGGGTCTTCGCCGTTGTTGGCGATGACCAAAAAGCCGAGCAGGCCCATGCTGCTTTGCTTTTCATAGTAATCTTTCACTTCCGCATAGCAATACAGCTCTTCGCCGACAAACAGCGGGCGCTCGTAATGGAAACGCTGCTCGCCGTGGATGAGCCCTTTTGCCGGCAGCTTCAATCCTTCAATGACGCCGTAGTCAAACACGCGCGGAAACGTCGGCGGGGCGATATTGCGCCCGTAGCGCGACCGCTTCCCTGTTTCTTCATCCCAATAAATAGGATTCGGGTCGCCGATCGCTTCGGCAAACTTTTTCACCGCCCCGCGCTCAACGACGTTTTTTACTTTCGTCGACCGTCTTCCGATGTCATGCTGATACATGTTCGCCCCCCCTTGTGTTCAACATTTCGGACCGCCGGCGACATACAGCACTTGGCCGTTGACAAACGACGATCGCTCATCGGCGAAAAAGGCGACGGCATGGGCGATGTCTTCCGGACGCCCGCTGCGTCCGACCGGGATGGTGGCGACGCTCGCTTGGATGAGTTGCTCAAACGAAATGCCAAGCCGCTCAGCCGTTGCTTTCGTCATATCGGTTTCAATAAACCCGGGAGCGACGGCGTTCGTCGTGATGCCGAATTTGCCAAGCTCGATCGCCAGCGTTTTCGTAAATCCTTGGATGCCGGCTTTCGCCGCCGAATAGTTCGCCTGGCCGCGGTTGCCGAGCGCTGACGTCGACGAAATGTTGATGATGCGCCCGTACCCTTTTTCGACCATATATTTTTGTGCGGCGCGGGCGCAGTAAAACGCCCCTTTCAAATGGACGTCCATGACGGTTTGCCAATCGTCATCGGTCATTTTAAACAGCAAGTTGTCGCGAATGACCCCGGCGTTATTGACAAGAATATCGAGCGAACCGAACTGATCGACGACCTCTTGCATCGTCGCTTCTACTTGTTCACGGTCGGTGACGCTCGCCACCTTGGCGTAAACGTCATACCCTTTCTCCCGCAGCTCTGCAGCCGTCGCTTCAAGGGCTTCTGCATTTAAATCAATGAACGCCACTTTCGCTCCTTCTTCGGCAAAACGGGTGACAATCGCCTTGCCAATGCCGCGGCTCCCTCCGGTCACAAACGCCACTCTTCCAGCAAATCGTTGAATCATCGCTTTCTCCTCCCTTTCGACAACGCTTTCATTTTTTTAGATGAACTGCCCAAGCTTAACGTGCCCTTTGATCAAATTGCGGGCAATAATGAGGCGCTGAATTTCATCCGTGCCGTCGTAAATGCGCCACAATCTCGCTTCACGGTACCAGCGCTCGATCGGCATTTCTTTCGTATAGCCCATCCCACCGTGGATTTGCAACACCCGGTCGACAACGCGGTTGCCCATGTTGGCGCCAAACAGTTTCGCCATTGATGCTAAATGGCGATTGTCTTCCCCTTGATCAAGCGTAAACGCCGCGTTCAACACGAGCCATTTCGCCGCCTCGATTTCCACCGCCGAATCGGCGATCATCCATTGAATCGCTTGTCGTTCGGCGATCGGTTTGCCGAATGTGACACGCTCTTTCGCATAGTCGATGGCCATTTGCAGCAGCCGCTCCGCCGCTCCGACTGCACGGGCGCCGACGACCCAGCGGGCGTAGCCGATCCACTCAAGCCCCAGTTGATAGCCATGATGCAGTTCGCCTAAAATGTTTTCCTCGGGCACGCGCACATTTTCGAAAATGAGACTGGCCGGTGTCGCTGGCCCCATCGTATGTATCGGTTCCGAACGCCAGCCCATCTCGCGGTCGACGATGAAGCACGTCACCCCTTCGCGGCCTTTGGAAGCCTGGTGCCGCTCTTTGTCCGTAATGGCGATGACCATGACAAAATCAGCGTCATTGCCGCCGGTAATGAATGTCTTCTCCCCGTTTAACACCCATTCGTTCCCATCTTTGATCGCTGTCATTTGAATGTTGCGCGTATCGGACCCCGCTCCCGGCTCGGTCATGGCAAAGCACGATTTTTTCTCGCCGTTGATCGTTGGAATCAAATATTTTTTCTTTTGCTCCTCGTTGGCGTAATATAAAATATTGTCCGCCGATCCGCCAAACTGGAACGGAACGAACGTTTTCGATACTTCCATGAGCACGATGGCCTGCATGACGTGGCCCAAATTTGCGCCGCCGTATTCTTCCGGCGTGTTGATCCCCCAAAAACCCGATTCTTTCGCTTTGAGCTGCAGCTCTTTTAATTTTTCGGGCGGAAGCCCAGGCTTCCCTTCCCGTTCGTTGCGCAATACTTCATTTTCGAGCGGCATCAATTCTTTTTCGACAAACTTGCGGATCGCTTTTTGCACCATGCGTTGTTCATCCGTTAATCGCAAATGCATGATTGTCCCCTCCGTTTTTCGTTGCGCCTGAACCCCTATCTCTAAATACCAACCGGTTGGTATGTCATCTTTATTATATCGGAATGTTCTGAAAAGTACAATGCTGTTTTTACGTTTTTTTGTCCAAGAAGTTGTTTTTTTCAAAGAGATGCAACCGCTTGCCTCCGTCGCGCCAAGGCGTGACGGAAGATCGAACAACCGCCTGCTTCACAGACCCATCTATGGGCCTGGAAGCGGCATTGTTCGGTCGCCCGACAGTCGATCCAATCCTTGGTAAAAGCTGCAAATGGGAAAGCTTCAAAAATAATATATTGCAACCAATGCGGCCATAAAGTCCTATTATTCAACCTGCATATACCGACGTACATGTTGAACCGTTTCCCCAATCCCGCCATAAATGACAAGATCAAACATCCCGTCCATTCTTGTCACTGTTTTGTTGATCAATACTTTCTTTGTCGCCGGCGACTCGGCGGCGACGTAGAACGGAATTTGGTTGGCGGGAGCCACTTCCAGACTTGTTCCCATCGCCAGCAACAAGTCGCTGGCAGCCGCCGCGGCAAACGCTTCTTCCATGCGCGGCACGAGTCCGCCAAACAAGACGACATCCGGCTTCAAAATCGTCTCGCACTTGCCGCAGCGCGGAACGTCACTGCGATTGATGAATGCTAAATCATAGATCTCGCCGCACGACTGGCATGTCGCCGTCTGCAACGTGCCGTGCAGCTCAATGACATTTGTGCTCCCCGCTTTCGTATGCAGCCCGTCAATATTTTGCGTCAAAATCGTCACCGTCTTGCCCATCTCCTCAAGCCAACGGAGAAACCGATGCCCCTCATTCGGCGCAAAGCCTCCCATCATTTTTAATGAAAACATCCGCTTGAATCGACGCCAAAAATCAACCGGATCTTTTTTGTAATAATGCTCTGATAAATAATATTCAACATGGTCTTCTTGGGCGTAAAGGCCGTTTTCGCTGCGAAAATCAGGGATGCCGGACTCCGTGCTCATCCCGGCCCCGGTCAGGACAGCAATCGTGTCAGCCTCGCGAATCCATTGCGCCAACCGCTCGATGGAACTCACGCCATTTCTCTCCCTTCCTCTACCAACTTCTTGGTTTTGCCAGTGTCTCCTTCGGTTCTTTTCGCGGCCATACTGTATAGCTGAAACTCCAGACAAAATCAACCACCAAAACCAACGTCCAACGGCCTGCCATCACCAACAGTTCTTTCGCTTTCGACATATCGCCTACGAACCAAACCATGGCCAACAAAATCGCTTGACCGATCGCCCAAGCCCCCAGGTGACGATACCACCCTAGGCGTTCGTGCTTTGCATGCTCCTTCCCGAAGAGAAGAGATTTTTTCGGCTTAGGCATTTTCAAAAAAAGGTGAACAAACTGATTATCTGCCCATTGGATCATGCGACGTCCATACACAACGGACACAGCGATATAAACAGCTGCCAATGAATGGGATAACTTCGCTGTCTGCCCGTGCGCTAAGTCTACAACCGACACAACTAGTAAAATAAGATCTGCCAAAATGGTGCATAAAAAAAGGCATACACTGGTCATTTTCCATTTTAACATATAACGCGTGAACAATCCGGATATGACGAACACCCAAAACAGCACTTCACATGCGATAATCAGCCAACCAATGATATGGACCGCCTCCTTTTTAATACATTTGTGTCAAAAAAATAGTAACACAATTGTATTAAAAAAACAACTGTGTTACACTAGATATATGCCCAAAATAGTAGATCACGAAAAGCAGAGGAAACGAATTGCAGAAGCGACATGGACCGTGATCATGCGGGACGGCATCGAAAAAGCAACCGTGCGAAATATCGCTAAAGAGGCAGGAATGTCCGCCGGGGCGCTGCGCTATTATTTTACTTCCCAATCGGAGTTGTTAGCCTTTTCGATGAAGCTTGTCTCTGAACGGGTGCGGGAGCGGGTTGAGGTCATCCCTCCCTCCATCCCGCCCCTTGAAGGAGTCAAGCGTTGTCTCCTTGAACTTCTGCCGTTAACCGATGAAACCAAAAAAGAAATGGAGGTGTGGCTTGTTTTTACACAAAGGGCACTTTGGGATCCCGCACTCCAACCACTGAGCGAACAAATATACCATCAGTTGCAAACGGCCATGAAAAGGCTGCTTGAACTGTTGCGCGATCTCGGGCTGTTAAGGTCTGATGTGTCGATTGAGTTGGAAACAGAGCGCCTATACGCATTGGTTGACGGCTTAGCGATGCACGGCATCATGCAACCTGGCAAGCTATCTCCTTCACAAATCGAAGAAATTATCGAATATCACTTACGCTCCATTTGCCGTTAAGACAAATGGAGCGTAGCTTATTTTGGTGCTTAACAAAACGGCAACCGTCAAACGGCGACAAACAAAAGACAGGTGATCTTGCCGCTTTCTCTTCGATGGAGCGCCAACTAAGTTTACTCTTGCCAAAACATCCGTGAACTACCCCCACTTAATTTTCTAGCGAAAATTTGAAGTGGGGGCTTCCAAAGAAGTTTGACTGCTTCAAGCAATCCTTATTCTTTGAGGCGTGTCCACTTCGCCGCTAGAGCATAAGACACTCAGGTCTACAGCTTTACTTTTCTTTAAGATGTTTAATGCGCCATTGACATCAGCATTAATTAGTTTGCCAGACTTTGTTCGATACAAGCCGCGCTTAATACGTTTGCCGCTGAACTTATATTCTTTTGGATTGTCGGCATTATATTCAGGAATCTCATCGCCGTCAAAAAAGCTGGCTTGAGACGTATATGATTCTTCCTGTTTAAAGAATTCAATGCCGTAAAATTCACAAAGATATTCTAGTTTTTCTTTTATGTTACCGAGAGGAATATTGACAAAGTTTTGATTTGTCTTTTTTCCTAGATTAATATTGCGTTGCCATGTTTCAGCATAGCCAATGACAAGTTTGCCAATTTGATTTTCAATACAGTAGTTAATGATGTAACGGCAAGTCTTGTTGATATAATCATTCACTTTATTATTGCGATTCATAGCAAGCAACGCCTGTTTACGAGTGGTGCCTTTGATTTTTTGCTTATCTTTAATGCTTTGAAGTCTGGCATTTTCTTTGTTAAACCATTGATTTATACTTTTTAATCTCCGCCCATCAATGATGAATGATCTGCCGTCTGATGTGACACAAGTGGCAAAATTGTTTAATCCTAAATCAATTGCCAGTGCTTTTTGGTCATTTAATTCTCTTTGATCTTCAGGCATTTCATATTTGTACTGAATCTCAAAGAACCTGGCATGATGCTTAGGAATGATTTCAATCTGCTTAATCTTTTTGTCCAGTAACACAGGCGGAATCGTTATCGTGATAGGCTTGTGAGTCTTTTTAAATAGGCGAGAATACGGTATCGTGAATTTGTTGCCGTCTATACGAATCTGGCCAATGATCAGTGAATGAAAGCCATCTTTTTTAAGATATTTTGGAATACTGATAGCTTTGTAGTCATATTTTCCTTGTTTGGCAAGACTGATCAAACCAAAGAAAGATTTAAAGGCTTCATTGACCTTTTTTAAAATTTGCTGTGCCATGTTGCTGTTTAACAGCTTATAGTTTTCGTTAGTTTTTGCAAGATGATAGTTTTTCTCATAATTAAGAAATTCCTTGTGTTCAAAATAGTATTGTCTGACATTGTACAATCCGACGTTGTACATGTTCTTGGCAGTATGGCACAGTTCTCTAAGAGTCAAGTATTCTTCTTTGGTCAAACCATTTAGCTGTTGTTTGATACAAAAATACATTTTTTCACCTCCCATCTAACTATATGATACTATATTTTACTGAATCTATACTATTTTTTCAGTAAAATATAGTTAAGGCGATTCATCTCCCACTTACTCCGCTTCGCTTCGTCGAAGTGGGAGTCTTCTCGCCTAATTAAGATAAATAAGTGTTACTCCCCACCCAGGCATAAAAATCACTTTCTTCCGCCCTGTGGCATCGGCCATTCGGCCAGCCGATGCGGAAAAAGAAATGGGGTAAAGGAAAAAACAGCGACAAGCAGGCCGACCGTCCCTCCCGATCATCCCAACTGCCGAATAAACGTCGGCATGACCGGGATGATCAAGCCGACGTCGATAAACATCAACAATAGATTCTTCACCTATCTATGAGCATGGCTCCTCGTCTCTTCAGCAACAGATGCCTCTTTCCCTCATTAAGCTGAGCTAGTCCACTACCGTAAATTAAACCCTTTCCCCTCGACAAATTCTTTCATGTACATCCGGACCGAGCGGCTCAGCATATCGGCCATCTGCCCGGTCCATGTATCGCGGCGGCGTCCGTTTGTCCGCTGCTCATAATACGCCGAAACCGTGTCGTTGTAGCGCTGCAACTGTTCGAGGAACGGAGCGCGATCTTGGTTGTATTCGTCCTCATGATAAACGTGCGCAAACGGCAGCCGCGGCTTGCGGTCCGGCGTTTGCGCCGGATAACCGACGGCAAGGCCAAACAGCGGAATGACTCGTTTTGGCACGTTTAAGAGCGCACACACGTCCGGCAAGTTGTTGCGCAATCCGCCGATATAGCAGATGCCAAGCCCCATCGACTCGGCGGCGATGGCGGCGTTTTGCGCCGCTAACGCGGTATCGATGAGCGCCACCATAAACTTTTCCGTGCTCTCAAGCGACGGGATCACGTCTTTTCCTTCAAGCTCCCCGATGAGTTCATGGCGATGAAAATCGGCGCAAAAGACAAAGAAATGGCCGTTATGCTCGACATAAGACTGATTTCCCGAAAGCTCGGCGAGCTTCCGTTTTTTCTCCGGATCTTTCACCCCAATGATCGAGTACGCCTGAATGTAGCTTGACGTCGACGCCGCTTGGGCGCATTCAACGATCGTACGAATTTGTTCATCCGTGAGCGGCCGATCTTCGAAGCGACGGATCGAGCGATGTTGCAAAATCGTTTCGATAACGGGATTCATCTTGTACACACCCTCCTGTACAATGAATAGCTTGCTATCGATGATTATCATAGCAAAAAAGAAAGAGCCGAAAAAATGATCGGCTCTTTCCTGCATTACTGTCCAAACCGCCCTTCCTGGTAATCACGAATCGCCTCGCGGATTTGCTCCGGTGTGTTCATGACAAACGACCCGTAGGCAACGACCGGTTCGTTCACCGGCTCACCGGCGTAAAGAAGGAGACGGAGTTTTTCGCGAGCGGTCACGTTTAGCTCCGTTTCCTCGCCGCGGTTGTGACGGCTGAAAAACAGCGCCTGCCCGGCCTTTCCTTCGGTGTTGTCGGCACCGAACGTGCCGCTTCCTTCTAAAATATACAAAAAACCGTTGTAATGGCCCGGCAAATCTTGCGCGACGGTAACTCCCGGTTCAACCGTCATTTCGACCATCGTCACCGGAACGATGTTTTTCGTCGGCGCTTTGACGCCTTTCGATGACCCGGAAAAGACCCGGATCGTCGCTCCCTCTTCCTTGCGCACGGGCATGTCTTTGGCGCGCAAGTTTTGGTAGCGCGGCTCGGTCATTTTGTACGCGCTCGGCAAGTTGATCCAAAGTTGCAAGCTGTGCACCGTCGATCCGGGAGCGGGGTCTTCTTTGTGGACGACGCCGCGGCCGGCCGTCATCCATTGCACATCTCCAGGCCCGAGCGTGCCGCGGCCGGCTTTGCTATCGAAATGTTCGAGTTCGCCGCTGATCACGTATGTGACCGTCTCAATGCCGCGGTGCGGATGAACGTCAAACGTTCCTCGCTCAAAAATGTCTTCCATCAGCAACAAAAACGGATCATACTCTTGCCAGTTCCCGGGCTCGAGCACCGGGCCGCTTTGGTGAATCGGGCTGTGGGCGGTGATTTGCACCGTTTTGATACGGCGAATGCAACGTTGAATCGCCATAACCTCTCCTCCCTTGTGCTGAGCACTTCCGACCGTCACCAGACGGAGTGCGGCTCAATCCCCAAACTGCTCCCCTTCATCGTACCCGATTCAACCAAAAACAGGCAAGTCGTCCGCCTGAAAAATGGCTGCCATACAGCTCGCAAAAAACAAAAAACCCGCCGGCACTCGGCAGGTTGACGTTCGTATGTAATGGCGGAGGAAGAGGGATTCGAACCCCCGCGGGCTGTGACACCCCTAGCGGTTTTCGAAACCGCCCCCTTCAGCCAGACTTGGGTATTCCTCCGTAGGAAAATGGAGCCTATCGGATTCGAACCGATGACCTCCTGCGTGCGGGGCAGGCGCTCTCCCAGCTGAGCTAAGGCCCCATGATAAATCGGGAAGACAGGATTTGAACCTGCGACCTCACGGACCCGAACCGTGTGCTCTACCAAGCTGAGCTACTTCCCGACACAAGCTGTCTTACCCTGCGACAATTCATATTTTATATAAACCTCAAAGCGAAGTCAATAGTTTTTTTAGCCTTAACGGATGAAAATTGGTCTTTTTTCTGAAACGACCTGCATAACTGCCGCTCCTTTTTTCCTATACTAAAACTACAGCAACCGTGTAAAGGAAAGGGGGCGCTTTGTGAAACTCATTCCGCCGGCGCGGCGCAAACGGGCGCATTTGTCGCAATTGACAACCACTCATTTCCATTTGCGTCATCCGCTTGTCGTCGCCTTTTTTTCCTTTTCGTTTCCGGGTTTCGGCAATTTGATGCAGCAACGCTACGCCACAGCCTTTATGTTAATCCTCTGGGAGCTGTTTATCAACACAAAAGCCCATATCAATACAGGTATATTATACTCGCTGCTTGGCGATTTTGAAAAGGCAAAAGCGGTGCTTGACGAACGATGGCTCATGTTTTATGTGGCCATCTACATGTACAGCATTTGGGACAGCTACCGCGGCTCCGTTGACATGAACAAGCTGTATTTGCTCGCCGACCGTGAAGATGCGCCGATCTCCCCCATCCGAATGGGAATATGGGATATTAATTATTTGGACAAGCGCGAGCCTTGGCTGGCGCTGGTCTGGTCGGTGCTCGCCCCAGGCCTTGGCCATTTGTATGTCCATAAAGTGATCACCGGCCTGTTTATCTTCACCTTTACCATTTTGGTATCGTATTTCGCCCACTTGCCCGAAGCGATTACGTACACACTGACCGGCCGATTCGATTGTGCAACGAAGATCATCGATATGCAGTGGGCGCTTTATCTGCCATCGATTTATTCGTTCATCTTTTACGATGCTTACGTATCAGCGGTTGAATACAACAAGTTGTTTGAAAAAGAACTAGCCCACTATTTGCGGCGCCGCTTTCAGCCGAAACAGTTCGTATGGCCGATTTGATGGGAGGCGTTTCATGATTGTCATTGCCACTTTCGAGAGCCAGCTATTCGTTGAACTAGCGATTTCAGCGCTTCAAGAAAAAGGGATTGCTGAACATCAGATGTTTGCCATCCCGCTCAACCGCTGCGCCGAGCCACCGCGCTTGCTTGATACGCTCCATCACGCCAACGGGTTCAGCTTCTTTGACTTGGCGGCGATTTTAGGAACGTGCTTGATGCTGCTAGGGGCGATTTACGGCTATGTGTTGACATGGGGCCCGATCATTTGGGGAATTATCGGGGCGGTTTCAGGCATCGGAATCGGTATTTTGCTCAAATGGTGGGTAAATCGAAGATCGACGCACCGTCAAAGCCGCACAGGTGCTGATATCGTGCTTCTCATCCGTTGCGATGAACAGCAGTGGCCGGCCGTGGAGCAGTTGCTACGGGGCCATCACGCGCTTGGACTCGCCGGCGTTCACGACAAGCAGCCGAACAGATAATGGTCATCCATCCCCTTTCACCAAAAAAACCCGAGGGAACATGCCCTCGGGTTTTCGCCGCTCTGCCGTTTTCAATAGACATCTCGCCGCATAAAGACAAAAAAAGCGACAAGAAGCCCTGCAAGCCCCCAGACAGCCAGCACGGCCATCGAAAAGCCAAGCGTCATCCCCTCAATCGGCGGAGCCGCTCCTTTTATGTAATCCGTCAGCCGCAAATTGACCATAAACAAATATTTCGCCGAATGCCACGACGACACCATGTTCGACAAAATCGCGCCAGAAATCAATGCTGCCAGCATGATCCCCATCACCGCCGCCGTGCTCTTAAGCAGCACGGAACACATAAACGTCAGTGTGCCGACGACAACGCTCACAAACGCTGCCAGCCCGAGCTCGATTAAAATGTATTTCCATTGTGGAATCATGTGGACATTCGCTGTATTGAGATCCTCTCCTTGCTGGACAAATCCGGTCAATAGCGGCAGACGGAAGCCGCCATATCCAAACACGAGTCCGGAGATGGCATACGACAGCACCGCCGCCATCAGCATAATGAGCGACACCGACAGGAGCAACGCGATATATTTGCTCAACAAAATTTTCCACCGCTTCACTGGCCGAACGAGAAGCAACTTGATCGTTCCGGCGCTTGCCTCGGACGACACTAAATCGGCCGCCACCACCATCACTAAAAGCGGCAAAAACAAGTCGATGGCGTTTTCGATAAACGTGCGCATAAACGTCGGCGCTCCAGGGGCGGACGGATTAATGTTGTGCTCTAAGTAGTACTGCTGCTGCTTGAGGCGGATTTGCAAGTATTTTCGCCATTCCTCAGACATGCTCGGCGACTGCAAACGGTTTTGCAAATCGACGATTTGCTGCTGCAGCTGCGTCCGCCAGTCGGTCGTGCCAAGCCGTTTTCTCAGCTCTTCCGTCTCGCGGTATTGGGCGTATGTAAACAAGGCGACGAGCACCGCAATGATGGCGGCGATCACCCATAGCCGCTTTTTGCGGACGATTTTCAACATTTCATTATACACAAGCTTACTCAATCGTTTCGCCCCCTGTCAGCTCGATAAACAAGTCTTCGAGGGTCGGCAACCGCGGTTCAATTTCCGAAACCGAGACGCCGGCTTGGACAAGCTTGGCGTTCCAAGCGGCCAGTTTGGCTGGCTCGTATGGCGTGACGATCGTCTCTTCATCGACGCGCAGCACCTCGGTTTCTGCCGCCAACAGCGCCCGCGCCCGATCCATTGGAGCCACTTTCCAGACAACGCGCGCCTGTTGATTCAACAGCCGTTCAACCGTGTCGATCGCCAAGAGCCGTCCTTTCGCCATAATGGCGACGCGGTCGCACATCAGCTGAATTTCACTCAATAAATGCGACGACACGAGAACGCTCAATCCTTCCTTTTCCGCCAAAAAGCGGATGAAGGCGCGCATCTCGCGAATGCCGGCCGGGTCAAGGCCGTTGGTCGGCTCGTCCAAAATCAGCACTTTGGGCTTTCCTAACAAGGCCTGGGCGATGCCGAGCCGCTGCCGCATGCCGAGCGAATACGTGCCCACTCGGTCATGAATGCGCTGTTCAAGGCCGACGAGCTTCGCCACTTCCATGATTCGATCTTCACCGATTCCGGACATCATGCGGGCGAAATGTTCAAGGTTTTCCCAACCTGTTAAATACGGATACATTTCTGGATTTTCGACGATGCAGCCGATCTGGCGGATCGCGTCAGTAAACTGACGATGAAGATCATACCCGCAAATCGCCACCGTCCCCGACGTCGGCCGAATGAGCCCGACGAGCATGCGGATCGTCGTCGTTTTTCCCGCACCGTTCGGCCCTAAAAAACCGAATACTTCCCCCTCATGCAATTCAAATGAAATGCCTTGAATAATTTCCTTGCCGCGAATCGTTTTCCGCAGCTCTTTGACGGCTAACGTCACCGGTTTGTTCACTGCTCGTCCTCCTCCGTCAACGTAATGAGCGAGGCGACCCGCTCGCCGATCCGCTTGTACCCTTCTTCATTCGGATGGAAGTGGTCGCTGTACAAATAGTCGTTGACATGGAGGGCAAACAAATCAAACGTCGGCACCGCGACGACGTTTGGATAGCGGGCCGCCACTTCCGCAGAGGCGAAATTCCAGTCGCGCACAACGGCCGACGTTCGTTTGGCATCGCCTAAATCGCTGAACGGATTGTACAAGCCGAGCGCAAAGATGACCGCCCCGCTGTTGAAGCGGCGCAGCGCGGCGAAAATGCGGTCTAGGTTGGCTACATATCGCCGTTTCGCCTCATTCAGCTGCTTTCGATCCAGTTTCAACGCTTCCCCACCTTGAAACAAGTCGTTTCCACCGATGGTCATCACAATAAGATCGGCCATGGCGACTTGCCGCTGAATCTCAGGCTGGCCAAGCTGGCGAAGCAGTCCGTCAGAGCGAAGGCCGCGGATGGCCAAGTTCGTCACACGGATCGGTTTGTCCGTTTGCCGGCGAAGCTCATCGACCATATAGCCGACATACCCTTTTCCGCTTTCATCACCCGTTCCCCGCGTCAACGAGTCGCCAAGAGCAACAATATCTATTTTCTCGTCATGTTGCCTTGTTTCAGCCGTTGGCGGCCGTTGTTCTTTCGTCGGCGGCTTGGCGGCCGAAAAAAACTGGTCTTGCACCGCCAATGCCAGGCCGCCAAGCCAAAGCACCCCGGACAGGGCGGCAACGGCTATGAGAAGCGCCACTGTGCTCCGTCGCATGCAACCACCTCATTTCTTCATCGTTGTCATCTCTCGCAATCCGTCTTGGCATTGTTCTCCATCATTGGTTTGATCCGACAACCGCCGTTTTATTCGCCAATGTTTCGGATGCCAATACTCCTTTAGCTTCGCCGCCGCTTCCTTGCTGACCAACAGCCCTCCGATCCAAAACATGATTTCCGCCGCCACAATGGCAACTGTAACGATCGACGCTTTGGCCGCAGTCGAAAACGGAAAGAATGGTGCGATGAGCGGAACGACCCAAACGACGAACGATGCGATGATGAGCCCGACGCCGATGCGATGCATGACGGACCGCCTCTGTGTCACTCTTTCACTCTCCTTGTTCATTGACGCTCTCTCCAACAGGCATCAGGATCGCTTATTTCCACTCTAACATATATACCGCGATTTCACGAAATGATCCGCCTAAAAACCAAACACACAAAAAACAATTTTTCTCGTTTTTCCAGTCCTCGCTTTCCCGCCAAAAAAGAAACCTAGCCGAATCGGCCAGGCCAATCAAATGATCACCGTTGTTTCTGCCAATAATCAACCAATCCCATCGCGCACACTTGCAAATCAAGCTCGATCGCCGCATGCGCTGACGATGAAGATGGAACGCCATGATCGTCAAGAAACGCCATGATCTCGTTACGCAACCGATGCGCTGCCATTTTCACCTGCTCGGAAACCGGCGCTTCCGGATGACGGTCGACCGCTTCTTTTCCCGCCGCCACGAACTTCGGCAGCCAAACGCGAAGCTGGCGGAAAGCTTCCTGCGGGTCATCCAGCATGCCAAAATGGCCAAAATAAATGCGTTCCGGCCTCAGCTCCTCCAGCCTTGCCGCCGACTGCTCCATGGCCTCGGGATCAAATTGGTTCGGAGATGTGGAAGGCAGGCAAAACGTAAGCCCCGCTTCTTGCAGCTGCGGATAAAAAACGCCGATCGTATCACCGGTGAACACGCCGCCGCTGTATGAATCATAAATCGAAAAATGATGGTTGGCATGCCCCGGCGTATCATAAAAGGTGAGCGTCCGCTCCGCACTCAACTCCAACGTTTCCCCGTCCTCTTTCACGATCAATCGTTCTTCTGGCACCGGAAGAATCGGATCAAAGAGCGACTCAAACTGTGCGCCGTACACCGCCTTCGCTCCAGCGATGAGGCGCGATGGATCGGCCAAATGCCGCTTCCCTTTCGGATGGACGACAACCACCGCATTCGGGCAATGCTGAAGAAGCAGCCCCACACCGCCCGCATGATCCAAATGAATATGGGTAACGATGATATAGCGGATCTCACTCGGGTCAATATGAAGCGCTTTCAATCCAGCAAGTAAATGCGGCGTCGACGGGCTTGGCCCTGTTTCCACGATCGCCAAGTTCTCTTCGTGCAGCACGTATGTACCGGTGCGGTGCGGCATGCGCAAATCATACAAATCGATGAGTGAAATGCGGCGGCCTAGGTCAATCGGTTGTGCCATGTTCCCTCTCCCCCTTTGGTTGATGATGCAGAATATTTTAACATAGAAACTGGATTCCCGCTACAGGGGCTGATAAAAAAGCAGCTCCTGCCCAGAGGGCAAGAGCCGCCTTCTCGTTTCCACTGTCGGCAACGGGGCAACAACTGCTCCGCGCACTATTTTTGAGGGCAGGCGCTGTCGACCATTGCCCTCCGCAGCACGAACAAGCTCCCTCTCCCTAATGCTCGACCCGCTCACATCCAACGCTGCCGCCAACGGAAAGACACCTTCGTTTGTCAAGCACCCCAATGCTTACGACGCCAACTCCCTGCTAGTCGCCTTTCCTTTCCGCCCGTTTCGGATCGCCAGCCATACCGCCGCCGCCCAGCCAATCACGATGAGGCCATAAACGGTCGGATACACCAGCGCCGGCGCCTCCCAGGCGTGCAGAAGCGTGCGGACATTCGTCAAAATAATGAGCCCGCCGACCAACACCCCAAGCAAATGGGACGGCAGTTTGCGCACAAGCCAAGCAGCGATCGGCGCAGCGACGATCCCGCCAGCCATGAGCGTCAGCACCCAGTACCAGTTCACTTGCTCCCAACCAAGCGAAATGACGAATCCTAGCGTTGCCGAGAGCGCAACAGCAAATTCGGACGTATCGACTGTGCCGACCACCTTGCGCGCTTCCATGCTTTTATTGGCCAACAACACCGGCGTCGCGATCGGCCCCCATCCCCCGCCGCCGGTCGCATCAAGGAAGCCAGCCGCCAATCCGAGAGGGACGAGCTGCTTATTGGACCACTGTTTTCCGGGCGAAGACGGCGCGCGGCCGTTCAATACCAAAAATCGATAAATAATGTAAAAGCCAAGCACCAATAAAAACAATGAAACGTACGGTTTGATCAAATCTCCCGGCAAGTTGCTTAAAAAGCATGCCCCGACAAACGCGCCGACCGACCCGGGAATAATGAGCCTGCCGACCATGCCGCGGTCGACGTTGCCGAACTTCCAATGAGACGCGCCAGACGCCGCCGTCGTCACCACTTCCGCCAAATGAACAGACGCCGAGGCGACGGCTGGAGCGATGCCGAACGTCAATAACAACGTCGACGAGGTGACGCCGTACGCCATCCCAAGCGAGCCGTCAATCAGCTGGGCGATAAATCCTACAAACACAAAAACGATCAGTTTTTTCATTGGTTTCCCTCCGTTTGCAATAGTTGAGCGTGTTACTTATAATTTAAATCTCATTATTCATAGATGTCAACTATGAATTTAAAAAAATAAAAAAATGCAGTCATTTTTTCCTCCCCGCGCGCAAGACGACGTTGCGAACGCCGACGGCTTGGCGGCCGACGGACGGAAGGCGCCGCACGGCCGTCCATCAAGACAAACAGCCGCCTGCAGAAAAAAGGCGCCCCGAATATGGCGACGGGACACCTTTTGGATGGTGGCTTTCGATCAGAACTTCCCTTGATACCGCTCGACTTCCCAAGCGTGAACCGCCGTGCGGTAGCTGTTCCATTCGTCTTTTTTCATCGCCACGTATTCGTGGAATACGTGCTCACCGAGCGTCGCGCGGCCGATTTCTCCGCTTTCGAACGCAGCGATGGCCTCGCCCAAGTTTTCCGGCAAGTTGTCAATGCCAAGCTCCGCACGGCGTTCTTCCGACATATGGAAGATGTCTTCATCAATCGGCGCCGGAGCGGTTAAACCTTTTTCGACACCGTCAAGGCCAGCAGCAGCGATGATGGCATACGCCAAATACGGATTGGCCGACGGATCCGGGCAACGGAGCTCAACGCGCGTCGCGACGCCGCGTTTCGCCGGAATGCGGATGAGCGCCGAACGGTTGGAAGCGGACCAAGCGATGTAGCAAGGCGCTTCATACCCTGGCACAAGCCGTTTGTACGAGTTGACAAGCGGGTTCGTTACTGCAGCGAAATGTTTTACGTTTTTCAGCAAGCCCGCGATGAATTGGTACGCTGTTTCTGACAACTGGTTCGCATCATTCGGGTCAAAGAACGCATTTTCCCCATCTTTGAAAAGGGAAATGTTGACATGCATGCCTGAACCGTTGATGCCAAACACCGGTTTTGGCATAAACGTTGCGTGGAGGCCAAACTTGCTGGCGATCGTTTTGACGACCCATTTGTACGTCGTCGCATTGTCAGCCGCGCCGAGCGCATCGGCGTATTTGAAGTTGATCTCATGCTGGCCTTCCGCCACTTCATGGTGCGACGCTTCAATCGTAAAGCCCATCGCTTTTAAGGCGCGGTAAATTTCAAGGCGGACACGTTCGCCCAAATCTTTCGGAGACGGTTCGAAATAGCCGCCGCTATCGTGAAGCTCGAGCGTCGGATTGCCGCTTTCATCGGCTTTGAACAGGAAAAACTCCAACTCCGGCCCGACCGAAATCGTATATCCTTTTTCTGCCGCCCGCTCAATCGTTTTTTTCAGCACATTGCGCGGGTCGCCTTCAAACAGCGTGCCGTCCGGGTTGATCACCGAGCAAAGGAAACGGGCTTCTGCATAGCCTTCCTCCACCGTCCACGGCAAAACAGCAAACGTATTCAAATCCGGCAACAAGTACAAGTCAGAACGGTTGATCGGCGAAAAACCTTTGATCGACGAGCCGTCAAACATGATTTTCCCTTCGACCACATCGTCAAGCTGTTCAGCCGTCACGGTCACATGCTTTAAAATCCCTTCAATGTCGACAAACTGCAAATGAAGAAGCTCAACGTTTTTTTCCTTGATCGTCTCTTTGATTTGCTCCAACAACTCCGTTTGTGTAGAGGAAACGAACGATTTTGACATGTCACATTACCTCACATTCGAACGTTTATTTTCCTAACATGCTTTTATTATAGAAAAAGAGAGCTTGTTTGGCAACCCCCTTTTTATCAATTTTTCTGTATTTTTATAATGAATTTTTTTGCAAACGATTTCAAACAAGGTGAATATTTATACAAAAAAAGCCAGCCAAGGAGACAATCGTCTTCTCGACTGACTTTTTCTATCCGCTATGGATGTTACATTTTCTCCTTACGCCGCCGCCACGAGCCGGACGAAATGACAGGCAGGCCCGCGGCTTTTTTTGGCAAATACACGTAAACGTACCCTTCAATCGGCTGGCAGACGTCGCGGACCCATACCCGCTCATATTCGTTATCATCTCGTCCTTCGGCGTAGTCTTCAAGCTCATCCATCGCTTTGAGTCCTTCCTCCGTCACCGTCAGCCATTCCCCTTCCACTTCCCCTTCTTCTCCAAGCACAAGCGCAGGGTACGGGCCGACGCTGTACAAACGGCCGTTCACCTTCCCTGGGCATACGGCGCGAACATAAGGAGCTACAACACAATGATTGTCCTCGCCGGTCAGCAACGTTCCATACACAAACACTCGATATCGTCTTTCCGCCATCTCACTTTTCTCCTTTTTTACATAACATATATTATGAAAACTCGAAGAAGAAACAAAAACAATGGAAGCCCTGCCTCTCATCCATCCTTGCCGCTCCGTGGCGGCGCCAGTGTGAATTTGTCAAGCGGACAGCGGACAACGAAAAAGCCGCGCCAGCTCCATGAGCGGCAACGGCACGGCTTGCGATGATCCCGCAGCAAACGAATGGCGCTTTCTTCATCATATCTGTTCGACAACGAGAAGTCAAGCAACAGTTTACGCGGATGGCTTCCATTTAATGCTGCAGCCGATGCTCGGCTTTTGCTTTTCCGGCACCGGACGCCCCGCCAACAAAGCGTCCAGCGCGGCACGGATCGATTCCCCCGTCACCGGAATGCCATTGTTCGGCCGCGAATCATCAAGCTGGCCGCGGTAGACGCATTTCAGCTCACGGTCGAAAATATAAAAATCCGGGGTGCAGGCGGCGTCGTACGCCTTCGCCACTTCTTGCGTCTCGTCATACAAGTATGGGAACGGGTAGCCAAGCTCGTCCGCCACTTTTTTCATGTTTTCAGGCGAATCTTCCGGATATTGTTCAACATCGTTCGAATTGATGGCGACAAACGACACCCCTTTGGGCATATAATCGTTTGCTAGGCGGACAAGCTCGTGCTGCACATGCTTTACAAACGGGCAATGATTGCAAATGAACATAATGACAGTCGCGACGTCCGATTTCACATCTTCAAGACGAACAATGCTGCCATCAATGACATTTGTGAGGGCAAACGGCGGCGCCTGTTTGCCAAGCGGAAACATATTCGATTCGACAGCTGGCATACCTAACACCCTTTCCTTCCATTTTTTCTCTTTTATTATACCAAACGAGAGAGGGACGTCACAAATAAGCCGCCCAAACCGACCGAGCGGCAGCGGCATATGATGCCACATAGACAAACAGAAAGGAGGCTTTGCCCATTGATTTACATGAACAAACAGATGACCCCGCGCGTGTACAGTGCAGCTCCGCCTCTCTCCTCTCATTCGGTGTTTTATTATCGGCGCGCAAAAACGGAACAGATGCTTGAGCAGCAAACCCAACTGCTTGAACAGTTGGCCGACGCGCTCCTTCGGCTTGAGCAGGTGACGGAAGAAAACCGAAAACAACAGGCCGACGATCGCGGGAAAATGGCCGATGCCCTAATCCGCCTCGAGCGTTCACTTGCCGCCGGGCAAACGGAACAAGCCGAACATAGCCGGCGTCTCGTCGAAGCGCTGGACAGCCTCAAAGGAATGATGGCGTCAAGCCAAATCGAACAAGTTGAATGGTACCGCGAACTAACTGAAACTGTTTCACGCCTGATCGATGCCTCTAGAACTGAGCAAAACCAGCAGGCAGAGCAAAGCAAGCAATGGGCGAAAGCGTTCGCCCGACTCGAGCAATTGCTCACGGCCAGACAACGAGAGCAAGCAGAGCTCGCCGAAACGCTGGCACGCCTTGAACGATCGGTCAACGCCCACGAGCAGATAGACCTCGAACAGCGGCGCGCATGGGAGGAGCAGTTCGCCAAAGAAGAAGCAGCGCGCCAAGCCGTCATCGAAGCGTTGACGGTGCAAAGCGAAGCGACGCGTCGGCTTGAACAGCAAGCAGCCGAACGCGAACAACGGGTGGAAGGAATGTCCGCCCGCCTCGAAGGGCAAGAAAAGCTGTATCAAAAAATCTTGGAACAACTGGAGCTGCAACATGTCTTCCATCAGACGGTCATCGAGCGGCTTGAAGCGCAAGAGGCAGCCCAATACAAAGTGACCCGCCAGCTCGACAGCTTAAAAGAAGCGCTGTATGAACGATGCTCCTTTATCGTTGACAGCGTCAAACAACTGTTTTCCTCGTTCTTTTCCGGACGGGGGCGAAGCCAAAAAGTCGACCGCGAAGCCGCAGAACCCAAAGACCTGATCCACTTGTAGACGGCTTTCATTGTCTTTCGGCGTCTACCGCCATCCGCCGGCTGAAACGGCGGACTGTTTTTTGTTGGCAGCCGTTGGAGAGCAAAAGCAAATCAATGGACAACCAGAAATGAAACCCCCCATAATAAGAACTAACCATTTTGATCCGCAAGGAAAAGAAAGGAGAAATGATCATGCCGCTAAAGCTCAGCGTTCTTGATCAATCACCAATCGCCGAAGGCATGACCGCGGAAGAAGCCCTCCAAAACACCGTCCGTCTTGCCCAGTTTGTCGAAGAGCTCGGCTACAAGCGTTTTTGGGTGTCCGAACATCACGAGGCGAACAGCCTCGCTGGCTCGTCTCCAGAAGTGCTGCTTGGACACATCGGGGCGAAAACGTCGCGCATTCGCATCGGCTCAGGCGGAGTGATGTTGCCGCACTACAGCGCCTATAAAGTGGCCGAAAATTTCCGCGTGTTGGCTGTTCTGAACCCTGGCCGCGTCGATCTCGGCATTGGCCGCGCGCCTGGCGGCATGCCGCGGGCGACGATGGCGCTCCAAGACGGCCGGCCGCGTTCCGTTGACCGTTATCCCGAACAAATCGATGACTTGCTTGGGTATTTGCACGATGCGCTTCCACCTGTCCACCCGCTTTATGGCGTCAAGGCAACGCCGATTGTGCAATCGCCACCGGACGTGTGGCTGCTCGGCTCCAGTTCGGAAACAGCGAAGCTGGCGGCGGAAAAAGGATTGCCGTACGCCTTTGCGCAATTTATCTTAATTAGGCGAGAAGACTCCCACTTCAACGAAGCGAAGCGGAGTAAGTGGGAGATGAATCGCCTTAACTATATTTTACTGAAAATAGTATAGATTCAGTAAAATATAGTATCATATAGTTAGATGGGAGGTGAAAAAATGTATTTTTGTATCAAACAACAGCTAAATGGTTTGACCAAAGAAGAATACTTGACTCTTAGAGAACTGTGCCATATTGCCAAGAACATGTACAACGTCGGATTGTACAATGTCAGACAATACTATTTTGAACACAAGGAATTTCTTAATTATGAGAAAAACTATCATCTTGCAAAAACTAACGAAAACTATAAGCTGTTAAACAGTAACATGGCACAGCAAATTTTAAAAAAGGTCAATGAAGCCTTTAAATCTTTCTTTGGTTTGATCAGTCTTGCCAAACAAGGAAAATATGACTACAAAGCTATCAGTATTCCAAAATATCTTAAAAAAGATGGCTTTCATTCACTGATCATTGGCCAGATTCGTATAGACGGCAACAAATTCACGATACCGTATTCTCGCCTATTTAAAAAGACTCACAAGCCTATCACGATAACGATTCCGCCTGTGTTACTGGACAAAAAGATTAAGCAGATTGAAATCATTCCTAAGCATCACGCCAGGTTCTTTGAGATTCAGTACAAATATGAAATGCCTGAAGATCAAAGAGAATTAAATGACCAAAAAGCACTGGCAATTGATTTAGGATTAAACAATTTTGCCACTTGTGTCACATCAGACGGCAGATCATTCATCATTGATGGGCGGAGATTAAAAAGTATAAATCAATGGTTTAACAAAGAAAATGCCAGACTTCAAAGCATTAAAGATAAGCAAAAAATCAAAGGCACGACTCGTAAACAGGCGTTGCTTGCTATGAATCGCAATAATAAAGTGAATGATTATATCAACAAGACTTGCCGTTACATCATTAACTACTGTATTGAAAATCAAATTGGCAAACTTGTCATTGGCTATGCTGAAACATTGCAACGCAATATTAATCTAGGAAAAAAGACAAATCAAAACTTTGTCAATATTCCTCTCGGTAACATAAAAGAAAAACTAGAATATCTTTGTGAATTTTACGGCATTGAATTCTTTAAACAGGAAGAATCATATACGTCTCAAGCCAGCTTTTTTGACGGCGATGAGATTCCTGAATATAATGCCGACAATCCAAAAGAATATAAGTTCAGCGGCAAACGTATTAAGCGCGGCTTGTATCGAACAAAGTCTGGCAAACTAATTAATGCTGATGTCAATGGCGCATTAAACATCTTAAAGAAAAGTAAAGCTGTAGACCTGAGTGTCTTATGCTCTAGCGGCGAAGTGGACACGCCTCAAAGAATAAGGATTGCTTGAAGCAGTCAAACTTCTTTGGAAGCCTCCACTTCAAATTTTCGCTAGAAAATTAAGTGGGGGTAGTTCACTAACGGCGAAGGCGGCCAAGAGTACATGCGGCTGTATCGCGACCGGTTTACCCCATCACCGCATTTGAACGAGCCGCGTACACTCGTGGCTGTATTTGCGATTTGCGCCGAAACGGATGAAAAAGCGGAATGGATCGCGGGAAGCCTTGACTTGACGCTCCTCATGATCGAACATGGGATGGCTGTCAACGGTACGCCAAGTCCGGAAAAAGCAGCCGCCTACCCATACAGCCCGTATGAACGCAAACGTATCGCAGACAATCGGAAGCGAATGATCGTCGGCAGTCCGGCGCGCGTCAAAGACGAGCTGCACCGGCTGAGTGAAGCGTATGAAACCGAAGAAATCATGCTCGTGACGATTACATACGACTTCGAGGATAAACTCGCGAGTTTCCGGCTCATCGCCGAGGCCGTCTGGGGGTGAACACGATGCGGATTCTTTCCATTAATGTTGGAAAGCCGAAAACGATCCACATCGCCGGCCAGCGGATCACAACCGGCATTGACAAAACGCCGGTCGCCCATTCCGTTGCGGTCGGCAAACAAAACTTGGCTGGAGATGGACAAGCCGACCTCGTCCATCACGGCGGCGAAGATAAAGCGATTTGCGCCTATCCGTCCGAACATTTCGTCTATTGGGAAGAGCGATACGGCCGTCCGTTTACAGCGGGGGCATTTGGAGAAAACTGGACGCTTCTCGGTTTGACGGAAGACGATGTGTGCCTTGGCGACATTTATGCCGCTGGCACGGCGCTCGTGCAAGTGTCGCAGCCGCGCCAACCTTGCTCCAAATTGGCATTCAAGCATCAGCTGCCCGATTTGCCGAAAGCCGTCTGCCAGACAGGAAAAAGCGGGTTTTACTTTCGCGTTCTCAAAGAGGGCGTCGTCGCTCCAGGCGCGCCGCTCGTTCTCGTCGAACGGGGCGCGGAGGCGTTGTCGATCGCCTATATCAATCACATTTACTATCATGAGCGGGACAATGCGGCCGCCATAAAGCAAATCGCCAGCCATCCGGCCTTATCCGCAAGCTGGCGCGAAGCGTTTCAAAAGCGCCTCTCCGAGCAAACGCATCCTTAAGCCTATGCTGGCAAGACGCACCCGACACAAGCGGGCGTTTCACGCAACAATAGAAAGGCGCCCTGATCGTCGACCCTCGCGACACATGGCTTGGTTCAACGATTGGGGCGCTCGTTTTCAGTTCAGCGGGAGAGCGGCGTCGCCGCGCAGGCGCATTCCTCATCGGGCCTCATGCACACTGCGCAGCCAATAGCGCTGATACAATTGAAAATAAAATCCTCTTGCGGCCAGCAGCTCTTCATGCGTCCCTTGTTCGATCACCTTCCCTTCGTTGAGCACAAGGATGCGGTCCGCATGTTGAATCGTGTTCAACCGATGGGCGATGACCAAGCACGTTCGGCCGTTCATGAGCCGCGCGAGCGCTTCTTGAATGCGCACTTCGGTCACCGTATCGACGTTGCTCGTCGCTTCGTCCAAAATCAAAATGGCCGGGTCGGCGATCATCGCCCGAGCGATGGCCAACAGCTGCCGCTGCCCTTGACTGATCCCGCCGCCTCCTGGAGCCAAAACAGTGTCATATCCGTTCGGTAGCTTCATAATAAAAGAGTGGGCGTTCGCTCGGCGCGCCGCTTTCTCAACTTCTTCATCGGTCGCCCCAAGTCGGCCGTAGCGAATGTTGTCGCGAACCGTTCCAGCGAACAAAAACGGATCTTGAAGCACAAACGCCATATGGCGGCGCAAGCTCGCCCGCTTGATCGTCCGGCTGTCGCGGCCGTCGATCCAAATCTCTCCACGATCCGGGTCGTAAAAGCGGGTCAACAGCTGCAACACGGTCGTTTTGCCCGCTCCGGTCGGACCGACAAGCGCCACCGTCTCCCCCGGGGCGACAGAAAACGTGACGCCATCGAGCGCCGGACGCTGTTTGTCATAGGAAAAGACGACGTGGCGAAACTCGATGCGCCCATCCAGCTTGTCGACGTCCGCCGCTTCCTGTTCATCTTCCTCTTCTTTCGGCAAATCTAAAATTTCCAGCACCCGCTCGGCGCCGGCCAACGCCGACAGCAACGTGTTCCATTGGTTGGCCAAATCGTTGAGCGGGCGGGTAAACTGGCGGGCATACTCCACAAATACGACGATCGTGCCGACCGAAATCGCCCCTTTGGCTGCCATCCATCCGCCGACGCCGGCGATGAGGGCGAAGCTGAAGTTGTTCAAAAAGTTCATCAGCTTCGGAATAAAGCCGGAATACGTCTGCGCCCAAAACCCGGCGCGTTTCAGCTCGGCATTTTTGCGCGCCAATTCCGCCTCCATGCGCTTTTCTTGCGAAAACAGTTTGACGACTTTTTGTCCGGAAATGACTTCCTCGATAAAGCCGTTCATCTCGCCGAGCGCCTGTTGCTGCTCGCGAAAACGCACCCGCGTCCGATTGGTGATCCAACGCATGCCGGCATACATGAGCGGCACGACAACAAGGGCGACGATCGTCAACAAAACGCTTTGCGAAAGCATCACCGCCATCGCTCCAAACAGCGTGAGCGTGCTCGAGATGACTTGTACGACGGTGCTGTTAAACGTCTGGCTCATGTTGTCGATGTCATTGGTAATCCGGCTCATCAGCTCGCCTTGTTGGCGACGGTCAAAAAACGAAATCGGCAGCTCGTGAAAATGGCGAAACAACCGCTCGCGAATCCCACGCACCGTCCGCTGGCCGACATCGATCATCCAATAGTTTTGCAAAAACGTTGCCGCGCCAAGGGCGATATAAATGACCAGAAGCAAAACGAGCGTCGCCATAAACCCGTCCGTCTTCCGCTCCACAATGTACCCATCGACCGCCCGGCCGATGACGTACGGGCCGGCGAGCGCCAGCGCCGAGCTGGCCATCACCATGGCCATGGCTGCAAACAGCTTTCGCTTTTGCGGAACGATGAACACCCAAAGCCGCCGCAAAGTGCCGACGCTGTTTTTTGCCCGCTGCGGACTTGCTCCAAAACGCGCTCCGTGAGGACTATGCCGTAGTGACATCGATCGGTCCCTTCTTTCCTTCCTGCGTCGCGACAATGCGACGATATAACTCGCTTTCCGCCAACAATTGTTCATGGCTTCCTTGCGCCACCAAGCGGCCGTCTTCCAAAAGGAAAATCGTGTCGGCCGCCATCGCCGCGCTCACCTTTTGTGTCACCATCACCGTCGTGCACGCGTATTGCCGCAAAGCCGAAAGCAGTTTCGCTTCCGTCTCCGCATCGAGCGCGCTTGTGCTGTCGTCCAAAAGCAAAATGCGCGGCTCTCCCACAAGCGCGCGGGCGATGGACAAGCGCTGCTTTTGCCCACCTGACAAGTTGACGCCTTTTTGACCGACTTTCGCCCCGTACCCATCCGGAAACCGAGCGATCGTTTCATGAATTTGCGCATCACGAGCCGCCCGCACGATCTCTTCCATCGTCGCGGTCATCTTGCCGAAGCGGAGGTTGTCGGCAACCGTTCCGGAAAATAACAACACTTCCTGCGGAACAAAACGAACATAGGCGCGCAACTGCTCCGCGGCAAACTCGCGCACATCGATGCCATCGATCAACACCCGCCCGGCGCTTGGCTCATACAATCCCGGGATGAGCTGAAGAAGCGTCGATTTGCCCGAGCCAGTCGCTCCTAAAATCGCCACCGTTTCTTGCGGACGAATGACAAACGAAATGTCAGAGAGTGCATCGTGCCTGCTGTCCGGATAGCGGAATGAAACATGCTCAAAGCGAATTTCCCCGCGCCGGATGCTCGGTCCGTCGGCTCGCTCGCTTTCCTTTCGCTCCCCCGCTGCTTCAAGCAATTCAGCTAGGCGCCCGGCGGAAGCGCGCGCCCGTGAGAACGCCATCGTAATAAACGTAAACATCGACAGCGCCGCCGTCGCCCGTGTGGCGTAATTGATGACCGCTACGACCTGCCCGGCGCTCGCCGTTCCCGCCTCGACATGAAGACGGCCGAAAAACAACAGCGCGATGATGGCAGTGTTCATCACCAACAGCAATACTGGGGTGATCGTTTCAACGAGGCGAAGCACGCTCATCGTCCGATCCATGAGCGCATCATTCGCCTCGGTAAACCGCTCCTCTTCATATTCTTTTCTCATCCACGCTTTAATGAGGCGCATGCCGGCCAAGTTTTCACGCATCACCCCATTCACCCGATCGAGCGCCCGCTGGACGGCGGAAAACGAGGCAGCGGCCTTTTGCACCACCCATAATAAAAAGGCGGCGGAAAGCGGAACCGCGACCGCTAAAACCAACGCCAGACGAGCATGAACGACAAACGCCATCACGACGCCGAAGACAACGAGAAGCGGCGCGCGCAAGGCGATGCGCAAACTCATAAACAACATGTTTTGCACTTGCGTCACATCGTTCGTCATCCGGGTAACGAGCGAAGCCGGCGACAGCTGTTCAATGCGTGCAAGCGAAAACGATTGAATGCTGGCAAACAGCGCCGTCCGCAGCCTAAATCCATACTCCTGCCCAACATAAGCGGCGGCAAATGAGTTGGCGATGCCCGAGGCAAACGCCAACAACGATACGCCGAGCATGACGGCGCCCCATGTAAAAATGGCGGCCTCGTCCTGCTTCATGACGCCATCATCAATGATTTTCCCCATCAACAGCGGTTGCCAAAGCTCAATGACGAGCTCAGTCAACATAAACAGCCAGGCCAACGCCATCCATTTCCGGTATGGCCGCAAGTAAACAAGAACCCGCCGCATGTTTGCGACACTCTCCTCTCCGTTGCCACTGCGGCGCCGAGCCGCCCGTCATTGCTTATTTGATTTCATTCTAAACCCGAAAGATTGATTTGACAATGGTTATGCATCGACTGGCGATGCTCCCGGCCAAGACGGACAAAGCCCCCGGGCGAACATCCGTCGCTCGGGGGCTATTGACGGCGATGTGAGAACAACGATCTGTTGTCATGATGGCAGCGCACCGTGCCACATCTACCATTCGCACTGGCGCCAGGCCGAATACAACGCCTCTTGGCTCATATGGTCGAAAGAGCTTGGCGGGGCAAGGGACAACAGCTGTTGTTCGTCGGCCAAGATCGGCAGCAGCCGGTCGAGCTTGGCTATCAACAAAACCTTTTCTATAGCCGCGTTATCCCGGACGACGATGGCCATGGCGCGGCCGGCGCTGACGATTTGCTTAAAAAAGCGGACAAGGAGCGAAAGGCCCGTGCTATCCAAAAATTGGAGGCCGCTCACGTCGACGACGACAAGGCGGCGCTTGACGGCGGCCATCGCCGTCGTCAGCTTTTGTTCCGCCGCAAGCTGCGTATCATAGGCAAGCCGTCCGGTTAGCTTGATGCATTCGTATGCGCGTTCCACAACCGTTTCCAATTCAAACGACAAACGATGCTGTTTCATTGTATCCCCCTATCGTTGACCAGCCATGCCCTGCCCCCGCCACCACCCGCATTCGTTTCGATCATATGGATGCGTCCTTGCACCAAAGCCAGTTATGTTGCGTTTCGGCTCATTTTCATGACCAGCATCCGACGGCCTCCCTTCCGCTCGATCCACGTAACGTCATCCATAATTTCACGGATGAGCAAGAGCCCCCGCCCCGATTCGGCGAGCAATACATCAGAGAGCGTCATTTGATCGAGCTGTTGGATCACTTCCACCGGAACACCGCCGCCCTCGTCCTCAACCGCCACGGCCACATCAGCGCTCGTGACGAAAAAGGAGAGCGAAATCGTCCCCGCCTCCATCCCCGCCCGTTGAACAGCTTTGACAGCATTGACGACCGCTTCATGCACCGCCAACACAAACAATTCCGCATCACGGACAGCAAACAACGAAGCAACCTGCTCCGCAAGGAGATGGCAAACCAAAACCGCTTCCTCGTCCGCCCGGCAGCGCACGATCCATTCACACACTACCAAGCGCCCCGCCTATCCATGAACCGTGATGGACAATAAGCAAATGTCGTCGGAAGGGCTGACGAGCGGCGGACCTTGGCTGATTAAACGCTCGAGGAAGCGTTTATCCGGCAAATGGCGGTACATTTGCGTGCATGAGCGAATTTTTTCAATGCTTTGCAAAATTGACGGGTCAATTTCCTCTAAAATACCGTCCGTATACAAAAGGAGGCGGGCTCGCTTGTCGTAATGAATGACCCCTTTTTCAAACGGCAAGGAAAACGGGCTGCCGATCGCCAAACCGCCTTTGTCCAACTCGTGGACGCTTCCATCGTCAAAAACAAGCAGCCCAGCCGGATGGCCGGCGTTCGTATATTCAATTTTTCGCTCTTTCGTGTCAATCACTAAATAAATCATGGAAAACAGGTGACGGATATCGTTGGTCTCATCCGGAAACAACGTTTGCACATGTTTTTCCAGCTCGCTCGCCACCGAGACCGGGTCGATGACGCGCACGATCAACCCGCGCAAAAGCGAGCGGAGCAGCATGCTCACCAAGGCCGACGAAATGCCGTGGCCCATCACATCGATGACGATTACCCCGTAGCGGTATAAATCGATTTGATAGCACGCGTAAATATCGCCCGACAAATCATCGGATGGAATATAGACGGCATCCATCGTCACCGCCTCGTTTTGAATGAGCGGCGTCAGCAAATTTTGCTGAATTTTTTTGGCCAGCTCGACTTGGCGCCGCCGCTCCGCCTCTTTTTGCTTTTGCTTCGTCTCATCTTCGATAAGGACGATATATCCGTCCCCCTGAAGCACGGGAATGACCGTATAGGCGACATTGGCGGACGTGCCGTCCGGACGCTGAACCATCCCTTCGCCGCATCGCTGCTCTTTGGGAGGAAATGGAAGCCATGTTTGGCCGCCGCAACGAAAGAGCGACCATATCGGGCGGCCGACCGCCTCTTCTTTTCGGCGTCCAAACAGCCGCTCTGCACTAAGCCCCCAATCTTGCACGATTCCGTCCGCCGCCACCGGAACAACCGCAAACGGGGCGGAATCGCAAATGACTTCGAGCCACTCAGACGGCGTCGATCGATTAGCCGAAGGCATAACGGTTTGTTCAACAAAATGCCAAACGAGCCATTCTCCTTCGCTACCTGATAGCCGATAGACGTTCATCCAACTCGTACATGTTTTCCCGCTTTTCGCTACATGGCGCGCTTCTCCTTGCCAGCACCCGTCCCTTTTTACCGCCTCGGCGATGCCATCCAACAACGCAGCCGACCACTCGGCTGAAAACAGAACGCCGACCGGCCGCCCGACTAATTCGTGTTTGGCAAATCCGAGCCATCTTGGCGTCGGCTCGCTGACCGCAACAATCAAAAGTTGATGGTCGGTAATCACCATGCCGCTGCCCAACTGCTCTGCGTCTAGCTGATCGATCGCCTGTACATTCGCCTTCACCATCGTTCAACCCTTTTTCTTTGTAATCAAATCGATAACCCTCAGCTGACACCGGCCTCCCGAAACCAAAACGCGCATCGGCGCCGGGCTGTTTCCACCCCGCCTTCGGGTTGCATGTTCAGCACCATTTTTCGTTCCATTGTTCCCTATAGGAACAAGATGATTGTTGTATTCGAGTTTTTTGACGGTTTTTCCTGCTTGCTGCAGCATAAATCTTCTAGGATATTTTTCTTATTTTGCCGGTTGTCCAAACCGCCGGCGAATCGCAGCGACCGCCAGCAACAGCACCGGAATGATGATTTGCAGCGGGATGTGCAGATAGAACGTGACAATCTTTAATCCTTCATGAATATGTTCCACGTAGTTGCTTGCCATCGCCACCGACCACAATAAGACAAGCGCCCCAAACGGATAAACCAGCCGCTGGTGGTTCGAAAACCCGAATACATGAGCCACCCCCACAACGCCGGCATAAAAAAAGATGGAGACTTTAAAAAACCCCCCGATCACTAAAGCGACCATAAAAAAGACATCAAGCCGCTCTAAAAAGTGAGCGACTTGAATGCGGCGGATCGTATCGAGCAGTGGAAACGATGAGCGTGACACCGCATCAGCTCCCAAGACGGCCGTATTAACGACCATAATGATCGCCAAGTTGATCCCGGTCAACACCATCCCGGCAACGGCGGTCCGCCGCGCTTTTTCCGGACGATTCAAGTATGGAAACAGCATGGTAAACACGATCATTTCACCAAACGGCACGTACAACGTTTCCGTGAACACCGTTTTCCACACCCGTTTCCATCCTTCCTCTAACACCGGTTGGAGCTGGGTGAGATCGACAATTCCAGAAGCGATAACCAAGACGAATCCGACAACCGCCAGTATTTGCAATAGCGTATAAAGCAGTTCGCCGGTGCGCGCCAATACTTCGATGCCTTTATAGGCGCTGTACATGACCGTCATTGCCATAAGGGCATTCAAAACAAACAGCGGCGTTTCCGGGTAAGCAAACGTGAGCAACAATTCGCCAAAGTCACGCAACACACGGGCGGCGATATAGAAAAAATAGGTAATATAGAGAACCGCCAACAACTTGCCGAACGGCTTGCCGACGATCTGCATCACATAGGAAGTTAGCGGCTGATCGGGGTAATAATGAAACAAACGCTCGTAAACCAAAAGCAGCAACAGCCCAAGTGCTAGGCCGAGCAAAATGGCGATCCACACATCTTGCTTGGCACTGACGCCGAGCGGAATGACGATCGCACTCCCATGCTCAAACAGCACGATCAGGACAAACAGCTGGCGCATATTGATTTTACTATGTTCCATCTCGCTCCATCGCCCCTCACTCCACCGTATCCAACGTTTTTTGGGTTGAAAATGCTTATTTGATGTATGGCGTATTTCGCAATCCCGTGCGTCGAATGTAAGCATCCACTTTCACTGTCACCCGAAGATGGGGGAAATAGCGGTCATCCCATTCTTTTTTGATTCTTTTCCACAAGCGGGGATTGGTGCGATGCACCGCCTCGCCAAAACCAAAAACATCCGTTTGTTCATGCTGGGCTGTTTCAATGGCCCGCTTCACTTCCCGTTCAATATCCCGGCTAATCGCCTTTTCCAATTGAAACAATAATCGGTAATCAGCCAAATTGATCGGGACGTACGTCTCACTGATATCTCCTTCCGTTTGAATGTGAACCAAAATCGATGGCCGTCCCTTTTTCCATTGGGGCTTGACCTCCGTTTTCACCCGCACAGTTCGATAGCCAATCGCTTCTTTTTTTCCATTCCAGGGGATCGTGATATTCGTTTGTTTCATTCGATCCAGCACCCAAAGCACGCCTCTTGATGTCGACCCGCTCACCCAGCGAACAAGGCGGTCTTTTTTAAATAACGCCAATCCATCCAAACTAATTCGGACGTTCGGGATCGATGACTGGACGTTCGTTTGCTGTTTGCCGCGCTGGGGATCCCCTTCAATGGTAATACCGGTCATCACCAGATTTCTTCCGGCTCCAGACAAGCTGCGAATCGCCCACCAGACATCGTTGTTGATTGTCTGACCCCAGGACGTCTCAGAAAACTCCAACGTCTTAATAATTTGGTTGGCGGAAATTTTATCAATCGGTGTCAACACGGCTAGCACGTCTTTCGCCGAATGGCCACGGGCAACAACCAGCCGTGAGGTCGTCCGAAACTGGTTGTTCCGTTCCATCGCATCGAATACCCCATTCAGCCCCTCACGCGCTACTTCTTCGCCGATGACCACCAAGTTCGTATGGCCGTAATACAGAATGCGCGACAACTTCTTTGAGGCTTTTCGGCTTGCCTCGACCAACGTGTCTCCGGTGGACGTATACATGGAAACGGGCACGCCGGCCGCCCCGCCGCCACGCTGGGTGGCGCCGGCGACGTTGCCCGGGTTGACGACTTGAAACGAGGCCAAATATCTGCCGTCTTCTGTTTTATCAAGACCAACGGCAATGACAAACGCTAAGTCAGGAAGCTCCTTTTTACTCCAACAGCCAGCCAGCAACACCGCACAGACAACAAAGGACATCAATATGGCGATAGACCGTTTCATGATCCGTCCCCCTTTTCTTGGCGTGTTGGCGCCGGAGGCTGCGGTTTCTGATCCCCCGATTGGCGAATGATATTTTTCTGGTTAATCAGGCGCGGCCGCTCGCGGTACATCCATGTCGGGATTCGAAACAAGGTATCGCCCATATTGGATGGGGTGAACGGAGCGAGCGGCGACATGTATGGCACCCCAAACGAGCGTAAGCTGCATAAATGGAGAATCATAACCAACAACCCCATCATGATGCCGTAAAACCCGAACATCGCCGCTAAAAACATCAACCCGAAGCGGATGAGGCGCGCTGAAATGGCGATGGCAAACGACGGCGTTGCAAAGCTAGCGATCGCCGTGATCGAAACGACGATCACCATCGCCGACGATACAAATCCAGCTTCAACCGCCGCCTGCCCGATGACCAAGGCGCCAACAATCGACACCGCCTGTCCGACTGCACGCGGTAGTCGAATCCCCGCTTCACGCAAAATCTCAAATGTCACTTCCATCATCAACGCCTCGACAAAACCAGGAAACGGCACGGCCTCTCGCTGGGCAGCAATCGCGATGACAAGCTGTGTGGGAATCATTTCTTGGTGAAACGTCGTCGCCGCGATATAAATGGCCGGTGCAACGAGCGAGAGAAAAAAAATCAATACGCGCAAAAAGCGAAGAGCAGTGGCGATATCAAAACGGGCATAATAATCCTCCACCGCTTGGAAAAACTGGATGAACAAAGCCGGTACGATCAGGACAAACGGCGTCCCCTGAATCAAAATCGCAATCCGCCCCTCCAGCAGATTCGCCGCCACCACGTCAGGACGCTCAGTATGATAGATCGTTGGAAACGTCGTAAACGTTTGATCTTCGATTAATTGTTCAATATAACCGGACTCAAGCACGCTGTCCGTATCAATGCGGCGCAGGCGCGCTCTCACTTCTTCGATCACCTCGTCATTGGCAATGCCTTTGATGTACATGATCGCCACATCGGTTTGCGTCATGGTGCCAATTGGCATCGTTTCCAGCCAAAGATTGGGATTTCGAATGCGACGGCGAATCATCGCGGTATTTGTGCGCAGCGACTCCGTAAACCCTTCGCGCGGCCCGCGGACCGCGATTTGCGTTTGCGGCTCCTCGATCGCGCGATATTGGCCGCCTTTGGTGGTGGCGCTGACAGCGGACGGCACCCCGTCCAACAAGATGACGGTTTCTCCGGAAAACAGCTCCAAAAACAGGTGTTCCCAATCGCCGACATGCTTCACCCCACCCACCGCGGTCAACTTTTGTTCGATCCACGGAAACCATTCTTTTTCTGTTAATGACAGTGGAAATGACGCCTCCAGCAGCGGCGTCAGCAAAAACTCGTATACATGTTTTTCGTCAACAAGGCCATCCACAAAGACGATGGCGGCTTTGATGTGCCTCTCTTGGCCAAGCGAAAACCGACGGATGACGACATCGCTGCTTTGTCCCGTCGCTTGGCGGATGATGTCAAGGTTGACGGCCAATTCGGCTGACATCGGCTCTTGCGGGACATCCGCCGCCTCACCGCTACGATCCGGTCCTTCTTGTTTCATCCCGGCGTTGATCTGCTTTTTTTGGCGGCCCATTCCCCATTGAAACAACATGTTTTTCCTCCTCATTCCGCTTCCTTATTCATTATCCCTCATTATTGACACGAAACCGGGTGGACATACTGACTGTGCATCGGTTTTGAATCAATAGCAAAAACTAAAGAAAAACAGCAGGTGGAGCGCCATGAAACTAATTGTTGTTTGGCTGATGTTTGCCTTGCTCGCCATAGGAACGACGGTAAGCATGGATCGGTTGATGGGGATGACCTTGCATCAATCGTTGCATATCGCGCTGAATCCCTTTCGGGTAATGGAAGCACCGGAACTCTTTATTTTATCCTTGTTCATTTTTTTGTTGCTGCTCGATCTATTGAACGTTTGGATGTGGAAACGAAAAAACAAAACGTCTTGACGAACAGGCGTAAAAAAGGGAGGCTGCTCCCCAAACGCACTCGCGCTTTTGGACCAGCCCCGTTTTTTTTTGTTATTTTTGGATTTTCTCCCATAAATGCCGCTCTTCAAGCCATCGCCGCACATGGGGATTGTACTCATCAAGCGAAAGGCTGAACGTGTCGCCATCGCTTTGCAAAAGCTCGATCTCCCCGTTCCACCCGCGTCCACCGAAGAAACTTTCAGCCGGTTTTTTCCACAAGTCTTGTTTCAAAGCGTTAAGAAACGAGTCGATCTCCTTCGGCTCGGCAAGCACAATTTCTGCCCGCCCGGTTTCCACATTTCGAATCGTCACTTGGCGGATCGGCGAATAGCCGCTTGGACGAAGCAACAAATAATATTGCTGCTTATATTCTTTTGAACCCATGATGCGCTGAAAATGCGACATGTACGGTTCAACCGGCACAACGTAGCGGCGGAGGAGGCGCGTGCCGTCTTTTAGCACATAACCGATCACAACCGGCCGTGCGTTGTCAAAGCGGGACGGCGACGGCTGATCGTGGATGAGCTGCTCATGGAATGCTCTTACAGCCTGAATATTTTCTTGACTGCGCAAAAACTGGTCAACCTCTTCAAAGGAGCGTCCTATCATTTCAGGATGTTCAAAATTCATAGTCGATTGGCCAAAATATACTTGTTTGATGTCCGCAAGCGCTGGCACACGCTGTTCGTAACCGAGGGGATCCCAATGAACAAGCAGGCAGATGGCCCCCATCGCTCCCGCAAACGCGATATACCCTTTCCAACGGTGAAAGATGCGCCACGTTTTCGCAATGACCATCTGGGCAATCGCATACCCGATCAAGGAAAAGCTAATATAGCCGAATACCGTCCAGTTCCACTTGCTTTCCACGTTTCCGAAATAGAAACCGCCAACCAGCCAAAAACAAAATGCCACTCCGTACACAAACAGCGGGCGGAGCGCTGGAAAGGCGAGCGCCTGCCCGGCCGCTTCCGTCGGCCGCCGCTCGTACAACCAAATGGACAAACCGAAAAACAGAAGCGACAACAGCAGCAACAGCCCGGCTTCTCCCGCACCCATCGCTTGATCCGTCAGCATCGCATAACGAATCGGGATCACCCACTGATTCAGTTCGCTCGATAAATAGTACATATCGGGGAATCCGTACAATAATAGCGACAAGTTGCTAAACATAAGGACCATGATGCCGGCCGGGAAAAAGAGGGCAATGTTCGTCAAGACGACATGAATGACCGATTGGCCGACGAGCATCCCAACCACAAAGCCAAGAGCAAAAATAACCATTTCCACCACCAGCGTCTCGCCGAACCATCGCCATACATCTGCCGCCCCAATCGGCCACGGAAGATCGAGCCCATACAGACACCCAATGGCAGCCAACGCTGTTACTGCAAGCGGCACAATCAAAAGCATCCAGCCAAATAGCCCTTGCCCTACAAGCAGCTCGGTGCGGCGAATGGGCAAGCTATGGATGAAATCAGCCGACCGTTTCTCGTGCATGTAGCGAAGCACACCGGCCGCCGCCAAGATCGGGACAAGCCAAGCAATCAGCGTCTCGAACCCGTTGGATATATCGTAAACGTCTTTCCATGGCGGCACATTTCCGACTTTTGGATCATATTGCGAATACGAAAGCCCTATCGGCAATACGATCGCCGCCAGCCATAACAGCAAATGAACGATGGCAATCCAGCCGATTTGGCGAACATTTTGCGTCCACATAGCGCGGCTAGCCGATAACCGTTTCGCGGACATCAACAACATCCCCCATTTCATACACAAAAATTTCTTCCAACGACAGAGGCAAGACGTCAAGAATGAGCGGAGCAAACGCACGCACCGTCTCTTCGATGAACCGTTTCTCGCCGCGGGCGACAAGCAGGGCGATGCTGCCGCGCTCTTCGCGATGCACGATGTCAAGGCGTTCCGTTAACTCGCTCGGAAACCCGCCGCGAAATGCGACTTGAATTTTATGCATCCCGGCGCGCAGCTCGTTTACATCGCGCTCCATCCGTACGGTCCCTTGCGCCATCAACCCGACGATATCGCATAAATCTTCGAGCTCACGCAAATTGTGTGACGAAATGACAACCGTCATTTCCCGTTCGGCCACCTCTTCAATGAGCAGCTGCTTCACATGCCGGCGGACAAATACATCAAGCCCATCAAGCGGCTCATCCATAATGAGCACATCCGGCTGGACGGAAAAGGCGAGCCAAAACGCCGCTTGGCGCTGCATGCCTTTGGAAAACTGCTGGATTTTTTGATCAAGATCTAGCGAAAAAGCGGATTGCAATTCTCTAAACCGCTCGCGGCTGAACGACGGATACACGCACTCATAAAACTCTGCCATTTGCCGAATCGTCGCGTGGGGAAAAAAGTAGACAAAGTCGGGCAAAAACAAAAGGCGTTGCTTCACCCGGACATTTTCCCACACCTCTTCCCCGTCCACTGCAATCGTTCCGCGATCTTGGCGGAGAATGCCAGCCATCATCTTTAGCAGCGTCGTTTTCCCGGCGCCGTTCGGTCCGAGCAAGCCATAAATCGCTCCCTTGGGCACCATCACGTTCGCTCCCTTGACGGCGGCCAACCGGTCAAACGTTTTCGTCACGTCCACAAGTTGAATCACGATTCTCCCCCTCTTTCTCCCCTTCTCGAATCCATTGCCATAACTGCTCATTTGTTACCCCTAAAAACCGCGCTTCCTTGATCAAACGGATCAACTGTTCGCGAACGGCAGCGATCGCCTCGATGTTTGGTTCTTTCGAGCGCGGGGCGACGAAGCTTCCTTTCCCTGGAATCGAATAAATCCAGCCATCGCGCTCCAATTCGCGATACGCTTTTTGAATGGTGTTCGGGTTGACCATCAGCTGTTTCGCCATCGTCCGAACCGACGGCAGCTGGTCATGCGGCTGCCATAGTTCGCGAACGATCATTTCTTTCATTTTGTCAATCAGTTGTTCATAAATCGGCTGGCGACTGCGGATATCAAGCTCAAACATCTCCCCTCCTCCTCTCATTGTCACAACCGTACTATAACTAATAGTACATATAAAACAGAAGAAAGGCAAGAGTGTTTTCCAAAATAAAGAAAGAATCCATCCCCGGATTCTTTCTTCCTCTCATTCCGGCGCCGTCGGCCGCCGTGTTGACCGTTGCAGCTCGCTGGGCTGATACGTCTGAACAAACAATCCATCCCCTTCGAGCCACTCGGCGATCAATACGTCTTTCGGCGAGGCAATTCCTTGTCTTTGTAGTTCAGCGGTCAGCCATTGCTCCGTTTTTCCAAGCTCTGCTAATTCATCTGCCAACAGCTGGCCATCCCGGATCAGCGTCACCGGGACATACACCGGGTGGGGCGGCAGACGGAAATCTTCACGCGTCGTTTTTTGATAATGGGCTTTTTTGAGCACACTGATCTCCCCATCGGCTTCTAAAAAACAAAACGCCACTTCGCGGATCGAAAAGGTCTCATGTTTGCGGAGCAAGCTTTGCAGCTGATTGAGCGTCAAGCGGCTTTTTTTCAAAGCCTCATAATCGATGACGCCGTTTCGAATAAGCGCCGTCGGCTTCCCCTCGCTCCATAAGCGGAACGACAACCATTTTTGGCTCGCATACTCGACCAGAAGCAGCATCGCTCCCCAAAGGGTAATCGAATAGATGATGTACCAAAGGTGAATATGGTCGTCATACAGCGCATTGCCGAGCAGCTCGCCAAGGACAATGGCCGAGATAAACGTAAACGGGCTCATTTGGCTGATCAGCTTTTTGCCGGCGATTTTAACGACGGCGAACAATAGAATAAAGCCGGTAACCAATTCGATGGTCAGATGAAGCCACTTCATGCTGCGCCCCCCTTGCATGCCGTTGATGTTCGCCCTTTCTTCCCTGTATTGTGCCCTCTGCCGTCTGAGAAGTTTCGCTGTTTGTTTTGCGTTCGCACGGATAAATTCTCCGCAGCTGGAAACACTATGGTTCTAGAAGTTCGGTGATCTGCTGTCTTTCGTCCTTCCTACTCGATGGGCTGAAAACGCACCGCTCTCACCGATCTTCTAGAGAGTGCATGGAAAGAAAGGGATCGATGATGAACGAACAGCCGCTTAGCGCCCTGCAACTGTTATGTATGGTCATGCTGTCAGTCGGGCTGATGAATCACGTGATCATCATCCCCTTTATGCTTGAGGCTGCCCATCGCGATGCATGGCTCGCCGCCTTGGGCGCATTGGGGGGCTTGCTTGTCTGGCTGCCGCTGCTTTATTTCACCATCCGACAACTGAACGGCGAGCGGCTGTTTGACTGGCTCAAAGCCCGGTTTTCAAGCGCGGCCGCTTATGCGGCGGCCGGCGGCAGCAGCGCTTTTTTGCTTCTTCACAGCTTCGTCACATTAAATGATACCATCACGTTCACGACGACTTCTTATTTGACAGCGACGCCGAGATGGGCGCTGATTTTGGTCATCGTGATCGTTTGTTTTTATAACGCGTATCGGGGCCTCGACTCGATTGCCAACACAGCGATGATTATTTGGCCGTTCGTCATCGTCTTCGGCTTTTTCGTCATGCTGTCGACTACTCCCCATAAAGACTATTCACTGCTCAAGCCCGTGCTTGAACACGGCATGACGCCCGTGCTTCGCGGCATGATGTACGCAGGGGCGGGGTATGCGGAAGTGATCGTTCTATTGTTTCTTTCCCATCGGCTTCCCCGTCCGTTTTCATGGAAAGCGCTCGCCGCCATCGCCTTCTTCACGGCCGGGCTGAGCATTGGGCCGACGATTGGGGCCATTGCCGAATTCGGCCCCGAGCAAGCGACGCGCCTTCGCTATCCGGCGTTTGAGCAATGGCGGATGGTCAGTTTAGGGACGTATATTGAGCATGTGGATTTTCTGTCGGTCTATCAATGGTTGTCCGGCGCTTTCATCCGCATCTCCTTATCGACAGCACTGATTGTGGAGCTGTTCCCGATCCGTCATCCACACACCCGCCGCTGGGTGCTCATTGTCCTCTACTTGGCGATCACATTGGCGGCACTGGCACCCGGCAGCGATGAACAGTTTTTGCATTTTGTCAAACATTGGGTGCTGCCGTCATCACTCTTGTTTTGGTTTGTGCTGTCCATTTTGTTGAGTGGGTTCGCCTTCTTTGCATACCGTAAACAGAAAAGAGGGGTGACATAATGAAACGACTGATGCGCGCCGCCGAAGGCAAGCGGCTGAAAGACGATTACACAGGACTCGAGACCGTCATCATCTCCGAAGAGGCGTTGCGCACGATGTACGCCAAATGCCCTGACGTCATCATGACAGAAACAGCGATTCCATCCCCATTGCTTGACGGCTCAGCTGTGGTGCATTTGCTGTTTATGTATTGTGAGGAATTGTGCGATACGCAAATGCTGCAAAAGGCCATTTATCCGATGTTCCGCGAGCTGTGCGAACAGCATCCGTGCTTTTCGGCCGCCGACATCGAGAGGCGCAAACCGGCGGCGCTTGAATATATGGGAAAAGAAGTGCGGATCGATGATCTCAACTTCAGGCTGTTTAGCGGCGATTTGCTCATTTATTTTCGCGAAGCCGATGTTTTGTACACGATGCCGCTTGCCAGCCCGCCCAACCGTGACCCGGAAGAGCCGAACACGGAAGTGTCGATCCGCGGGCCAAAAGATGGATTTATTGAAGAAATCAGCAAAAACGTCGCGCTCATTCGCAAACGGCTGCGCTCGCACCGGCTTGTCTATGAACGATTCATCATCGGCACACGCAGCCAGACGAAAGTGGGACTGCTCTATGTCGATGACATTGCCAATACGGCCATCATCGACGAGGTGAGAAGCCGCCTGCTCAGTTTGTACATCGACTCCGTGACCAGCACCAATCAAATTGAGGAATGGCTGTCGGACAGCCGGTTTTCCTTGTTTCCGATGTTCGGCTATACCGGGCGGCCCGATTTTGCCGTCAATTCGCTCCTCAACGGCCGTTTTATCATCCTAGTCGACGGGGCGCCGACCGCCCTGATCGGCCCTGGCAATTTAACCTTTTTGCTGAACACATCGGAAGACAACAACACGTTTTTCTTGTTTGTCGTGTTTCAGCGCCTTCTCCGGCTTGTCGGCACATCAGTCGCCATTTATTTGCCAGGCGCCTGGGTCGCCCTGACTTCCTTCCATCCGGATCAGCTGCCGTTCACCTTGCTGGCGACGCTCATTTTGTCGCGCCAAGGGGTGCCGCTTCCCGTGCCGCTTGAGATGTTCATTATGATGATTTTGTTTGAGGTGTTTAAGGAAGCCGGGATGCGGCTGCCGATCGCCATTGGGCAGACGCTGTCGGTCGTCGGCGGCTTGATTATCGGCCAAGCGGCAATCAATGCCGGGCTCGCCGCTCCAGCGACGCTCGTCATTGCCGCCATTGCCGTCATCTCGACGTTCACGCTCGTCAACCAAAACATCGCCGGCAGCGTCACCCTGCTGCGGTTTATTGTCTTGACGGCCTCTTCCATTCTCGGCCTGTTCGGCTTCATTCTGTCCCTATTTTTGATTTTGACCTATGCGGTCAACTTGCGCACCTTTGGCGTTCCGTACTTGACGCCGCTGGCGCCGCCATCAAAAGATATCGGGAAAGTGTTCATTCCAAGCACATGGAAGCAGTTCCGCACGCGCGACCGCATTGTGCGCCCCAATGATCTCATTGCGAAAGAGAGGGAACAAAAATGAGGAAGCGGCTCATTCCCGTCATCGCTTCCGCTATGCTGCTTGGCGGCTGCTGGGATACGCGCAACATCGACCACATTGTGTATATTCATGCCATTGGGGTGGATTATAAAGATGGCCAAGTGATCGCCTACGTCCAGCTGGTTGGATTCAGCGGCCTCGCCAAAGTCGAAGCGGGGGGCGGCAAGGAAAAAGCCGCCGTTTCCATCGGTAAAGCGGCCGGCGAAACGTTTAACATCGCAACCGACAAAATTTACCCTTCCATTCAACAAAGAGTGTCGTGGGGCCATGTCAAAAGCTTTGTCTTTACAACACGCGCCTTGCAAAAAGGCATCGTGGCCGATGTGATCGACGTGCTCAACCGTTACAACGAAATTCGTCATACGTCGTGGGTGTACGCCACCGATGAGCCGCTTTCCGAGCTGTTTGAAGCGACGCCGCTGTTGAACGCTTCCTCATACTATTCGCTGTTGTCCAACCCGGAAGAAATCTTTCAACAAAGTTCGTTCATCCGTCCCATCCGGCTCAGCCGACTAATTGCCGATATGGATGAAAAAGCCGCCACGGCAAGAATTCCTTCCTTAACGGTCGACCGCCGGCGCTGGATCGAAAATAAAAAACCGAAACCGATGTTGGCGGTTTCCGGTGTCTGTTTTCTTCACGATTACACTCTGCAAGGATGCAGCCGCCGTTCCGACTTAGAGGGGTTGCGCTGGCTCGAACACGACATTCGCCGCACCCCAATTTATGTCAAACAAAAAGGGAAAACGGTCGCTTCTCTTGTCGTCCGGGACCCGAAAACGAAATGGTCGGTCAAGACAAAGGACGGAGAACCCGCTTTTACTGTCCAAGTCGAGGCCCAAGGAAGCATCATCGAACTGCGCAAGCCGCTCTCGCGAAAACAGCTGACCAAACTGGCGGAGCAAACGGTGAAGCGAGAGATCCGTCACCTGTATGAACTGGGCAGGAAGCGGCAAATCGATCTATTGAATCTATCGGAGCAGCTGTATCGCCAGCGTCCGGATATTTGGAAGCAACATCAATCCAACGGCCTCATCCCCCTTGGCGACAACACGCTGTCCGTGAGCGTCAAGCTGGCGATCGGGGCATCCGGAAAAGAAAAGTTGAATTACCGGGCCGGTGATTGAAAAGACAAAAAAATAAAGTATAATTAGGAATATTACGATATATTTTGAACGGGGGAGAACGATGAACACCCGTACAGAGCGAACGAGCGCCGTCGGCATGACCATCTCCCCCATTTTGTTCGCCGTCAGCCTCGGCCACTTTTTGAACGAGGCGATGCAAGCGGTCATCCCGGCGCTCTTTCCGATTTTGCAGCCGTCAATGAAGCTGTCGTATACACAAATCGGTTGGACCGCGTTTTGACGTCATCTGTCATGCAGCCGGTCGTCGGCTTATGGACGGACCCGGACGCCGGCGCCGTACTTTCTGCCGCTCCTCGGCATGGCGGCAAGTTTGCTCGGCATGGCCGAGGCGGCTTTTGCGCCGAATTTTTGGTTGGCCTTATAGGCAATGCGTGCTGTTGGACGTATAGAATCTATAAGCCACAAATCTATTTTTCTTTCAACCTTTTCCGAGTTATAATGGAAAACGATGATGTTCATTATCATTTAGGAGATTTTTTGTATGGCAGGTTTTTATATCAATCAGCACGTGCTCAATAACTTGTTTTATATTTTGGTCACCGTCTTTGCTTTTTCGTTTCTTTATGATCATAGCCGAGCGGCTCAGCGCCGGCCGTTCTATGGCCGGGCGCTGCTTGGCGTCTGCTTGGCGCTGGCGGCTGTGCTGTGCATGAAGTTTCCCATTTACATCGATCCGATTTGCGTCCATGATTTCCGGCAAATTCCGTTTTTGCTTGGAACGCTGTATGGCGGAGGCGGCTTAGGGGCGGTGCTGTTTGTCGTCTTGATGCTGGCGCGCACCATTTTGTATGGCTTTCAGCCGCTGACATTCATCGTTTACGCCATCATGTTCGCCATCACAGCAGCTGTTTCTCCTCTGTTTCGCAAGCTGCCCCGAACAAGCAAGCTCATGATGTCGCTCGGACTGACGTTTTTGCTGGCGGTGGTGGTGACGTTTGTTGCCATTCTCATCGCCGATTTTCCCGTGACAAAACCGTATATTGTCTATTTCATTCTGTTGCCGCCGTTTGTCACGATGTTTGCCGTCTATGTGATGGAGACGCTTCTTGAAGCGCAGTGCGCCCGCGCAGAATTAATAAAAATGGAAAAAATGGAAATTGTCAGCCAAATAGCGGCGAGCATTTCGCATGAAATCCGCAACCCGCTCACCGTTGTCAAAGGGTTCATCCAATTGTTGCAAACGGGGCGTTTGCCGCGCGAAACGGAGGAGCGGTACATCCGCATCGCTTTAGAAGAACTTGAGCGGGCAGAAACGATTATTCGCGACTATTTGACGTTCGCCAAACCGGCGCCAAAAGAGATGGAGCCGATCGATGTCGCCGCCCAGCTTCAAAAAGTGCTGCAAATGATTACACCGATGGCTCGTATGCATTCCATCGATGTGTTTTCTTCTCTTGAGCATGGCGTGGTCATCGGAAATGTGCAATATTTTCAACAATGTTTTCTCAATTTGTTGAAAAACAGCATTGAGGCGATGCCAAACGGCGGAACGCTCCGCGTCGCAGTCCAAAACCGAGAAACGTCGATCGTCATCACTATTTCTGACAACGGCATCGGCATGACGAAAGAGCAAGTGCGCCGTTTCGGCGAACCATACTTCAGCACAAAAGAAAAAGGAACGGGGCTTGGCGCGATGGTCGCTGTCAAAATCATCGAGCAAATGGGCGGAACGTGGGAAATCGAAAGCGCCGTCCAAAAAGGAACGACGTTGACGATCACCTTGCCGGCAAGCCGGGTGCAACCGCCGACAGCGGGACGAAGCGCGGCCGGCTGAGCGAAAAAACGGATGCCCTGATTTCAGGCATCCGTTTTGTTCTTAGTGATTGGCGCGATCACTGGACTTCTTCAAAATAATCTTTGTAAAACCCGCCGACTTTCCCGCTGTTGTCGATCACAAAATAAAACTCGTCCGTTTCGTTTTTCACTTCGTACACGTTGCCCGGCGTCAACACATTGCTGACCATGTACTTTTCCGCGTTCGTATGGACGCATTTCACTTTTTTGATCGTCGGCCGGGTCGCCCATGTGTAATGGATCATGGCGTCATCTCCTTCTTCTTTATGCTGTTCCCTTTATTATTGTAACGGCCGAACTCTTTCCTTGCAACGTTCCGCGCCCAGCAGGCCGCCTCGCCGTTGGCGGCGGCGGACAGCCGTGCTATAGTGGAACTGTGCGCACACCCGCCGACAAGCTAGGCCATCATGCCTGAAAGGAGTGATGCTGATGTTTTTGCCTTCGTTCCGTTTGGACGGAAAAACAGCGCTTGTGACCGGAGCCGGGCGCGGCATCGGGCGGGCGATCGCCATCGGATTCGCCGAAGCCGGAGCGGACGTAGCGCTCATCGCCCGGACGAAAGCCGATTTGGAAGAAACGGCAAGCCACATTGAGCAGCTCGGGCGAAAAGCGTACATATGGCCGATCGATGTCACTGACCGGGAAGCGGTGCACGAGGCGGTCACCGGCGTCAAGCAACAGGCTGGATCCCTTGAGATCGTCGTCAACAACGCCGGAATGAACATCCGCACCCCGGCTTTGGAGGTGACAGACAACGAATGGGAATTGATCATGAACACCAACTTGAAGTCCGCGTTTCTCGTCTCGCAAGAAGCGGGGCGCGTGATGAAAGAACAAGGGCGGGGCGGCAAAATCATCAACATTGCCTCGGTCGCCGGTCATGTCGCCTTGCGCACCGGCGTTGTGTACGCCGCAACCAAAGCAGCGCTCATCCAAATGACGAAAGTGCTGGCGTTTGAGTGGGGGCGCTATGGCATTCTCGTCAACGCCATCGGCCCATGGTATTTCCGCACGCCGCTCACCAAAGCGTTGCTTGAAGACGAAGCGTACGTGAACGACATTATCGCCGTCACCCCGCTCAGACGGATCGGCGAGCTGCCTGAACTCGTCGGTCCAGCTGTGTTCCTCGCCTCTGATGCGGCCAACTACATCACCGGCCAAACGCTGTTTGTCGACGGCGGCATGACAATCCACGGTTTTTGATAAAGCGCAGCCCCAGCGGGCACGCTATAAACATCCTAGAAGGCCGGTGAAAAACCGCTGTCACACACCAATCGGCGGCATTTTCATTCAGAAAAGAAAGCTGATTCTGCGAGGTTTCTCTAATTGAGAAATAAATGGAATCAGCAGTATTTTGCACTAAATCACCAGCCTTCTAGATCATCTCAACAAGGAGGCCGCAAAACATGAGCGAACAAGAAAGCAAACGGCAATTTCAGGACGACTTGGACCAATACCGGATGGACAACGTCACCCATGCGCCGAAACACTACGTGTACCAAGTCGGTTACGAAGCGTCCAGCGGCAACCCGACCGGCGACCATCGGGAAGCGAAAAAAACGCGCGAATGGCCGCACAGCTGAAGAGGTTGGCCTCAAAAAACCGTCGTGTTCGGCCGAAGCAGCGGCGTGAATACGCCTGATGCGGCGGATCAGGAGGGGGAGCTCACTGCCTTTGGGAGACTCCCTCCTTTTGCTGTTGGCATGGAAAGTCGGCAACGATGGTCCAAGCCAAAAGCGAAACGCAAGCCATGACGGGCGGCTGAGGACGCCTCTGGCGACGCCTCTGGCTACGGTTCGTCGCGCACGGCCTCAAATTCAATGATGCGCCCACAAGGCTCAACCGTCGTTTCACCGTTCGCTTCCACTTCGCGGAAAATCGGCTGCTCGACGCGGCGGATGGGACGGTATCCTTCTCGTTTCATCCGTTCTAAACAGGCGGCAAGCGTTTCCCCTTCCGCTACGGTAAATCGTTTTTTCTTCATCGCTTTCCTGGCCAAAGAGGCGCGCCCTCCCTCCTCCCACTAGAAATGTTGACATATCAAGGCTTCACGGCCTTTCCTTATAACTATTGTACCCCAAAAAAGAAGCCGGATCCTTGTCGTCCGGCTCAGCGCGTTTTTTGCACATATTTTCGGTACAGCCCGTACAGCTCCGTCGCCTTGTACGTTTCAATTTTTTTCCGTCCAACCGGATGACGGGCAATACCTGCCTTTTTCAACTCAGCCACAAGCCATCCTTTCGAGCCGAAATGCGCCATGGGCGCTCCCCCTCCTTTTTCGTGCGGCTTGTCTTTATGTATATGCGCCCAAACAAAGGTTGAGAACGCCTTGGACAACAGCTATTCGCGCTTGCCGCCATGCCCTTTTCCGTGCTTTTTTTCTTTTTTCTCTTTTTTGTTTTTTCCTTTTTCATGGCCGGGCGGACGCGGTTTTTCCTTCACCTTTGGCGGCACGGATTCAGGCGCCTTTGGCTCACGTTTTTTGTGTTCTCGTTCCGCTTGTTTCACAAGCGGCAGCGAGAAGCGGACGACAGGCTGGCCGGCCAGCGCTTTTTCCATCATATGGCGGAAAATGATGGCCGCCGTTTCCCCGCTCGTCGTCGTCAAATAATGCGTGCGATCCGGCCGGTCATAGCCGAGCCAAAGCGCACCGACCAGCTGCGGCGTATAGCCGACCATCCATTGGTCTTTCACCCCGTCGATGCCGGGGATCGTCATTTCGGTCGACCCGGTTTTGCCCGCAAGCTCCCGCCCCGGGATGGCAGCGCGCTTCCCGGTCCCTTCGCGGATGACGCCTTCAAGCAAAAACGTCATTTGCTGCGCCACTTTCTTGGACGTGACAACCGTTCGCCGCGGCTTCCACTCCGCCACTTTGCGGCCGTAAGCATCGACGATTTTCGTAATGAGATGGCCGTCCAAACGGACGCCATCATTGGCGAATACGGCGTACGCTTCGGCCATCTTAAGCGGTGACACGCCTCGGGACATGCCGCCAAGCGCGATGCCGAGCTGGCGGTCCTCTTTTTCCAACGGCAAGCCGAACCGGTGCAGCGCCTCCATCCCTTTGTCAAGGCCGATCTCGTTTAACAGCCAGACGGCCGGCACGTTGAGCGAATGAATGACCGCCTCATACATCGTCACCGTGCCGCGGTACGTGTGGTCGTAGTTTTGCGGGCGATAGCCGCCGAGATTGAGCGGCTCGTCTTTGAGCGGTGAAAACGGCCCGTACCCTTGTTCGAGCGCCGGCGTATACACGGCGAGCGGCTTAAGCGCTGACCCCGGTTGGCGCCTGAGCTCAGTGGCGCGATTGAAACCGCGGAACACATGGCGGCCGCGGCCGCCGACTAACGCCTTCACCCCGCCCGTTTTCGGGTCGAGAAGCACTGCTCCGCTTTGGACAGGCACACCGTCCGGGCTGGACGGAAACAGCGAATCATTCGCATATACGGCTTCAAGCGCTTGCTGCATGTTCGGGTCAAGCTCCGTGTAAATGCGGAGCCCCCCGGAAAGGACATCGCTTTGCGTCAAGCCGTAGCGCGTGATCGCTTCGCGGATCAGCTCATCGACATAATAAGGATACTTCCCGGCATACGGGTCGCGTTTTGGTTCCTGTTGAATGGCAATGTGCTCGTTTTTCGCGGCGATCCACTCTTGATCATCGATATAGCCTTGCTCTTTCATGAGCGACAATACGACATTGCGCCGGGCAATCGCCTTCTTATAATGCCGAAGCGGAGAGAAAGCTGATGGGGCTTTCACCAATCCTGCGAGCATAGCCGACTCGCTGAGCGTCAGTTCAGAGACGTCTTTGCCGAAATATGTTTTCGCCGCGCTGGCCACCCCCCATGCCCCCGCACCGAAATAAATGCGATTGATGTACATTTCTAAAATTTCTTTTTTGCTGTACGTACGCTCAATTTTTTGTGCGATCAACCATTCCTTCCATTTGCGTGTCAACGTTTTTTCATTCGTTAAAAAGACGTTTTTCGCCAGCTGTTGAGTGATCGTGCTGCCGCCCTCGACCCACGCCCCGGCGCGAATGTTGCGCCACATCGCGCGCAAAAGCCCATAATAATCGACGCCATCATGCTCGTAAAAGCGGCGGTCTTCCGTCGCGACGATGGCCTCAAGAAAATAGTTGGGCACCCTGTCGATCGGCACTTCTTCGATGTTTGCCGCCGCGAGCTTGCTCGCGATGCGGCCGTGTTCATCATAAATGATTGTCGCTGCCGGCAACGGTGTTTCCAAGGCGGCAATGTTTTGTCGATCAATCGCCCACTGGAGCGCAGCAACAACGGCGGCCAAAGCCAAGGCGGCGGCAACGAGCGCCTGCAGCCAACACCGTCTTCGTCTTGTTTGTCTCATTTGCTGCCTGCTTTGCGCCTCCACAATGTTCCCCCCTGTCGCTTCGTCACGATTATACGATTCGCAGCCGGCCGCCCGTTTTCGTCTCTTTTTCATGGCTCAAAACAAAAAAGAAGCGGCCGTGTGCGCCGCTTCCCTTGTTTACGCCGATGGCGATTTCTGCTTTTTTCCTTTTAAGAAGAACGCCATGACGAGCGCCACCACCGTTAAGCCAGTAGCGACGAAAAAGGCGTCGTTGATCCCCTGGACCGTTGACTGTTGCTGCACCAGTCCATACAACAGCTGGGCGATCGCCTCATCGCTTGGGATCGCCTGTTTCAATTGACCGACAAGGCTCATGAACAACGGATTGTTTTCCGTCATTTCATTGCGGTACGTTTCCACATGGAATTTTGTCCGGTTGGACATGATCGTCACCAAAAACGCCGTCCCGAGCGAAGCGGCCACTTGACGGATCGTATTCGACATTGCCGTGCCATGGCTGTACAGATGACGCGGCAAGGCGTTTAACCCTTCGGTCATGATCGGCATCCCGAGCATCGACATGCCGAACATCCGGAAAATATAAAGCCAAATCAACTGGCTGTAGGGCGTATCCATCGTGAGCTTGCTGAATTCCCACGTCGTCACAGCGGTGATGATCAAGCCGACAATAGCGAGCATCCGCGCGCCGATGCGGTCAAACACCCAACCGGAGATCGGCGACATGATCGCCATGACGATCGCCCCCGGCAGCAACAGCAAACCGGCATCGAGCGGCGTAAAGCCGCGCAAGTTTTGCAAATACACGGGAAGCAAGACCATCGCGGCAAACATCGCCATGTTGATGACCGAACCGATGACGGTCGCCAACGTAAACACCGGGTAGCGGAACACGCGGAAATTGAGCACCGGATGCTCCGAGCGGAGCGAACGCCATGTAAACATGATGAGGAACAAGGCGCCGATGACGAGCGAAACCACGACCTCTGTCTCGCCCCATCCTTTGCTGCCGGCTTCGCTGAAGCCATATAGAACGCCGCCAAACCCGATCGTGGAGTAGACCGCCCCTTGCACGTCCAGCACTGGATTGCCTTTACGCGGCGTATATTTCAACCAGACGGAGGCAAGCACAATGTCTAACAGCGCAATCGGCAAAACGACGTAAAACAACAGCCGCCATGTATAATGTTCCACAAGCCATCCGGACAGCGTCGGCCCGACCGCCGGCGCAAACATCATGGCGATTCCCACCGTCCCCATCGCCACCCCGCGGCGTTCTGGCGGGAAAATCGACAACATAATGACCATCATCAGCTGCATAATAATGCCGGCTCCCACCGCTTGCGTCAACCGTCCGGCAAGCATGACGGCAAACGATGGAGCGATCGAGCAAACAAACGCGCCGATGGCGAAAAACGACATGCCCGATAAAAACAGCCGTTTCGCTGGAAACTTGGCGATTAAAAACGGGCTGATCGGGATGAGCACTCCGTTGACGAGCATATAGCCGGTCACGAGCCATTGAATCGTCGACGTTTCCACGTTGAAATCTTGCATCATATGCGGCAAGGCGACGTTGATCAACGTTTGATTTAAAATGGCGACAAACGCGCCAAGCATGACCGTCGCCACAACCTTGCCGCGGCTGCCGATATCCCCGAGGCCGCCTTGCCCAGCTGGGGCGGTCGAACGCCCATCCGTTTCTGTCGACGGCTGCGCTTTCGTTTCCTCCACCGGTCGAGCGTTGGCTTCCGCCGCTTCATCGGCCGCCTTCACTGCGGCTGAAGCCGATTTGCGGCGGCGCAGCGCGATGTTGACCGCCGCCAAGACCAAAACGGCAAACACAGTATATCCCATAACAAATGCTGTCATCTTCCATCACCTACTTATGAATGCGGACGGTGACGTTCATGCCCGGCACAAGTCCGGCTCCGCTGTAGTTGTCAATGGAAATCGTCACCGGGATGACTTGGGTCACTTTCGTGTAGTTGCCGGTTGCATTGGAACTTGGCAGCAGACTGAACGTATTCGCTGTCGCGTTGCCGATTTTTTCGACTTTGCCGCTGAACTTGCGATCCGGATACGCGTCCACATAAATATCGACGTCTTGCCCGACTTTTACGTCTTCAATATCCGTCTCTTCAATATTCGCCGTCACCCACAAATCGTTCAAATCAAACCCGCGGGCCAGCGCCATCCCCGCGGCGACAAACGAGTCTTTGACCGCGTTTTGCTGCACGATCGTCATCCGATGCGGCACGGTCACCGGCACCGTTGTTTTGCCGTCAAACACCTCGCCGATTTCTTCCCCAGCTGAGAAGGTTTTTCCCGTGTCGCCCCGCCAGGATGTCAGTTTTCCGGACAGCGGCGCAGCAACCGAGATGACCTGGCCGTCGATGCGGGCGTTGTCCGTTTTAATGTAGTTCGTTGCTTCATTCACATAGTAGTAGGCGGCAAAGCCTCCACCGACAAGCAAAATGAGCACAATGATGTTCAACGCAACCAATCGTTTCACGTTCACCATCTATTCCTCCCCAAGTAAAATCGCTTTGATTTTTTCATGAAGATGCAAAAACTGTTCAATCTCCTCTGGAGAGACGAGTTCTTGAATGCGGCGAAGCCGCCGGCGCAGCACCGACTGCTCGCCAAACGCTTCCAACACCGTCTCTTTTCCTTTTTCCGTCAAACTCAAAATGACCGCCCGCCGATCTTGTTTCGACGGCTCGCGGACAACAAGGCCGGCGCCGACGAGCCGGTCGACCGTGCCGCTCACATTGCTGTTGCTTAAATTGAGCTTTTCCGCCAAATCCTGAAGGCGGATATATTCCTTTTTCATCAGCGTGTACAGCACGACCAGTTGCACTTCCGTAATCCCAACGCGAGCGGCATCTTCACGGATGAGCCGATACAGCGCCTTTTGCGTCCGGAAGACGGCGTACATGATGTCTCGGCTGATTCCTTCCATACCTCCCCCCTCCTTGCCTCATCTTTCTTATTGGAATAGTTTCAATACGAATTATTCCTGCACGAAATATGATTATAACATGGAAACAGGGAAAATCAACTATATTGTTTCGTGTTTTTGACCAAACATACGCGACCAACATCAAGACCAAAAAAGCGTCCAACTGGATGTCCTTCATCCAGTTGGACGCTTTTGCCGTCTCTCATTCGTGAATCCGCGCCGCGGTTGCCGTCGACTGAATGCAGTTTCTCAACCACGCTCCACCAAGTGGGTGTTCGCAGAAGCGTTCCTGCCGTCCTCCATCACGAATATTGAGGCATGACATTCCCGCTTCAATGTAGAACTCCCTTTCTATTGCCATCGGTTGAAACTTCATTCTACAACGCACAACGCAGCAGCGGATTGGTGATTATTATGATACATGATCTGCTGCTCCTTGACAAGAGGGACAGCCATCCATTTTTTCAAACGGGATACACCCCATGCTTCCGCTCAGAAAAGACCATATACTTGGACATATAGGCCTCAAATCGCCGAATCAGCTCGTTGCGCAACTCGTTCGGCGCAATGATTCCATCGACGACCAGCTCGGAAGCGAGCCGATAAATATCGATGTCACGCCGGTATTCCTCGCGTTTTTGTTCGACAAATGCCGCCCGCTCTTCTGGCGGCAGCTCGGCAATTTTGTTGGCGTAAACGGCGTTGACGGCCGCTTCCGGCCCCATGACGGCGATTTGCGCATTCGGAAGCGCCAAACAGCAATCCGGTTCAAACGCCGGCCCGGCCATGGCGTACAGTCCGGCCCCGTACGCTTTGCGGACGATGACCGAGATTTTTGGCACCGTCGCTTCCGACATGGCCGCGATCATTTTCGCCCCATGGCGGATAATGCCGGCCCGCTCGACTTTCGTGCCGATCATAAAGCCAGGGACGTCGGCCAAAAACAAAAGCGGGATATGGAACGCGTCGCAAAGCGTGATGAATTTCGCCGCTTTATCAGCCGAATCGTGGAACAACACGCCGCCTTTGACGCGCGGCTGGTTGGCAATGATGCCGATCGGCTGGCCGGCAAGGCGCGCCAGTCCCGTAATGATTTCCGGCGCAAACAGTTTTTTGATTTCACAAAACGATCCTTCGTCAATGATCCGCTCAATCAAATCATACATGTTGAACGGCGCATTTTGATTTTCCGGCACAATGTCTTCGATCGTTTTGTCAAACGATTTCGGCGGCTTGGCCTCGACCACCGGCGGCTTTTCGCTGTAATTGGATGGAAAATACGACAAATAACGTCGCGCATAGGCAATCGCTTCTTCTTCCGTTTTCACGAGCACGTCGCCGCAGCCCGAGACGGTGCAATGCATGCGGGCGCCGCCCATCTCTTCGAGCGTCACTTTTTCCCCGATCACCATTTCCGCCATGCGCGGCGAGCCTAAGTACATCGAGGCATTGCCTTCCACCATGATGACGATATCGCAAAACGCGGGAATATAGGCGCCGCCGGCTGCTGATGGACCGAACAGCAGGCACACTTGCGGCACTTTGCCGGACAGCTTCACCTCATTGTAAAAAATGCGCCCCGCCCCGCGCCGGCCGGGGAACATTTCCAGCTGGTCGGTAATGCGGGCGCCGGCCGAGTCCACCAAATAAATGATCGGACAGCGCAGCTTTTCCGCCGTCTCTTGGATGCGAATGATTTTTTCGACCGTGCGCGCTCCCCACGAGCCGGCTTTGACGGTCGAATCGTTCGCCATCACGCAGACAATGCGGCCATTGATTTTGCCGATGCCGGTCACCACCCCGTCAGCCGGCAAATCGCCCGCCAAACAGTTGGCAAACAATCCGTCTTCCACTTCCAAACCGTGATCAAGCAGCAAGTTCAGCCGCTCGCGAACAAACAATTTCCCTTGGGCCGCATTTTTTTCATGATATTTTGGCGCCCCACCTTTCTTGATCTCCGCCGCTCTTTTCTCCAGCTCCGCTGCGAGCGTGTCGTGTTGGTTGGCTGTTTCCTTCATCTCGTTGTTTCCCCTCCTTGTTTTGATGGATCTGGCTGTTCCATCCCGCGTGTTCGTCTGGAACAAGGTTGGATGCCGTGTCGGATCCCCGCGAAAAGCCGGGTCGGCGAAAGCGCTTCGTGCGGCTTCCGGCCCCCTCCTTGTCTAAGCGGGCTTACTCGCCTTTGTACACCGGCTTCCGCTTTTCTTTAAACGCCTGCAAGCCTTCCAACCGGTCTTTCGTCGGAATGGTCGCCTCATAGGCGAGCTGTTCAATGGCAAGACCGGTCTCCAAATCAACGTTAAATACGCTTTGGATCGCCCGTTTCGCCTGCCGGACGGCAATCGGCGCGTTTTCGGCGATTTGCCGGGCCAATTCAAGAGCACGATCCATCAGCTCGGAGCGCGGCACGGCGTATTCGACAAGGCCGATTCGCTCCGCCTCTTTGGCGGTGATGCGCTTGGCGGCAAAAATCAATTCTTTCGCTTTTCCGATGCCAACAAGGCGTGGGAGCCGCTGCGTCCCCCCCGCTCCCGGAATGATGCCGAGCGACGTTTCCGTCAGCCCAAGCTGGATGTCGTCGGCAGCAAACCGGATGTCACAAGCCAGGGCAAGCTCCAACCCGCCGCCAAACGCCGAGCCGTTTAAAACGGCGATAACCGGCTGCGGCACTTTCTCCACCTCGTTGATCGTTTTGCTGATTAAGGCAACGGTTTGCCGCACTTCCGTTTCATTCATCCCCGCCCGCTCTTTCAAATCAGCGCCGGCGCAAAACACTTTGTCTCCTGCTCCGGTCAGCAGGACAACGCGCACGTCTTTCCGAAATTTGATCTCCTGAAAGAGCGCGCCAAGCTCGAACAGAAGCGCTCTTGAAAGCGCGTTGGCCGCTTCCGGACGGTTTAATGTCACAACGGCGAGGCCATGTTCTTGTGTTTCAAACGATACAAGTGTGCCCACGTGTTTCCCCCCTATGATCCAACCGTTTGCAAATAGCGGCTCGGAAGCGGGCGGCCGATTTTGTCGCGGATAAACAAAGCCGCTTTCGTCAGCCGCTCGACATCGATGTCGGTTTCAATCCCCATGCCATGAAGCATATACACTAAATCATCGGTGGCGACGTTTCCCGATGCCCCTGGGGCGTACGGGCAACCGCCGAGGCCGCCGAGCGAGCTGTCAAACGTCGTAATTCCCATTTCCATTGACACTACAATATTGGCGAGCGCCGTCCCTCTCGTGTCATGGAAATGCATCGCGATCCGATCAGCCGGAAAACGACGGAGCACCTCGGCAAGCACGTCTTCAACTTGTTTGGGCGTCGCCACGCCGATCGTATCGCCAAGCGACAGTTCGTCAACCCCCATCGCCAGCAGCCGGTCGGCGACCGTGAGCACTTGATCGACGGGGACCGCCCCTTCATACGGGCAGCCAAACACGGTCGAGACGTAGCCACGCACCGTTTTTCCGGCTTGTTTGGCCATCTTCACAACCGCTTCAAGCACCGGAAACGTGGCGGCGATCGTTTTGTTAATGTTTTTTTGGTTGTGCGTTTCGCTCGCTGACATGAAGACGCCGACTTCATCCACCCCAGCGCCAAGCGCCCGCTCAAGCCCCTTTTCGTTCGGGACGAGCGCCGCGTACGTGACGCCGTCTTTGCGGCGAATGCCGGCTGCGACTTCGGCAGCATCGGCGAGCTGCGGAATCCATTTCGGATGGACGAAGGAAGTCACCTCAATGTACGACAGCCCCGTTTCTGACAATAGGTTGATCCAAGCGATTTTATCGGCGGTTGCGATCGGCGCTGCTTCGTTTTGCAGGCCGTCGCGCGGGCCGACTTCTTTGATCGTCACCTTCGCCGGCCATCGGCTCATGCTCTGCTCCCCCTTTTCGCTTCGTCTCCGCCTTTTTGTCGTTGACCGTGTCAAACGGCTCCCTTCCCCTATCGTTGGCGGGTGTTAGTCAAGGGCGAATCCGACTCTCCCCATCCCCCTTGATGCTCAATGGGGTCGGTGTGGAGTTTTCATAAAACGTTGGACGCTACCTGTTGGCGGAACCGTCTGCTTCCCTACTCGATCTCAACGAGTACGTCGCCTTCGTTCACGAAATCTCCTTCTTGCACATGAATGTGCTTCACAACGCCGGACGTCTCGGCGGCAACTGGAATTTCCATTTTCATTGATTCCAAAATGACGACGTCTTGCCCTTCTTCGACGCGGTCACCGACCGCAACGACAATCTTCCAGACGCTTCCGGCCATCGTGGCGGCAACTTGCTTCATCGTTTCTTCCTCCGTTTCTGCTTCATTTTGTTTTCGTTGGCTGCCAATAATTGGCGAGAAAATCGGTCGTCGTATCCCCGGCACGGAACGCCGGATGGGACAATACGGCTTCCAGCAGCGGAATGTTCGTTTTAATCCCTTCCACCCGATAGTCGCGAAGCGCGCCGAGCAAGCGTTCAATCGCCGTTTGTCGATCCGGGCCTTTCGCAATCAACTTCGCGATCATCGGGTCGTAAAACGGCGTGACCGTGATGCCGCTTTGAACCGCTGTTTCATGACGAATCCATTCGCCCTGCGGAGCCGAAAACGCCGTAATGCGGCCGGGCGACGGGTAAAACGTGTTCGGGTCTTCGGCATAAATGCGCACTTCAATGGCGTGCCCATCGCGGCGAATGTCTTCCTGCTGATAGCGGAGCGGTTCGCCAGCGGCGATGCGCAGCTGCTCTTCGACGATGTCGATGCCGGTGATTTCTTCCGTCACCGGGTGCTCGACTTGCAGCCGGGTGTTCATTTCAAGAAAATAAAAGTTTTTTTGTTCGTCGACCAAAAATTCCATCGTGCCGGCGTTCGCATAGCCGATGTAACGGGCGGCGCGCACGGCGGCTTCCCCCATCTTCCGCCGCGTTTCTTCATCCAAAAACGGCGACGGTGCCTCTTCGACCACTTTTTGGTGGCGGCGCTGGATTGAGCATTCGCGCTCCCATAAGTAGATGCAGTTCCCGTCGGAATCGGCGAGCAGCTGAATTTCAATATGGCGCGGGCGTTCAATATATTTTTCAATGTACATCGTCCCGTCGCCGAAAAACGAAGCGGCCCGCTTTTGGCTCCCTTCAAACGCTTGGCGCAGCTCCGCTTCGTCGCGAGCGATGTGCATGCCGATGCCGCCGCCCCCGGCTGATGCCTTCAGCATGACCGGATACCCAATCGAAGCCGCCGCCTCCGCCGCCGCATCGGGGCTGTCCAACGCAAACGTGACGCCTGGAACGATCGGGACGCCGGCTTTTTCCATCGTCCGCCGCGCTTCGATTTTGCTGCCCATCGCCGCAATGACGTCCGCCTTCGGACCGATGAAGACAATTCCTTCTTCCTCGCAACGGCGGGCGAACGCCGGGTTTTCCGAGAGCAGCCCGTAGCCGGGATGAATGGCCTCCGCTTTCGCCGCTTTGGCAACCTCAATGATTTTTTCGATATTTAAATAGCTTTCCGCCACGCGCGGCTTGCCGATCAAATACGCCTCATCCGCCAGCTTGACATGGAGCGAATCGGCGTCCGCTTCCGAGTAGACGGCAACCGTTCGGATGCCGAGCTTTTGGCACGTGCGGATGACGCGGACGGCGATTTCGCCGCGGTTGGCAATCAACACTTTCGAAAACATGGTCTCACCCTTTCACGAAAACTGAGAATGCCGCCGGGCGGTTTCGTCCGCCCGGCGCGGCGGTTTACGTCGTCAACCCGAGGCGTTGTTTCGCCATTTCCCGTAATTTGAATTTCTGAATTTTCCCGGACGCTGTCATCGGGTATGAGTCGGTAAATTCGATGTAGCGCGGGATTTTATGGCGGGAGATGTTGCCGCGGCAAAACTCGCGAATTTCCTCGGCTGTCGCTGTTTCACCGTCCTTTAAGATGATCCACGCCATCACTTCTTCGCCGTACACTTCATCGGGCACGCCGACGACTTGAACGTCCAAAATTTTCGGGTGTTTGTACAAAAACTCCTCGATTTCGCGCGGATAAATGTTCTCCCCGCCGCGGATGATCATATCTTTCAGCCGGCCGGTGATGCGGCAGTAACCGTTTTCATCCATCGTCGCCAAATCGCCGGTATGCAGCCAGCCGTCTTGGTCGATCGCTTCGTTGGTCGCTTCCGGGTTGTTGTAATATCCTTTCATGACATGATAGCCGCGCGTGCACAGCTCCCCTTGCACCCCCCGCGGCACTTCCTTGTTCGTGCCCGGCTCGACGATTTTCACTTCCACGCCCGGCAAGGCACGGCCGACCGTTTCGACGCGCAGCTCAAGCGGATCGTCGGTGCGCGTTTGCGTGATGACCGGCGACGCTTCCGTCTGTCCGTAGGCGATCGTAATGTCTTTCATCCCCATTTTTTCGATGACCGCCTTCATCACTTCGACCGGGCAAGGAGAACCAGCCATAATGCCGGTGCGCAGCGATGACAAATCGTATTTGTCGAAATCCGGGTCGTTCAGTTCGGCGATAAACATTGTCGGCACGCCATGGAGCGCCGTGCACCGTTCCGCCGCCACCGTCTCGAGCACCCGCTTCGGATGAAACTCGACAACCGGCACCATCGTCGCCCCGACCGTCACGCAAGCCAACGTGCTCATCACGCAGCCGAAGCAGTGGAAAAACGGCACGGGGATGCAAAGGCGGTCGCCTTCGCCAAGTCCCATGCATTGCGCGACTTGGTGAGCGTTGTTGACGATGTTGTAATGCGTCAACATGACCCCTTTTGGGAATCCCGTCGTCCCGGACGTGTATTGCATGTTGATCACATCGTGCGGGTCGAGGCTCGCCATCCGTTCATCGAGCTCTTCTTCTGACACGTCGTGCGCCATCGCCAAGATGTCGTTCCATGTAAACATGCCCGGGTACCGTTTGTCGCCAAGAAAAACCACGTTTTTCAGCTTCGGCAGCCGTTTCGATTGCAGCTGTCCGGGCGCCGACGTGCGCAACTCGGGAACGATTTCATATAAAATATCGATATACGACGAGTCGCGATATTGCTCAATCAAAAAGAGCGTCGTCGAATCGGACTGGCGAAGCAAATACTCAAGCTCCGCCGCGCGGTAGTTCGTATTGACCGTCACCAACACAGCCCCCATTTTCCCGGTCGCAAACTGACAGGCGATCCATTCCGGAACGTTCGTCGCCCAAATGGCGACATGCTCCCCTTTTTCAATGCCAAGCCGCATCAAGCCGCGCGCGACGAGGCGGCAATAGTCGTTCAACTGTTGATACGTCAGACGCAAACCGCGGTCGGCGTACACGACCGCCTCGCGATCCGCATATTGCCTGGCCCTCTCTTCCAACAATTTCCCCACCGTCACCGTCAACATCGGCCTTCTCCTCCCCTTTGTCCGAATTCACTGTTATGGATATGCGCATCGTTCCGCTTTTAGCATCCGAGCTGGCGAGCGATGACGAGCCGTTGAATTTCCGATGTGCCTTCGCCGATTTCCATGAGCTTGATATCCCGCAAATGGCGTTCAACGCCGTACTCTTTCATGTAACCATAGCCGCCGTGAATTTGGATCGCCTGATTGCAGACGCGAAACCCCATTTCCGACGCGAACAGCTTAGCGAACGACGCTTCTTTTGTAAACGGTTTCCCTTGATCTTTCAACCAAGCCGCCTTGTACACCATATTGCGGGCAAGCTCAATTTCCATCGCCATGTCAGCGAGCTTAAACTGAATCGCTTGAAACTTGGAAATCGGCTGGCCAAACTGAATGCGTTCTTTCGCATATTGAAGCGCTTTCTCAAACGCCGCTTGCGCGATGCCGACGGCTAAAGCGGCGATCGAAATGCGGCCGCCATCAAGCGTGTACAAAAACTGGTTAAACCCTTTTTGCGGGTCGCCTAAGACGTTTTCTTTCGGCACGCGGACGTTCTCGAAAACAAGCTCGCACGTATTGGACGCGCGCACGCCCATCTTGTCGTAATTCGAACGGATTGTAAATCCTGGGGAGTCAGTTGGCACGATGAGAGCAGTGATGATGTTTTTGCCGCGCGCATCTTTGCCTGTAACAGCGGTGACAATGACTTGCCGCGCGTATTGGGCGTTCGTGATCCAGCATTTTTCGCCGTTGATGACATATTCATCGCCGTCGAGCACCGCCGTTGTGCGCGTGCCGCCAGCGTCGGACCCGGCGTTTGGCTCCGTGAGCCCAAAAGCGCCAAGCGTCTCTCCTTTGGCCATCGGCACGAGCCACTTTTGTTTCTGCTCCTCTGTTCCAAAGTAATAAATCGGACTCGCCCCAAGTGACACAGCGGCCGCATAGCTTAGCCCGGTGCCGCCGCAGGCGCGGCCGATTTCCTCAACGGCGATGGCATACGAAATCGTATCGCCCCCAGCGCCGCCGTATTCTTCCGGAAACGGCAGGCCCAACAGCCCCAGCTCGCCCATCTTGCGGAACACATGCAGCGGAAAATGCGCCTCTTCATCCCATTTCGCCGCGTATGGGGCAATTTCCTTCTCGGCAAAGTCGCGAACCATTTCTTTAATCATTTGTTGCTCTTTGGTTAATGAAAAATCCATCCTGTCCCTCTCCCCCATAAACGTATTGTATTGGTTTAAACCGACTAGTCGGTTTTATCCAAAGAAAACAGCCATAAGCAACACAGTAGGAAAAGTGCTTTTAAAACCGACTAGTTGGTCTGTAAGCGGTGTGCGGATTATTCCGCGGCCGGCCGCAACAAAAACTGCGCCGCTGTTGGGTTTTCCGGTGTGCGGAGCACCGCATGCAAAATGAAATCGGCAAAATACGCCGCGATCTCCTCAATCGACAGCGGACCGTCCGGATTGTACCATTTGTACGTCCAGTTGACCATGCCGATGATCGACATGCCGGTAATCTCCACCGACAGCTCCGGACGAAACTCGCCGGCTTCAATCCCCTCGCGGATGACGCGAAAAATAATTTGTTTAAATTCTTCGCGCTTTTCATTGATCGGTTCGGCGTACTCCGGTTTTAAGTACGTGCTTTCCTGGTAAAACACGGTGATGTGTGGTTTATACAAATGAAACACTTTGACAAACGACTGAACGATGGCGTACAAGCGCTCGGTCGGCGTAGGGAAGCCCTCATACGCCTCCTGCGCTTTTGTCAGCGCATACGTGATAAAGACATCATGGATATGGTACAAGAGCTCGTCTTTTGATTTAAAATTATGGTAAAAACCGCCTTTGGATGTGTTGCTTTCGGCAACGATGCGGTCGACCGTCACGCCATGGTAGCCATATTTCTCAAATAAATGAAGCGCCGTATCGATAATGCGGTCTCTGAGCGGTTTGTCAGCCATAGAAAATCTCCTTTGCCATTTATATTACACTATTTTCTGAAAAAGTGAAATATTTTTTTTGTTTTGCCTTTACCATACCTGAACTGTACTATGATTGTCAACCATTGCTTTCCATGCCGAACACGATCGTACAGGGCCTGCCGATACATAATGGCGGCCATGTTTTCAAATGATAAAGATGGAGGTGGCTTCGATTGGAACCGATGCTATGCCCAAACTGCAAAACGAACCGGACGCGCTTTCACCTCATTGAGCAACACCCGCGGGCGGTCAAGCTCGACCCGCACACCGGCGACATTGAGCACGAATACACAAACGAAGCGCTCGAACCGTTCCATCTCCCATACCGCGGCCCGAGCTACCGCGTCCAATGCGGCGTCTGTGGGCTGATCGAAGATGCGGACATGTTCATTCAGCGCGCCAAATCGTCTCCATTGAGGTGATTCCATATGGCGAACAAAAAACAAACACCTTCTTCCATCGTTGACCAAAAACAGCTCGTCAACGACAAGGCGAAAGCGATGCGGGAGCACGGCGATCAGCACATTCGCCGCGTCACGCTGAACGGCGCAGACGGGCAATAAACGCCGGCTTGCTTCTGCACAGAAGCAAGCCGGCGGAGCTTCCGCTTTTCGTTGCTAGCGGTACATCGCCCACAGCCCGATATCGCGAAAACCAAGGCGGTGGTAGATGCGGCCGGCGGCTGGATTGTCGTAAAACAGGCACGGCATCTTCCCTTCAGCAAGCAAATCGCAAACGAGCTTCGCCACGATGGCGCTCGCATACCCTTTCCCGCGGTGCTCCTGATCCGTGCAGACGCCGACGATCATCGCCGACAATGAGTTTTCCGCTGATGTCGATGCCGCGGCCACCATTCGGCCGTCTTGTTCCATGTAGTACGTTCTCGCTGAATTGGTTTCCATCCCCTTCACCAGCATATCGCGGGATGACGGCCTCGTCTCAAATTCGGCAATGCGGCCCCGCAAGTCGAGAATCCGGTCGACATCGGCCAATCCGGCTTTCTTGACGGCGAACGCCCCCTTTTCTTGGCGGGCGTATTCATCCGTCCGGCACTCGCAAAAGTAAAGCGTTCGCTTCGTCCCAAGCGGCAGCCGCCCTTCGAACTGCCTGGCAACTTCCTCTTTGCCGGACAGCTGAATGGACAAGGACGGGCCGGCCGTCTCGCGGATGAGACGAGCAAAGCCATCGGCATCAAAATCGCCAGGCGCGTACGGAATGTAGGAATCGTAATAACGGAGCAGCACCGCCTTCAGCGAGCCGTTGCCGTCAAACTGCCCCCAGACGTCCTGGAAATCGGCGTCATAGCCGAATGACTCAATATCGCCGATAATAAACAAGTTGAACGACGGGTCTTGCTGTAAAAATAAAAACACTTGCTCATGGTCTTCCTTCGTTAACCGACGAATCATGGCGCTCCCCCGCTTTTCGAATGATATTTTTTCCATTATACTATAGCGTATATCCGTTGCCAATGGCCAAAAACGCGGCCAGCTTCGGCCGACTGAGAAGAAAAGGAGGAAGAGTCCGCCCTCCACAAGCGGGGGCGGGCATGCGCATGAAGTTGATCGACGATCTGTACGAATATTACAAAGACCGGCTGACCGGAGATGAAGAAGACGCCGAAGCGGTGGCGATGTCGATTTTAGATGAGCTTGACCGCCGCGATGTGCTCAAGCTGATTGATGAGATGACCGATGAAGAGTTGCTTGGGATGTTTGGCTTGTACGTATTCGAAAGCTTGAAAGCGAAAATGGCCCGCGAAGGCCTCGGCGCGACGCGGCCGCAAGATGTGCCGCGCGTGCATTGAAAAAGCGGCTGTCCCTCGGTACAGACGCCGCCATCTGACCGGGACAGCCGCTTTAGAGGAGATGCCTCAGCGCCTGCTCGGGACGGCTTCGGACAAAACCGCCCGTTCGAACAAACGGGACGCACGATCTTCGCGCGGCCGATTCAACGGTACAATTGCACATCATATCCTTCTTTCAACAACACTTGGTAAATTTGCTGAATATGGTCTTCGTTTTTCGTCTCGAGCGAAAAGTGAATTTCCGCCTGGCCCGGCAGCACTTTGGCGCCGATGCGCTGATGATGAATCGACATGACATTCGCCTCGAGCTCCGCAATGATGCGCAGCAGTTTGTTCAACTGGCCCGGCTTGTCGGAGATGACCGTTGTAAACGTAACGAATCGCCCGGCTTCGACAAGCCCCCGCTCAATGATGCGGGAGATGAGCGTCACATCGACGTTGCCGCCGCTTAGCACAGCGGCGACTTTTTTGCCGCGAAACGGGAGCTTTTGATACAACAATGCCGCCAATGGACAAGCGGCCGCCCCTTCAATTAACAGCTTGTTCCGCTCGAGCACATACAGCATCGTCCGTGAAATTTCCGCCTCTTCCACGCAAACGACACCATCGACGTATTGTTCAATATATTGGTACGTAATATTGCCCGGCTTTTTTACGGCAATCCCATCGGCGATCGTATTCGACGCAGCAATGGAGACGGGCTGTTTATGGCGTATGGCCGCCGTCATGCCCGGGCAAGCCGATGACTCGACGCCGTACACTTCAACCGACGGCTTCAGCTGTTTTAACGTAAACGCCAGCCCCGCAAGCAGGCCACCGCCGCCGACTGGACAAAGAACGATATCGACGTCGGGCAACTGTTCGATCAGCTCCAAGCCGATCGTCCCTTGGCCGGCCATCACCGCCAAGTCGTCAAACGGGTGTACAAACGTCATTCCCCGCTCGCGCTGCAACTCTAACGCATATTCCAAAGACTCGTCAAACACATCGCCGTACAGCACGACTTCCGCCCCGTAGCTTTTCGTCGCTTCGATTTTGCTGAGCGGCGCCCCTTTGGGCATGACGATCGTGCACGGAATATGAAGCATACCGCTTGCGTAGGCCACCCCTTGGGCGTGGTTGCCGGCCGAGGCGGCGATGACGCCGCGCGCCCGCTCTTCTTCCGTGAGCGACATAATTTTATTGAATGAACCTCTTACTTTAAACGAACCCGTTTTTTGCAAGTTTTCGAGTTTCATATATACGTCGTTGCCGGACAGCCGGCTGAACGTTTGCGAATGCTCAAGCGGCGTTTGATGGACGACGCCTTTCATTTTTTCCCGCGCTTGTTCAATGTCTGCTAATGTCAACATCATCAAACCACCCTTTCTGACCGGCGATCGGTTCTTTTCGCTCCGTTTTATTATATACAAAACGTTTCATGGCCGACAAATTGTCAGCAGCGGCGATGCCGACTGTGATCGTGTATGCCGCTGGCATCACAGCGCCCAATGAACGTGGAAAGGCCATGGGTGCCATCGGCGCCGCGACAGGGCTCGGCTTTATTTTCTGTGAAAATGTGCCGCCTTGATCCGTCATTTTCATGCAGAGTGGGGAGCAAGGCTTGCTCGTGAATGTTTTTTATCAATATTCGGTATTGAAAATGGCATAATCCGTCCTTGCATCTTTTCTTAGCCCGCTTTTGGGCTTGTCTTGTTGATTATTTAGCACATAGTTTTATAATAGAAAATTATGCTGCTTGACGAATCGTCGCTGCGATCCATTGCGTTTTGTCAGCTGTGTGAACGTTGAGGGATTGATTTACAACGGATTCTTTTCCAGTTGAGAAGCTTTGGACAAGCGTTTTTTAGTGAACTTCATCATGCGATGCAGAAACAATGTTAGTTGATGATTTAGCACATTGTTTTATTGATTAGGCCATTCTTCTCCGTTTGATCCCGCTCCATCAGAACCTAATACCGCCAACGAAACCTTCGCCAGTTTGACGAGAGAAAGCAACTGGGAAGATCGATGATAGGCAAATGCGAGTGAATTTGCTAATATGAAAGAAAGACGTTCGGAATACATCAAAACGCGATGTGTAGCTAAGGGGTTGGGAAAGATGAACGATCGACTTGTACAACCGCAAATCGAAGAGCTCGAACGAAAACTGCGCGCCTATGAGCGGTTGGTTGAAAAACTTCCATTTCCATTCGTGTTTACTGATTACGAAGTGGGAATTTCCATTGAAAAAAAGCGCGGCGAAACTCTACCGCGCCTTTGCTCCGTTCCGCCCTCCCCTGAAAGGGATGCCGAATGGCAATGGGACATCGATTTATATCACGATGTACCGTTTGAAAAAGTAGAAGCCTTTTTGACGCCGTTGCTCGATCTTGTTCCACATCATATCGTCTTTGTCGACGCCCAAGGGATTATCACCCTTTGTAATTTGCAAGCGGCTGTGGACACCGGCGTGGATCGCGACGCCATCATCGGCAAACATATTCGCGAACTAGTCAAGCTCCCCGATGAGCTGATCGCGACGCTCCAATCGCTTGAAAAAGGCGAGCCGCTTTACAATTACGAAGTGCTTGACCGATTTTACGGCATCGTCAACACCCGTTTTATTTACAACGATGACGGATCGATCAAACGAGTCATCAGTATGTTTCAATCGCTCAATATGATGAAAGAAACAGAAAAGCTCGCCGTCGCCGGCCGCATCGCCGCCGGCATCGCCCATGAAATCCGCAATCCGCTGACGACGGTGCGCGGGTATTTGCAGCTATTGAAAAGCGACTTGCCAGATCGCATCGCCTCGCTCGTTGAGCGGCTTTTAATCCCTGAGCTCGACCGGGCGAACGACATTATCACAGATTTTTTGAACATCGCCAAGCCGGCCGACGTCAAAATGGAGACGTTCAACTTGCACCGCTTTTTGCGCGATGATGTCGGCGTTCTGTTGCAAAGCGAAGCACTGTTGCATAACGTTGACGTCCATTTTGACCTTGATGACCAGCTTGACGATTACGAAATGAACGGAGACCGCAACCAGCTTTTGCAAGTGTTTTTAAACTTATTTCGCAACGCCGTGGAAGCAAAAGTGGCGAAAACGATGACGGTGTCGATCCGCAGCCGAAAAATCAACCATCTCGTTCAGCTTCGCTTCTGCGACGATGGCCCCGGCATTCCACCGTCAGTCATCGACCATGTTTTCGATCCATTTTTTTCAACGAAAGAAACGGGAACCGGACTCGGCCTGTCATTATCGAAAAAAATCGTCGAGTTGCACCAGGGGACGATGAAAGTGCAAAGCGACGCGCGCGGCACATGTTTTTTGATCGAATTTCCGTTTTGCAACCAACCGCCGTTTCTTTCATCATAAATCTCTTCCGAAGAAGGAGAAGCCATCTCGGCTTCGGAAGCGGGGAGATTGATGATTTAGAACAATGTGTCACTTTATCACAGAAAAGGAGGACCCCTTATGGCAACGCCCGCTCCGCCCAACGGCAAATGGCGGCGCCTGTTCGCCTTGTTTCTTCCCATTTTTGTTTCGCAAACGGGTCAATATGCCATGAACTTTGTCGATGTCGCCATGTCCGGTCATGCGAGCCCTGAAGATCTTGCCGGCGTCGCGATCGGCTCCAGCTTATGGGTGCCAGTGTTTACCGGCATCGGCGGCATTTTGCTCGCCCTGTCCCCGATCGTCTCACACCATTTCGGCGCCGAGCGGCATGACTCGATCGCTCACGCCGTCACCCAGGCACTCTACTTGGCTGCCGCGCTTGCTGTCGCCATTGTCATGATCGGCGCCGCTGCCGTGCCGTTTATCTTAAAGCAGATGTCTTTGGACGAAAACGTTCGGCATATCGCCTTTCATTACTTGCGCGCCTTGTCGTTTGGGATCGTCCCGCTGTTTCTTTATTCTGTGCTCCGCTATTTCATCGATGCGCTTGGGCAAACGAAAGTGACGATGTGGATTACACTCACCGCCTTGCCGGTCAATATGCTGTTCAACTGGCTGCTGATTTACGGGCATGGCGGATTTCCACGCCTTGGCGGCATCGGCACTGGTTATGCGACGGCGATCACGTATGCGTACTGCTTCGCGGCCGCTGCCTTTGCCGCTGTGAAATTTCGCCGTTTGGCTCCCTATCACGTGCTCGTCCGTTTTTACCGTCCGTCATGGACCGCGTGGAAAGAGTTGCTGAAAACCGGGGTGCCGATCGGGTCGGCCATCTTTTTTGAAACGAGCATTTTCGCTGCGGTGACGCTGCTTGTCGGCCGGTTTGGTGCGGAAACGGTCGCTGCCCATCAAAGCGCCCTCAACTTCGCTTCACTGTTGTATATGATTCCGCTCAGCTTATCGATGGCGCTGACGATCGCCGTGGGCGTTGAAGCCGGGGCCAACCGTTATGAAGCGGCCAAACAATATTGCTTGATCGGCATCACCCTCGCCTTGGCCGTCGCCGCCGCAGCAGCGCTGTTTCTTTTCGCCTTCCGCAGCCATGTCGCGCGGCTGTATACAAACGATCCGACAGTGGCGGCGTTGACGGGGAAGTTTTTGCTCTATGCGATTTTTTTTCAAGTTTCCGATGCCATCGCCGCTCCCATCCAAGGAGCGCTGCGGGGCTATAAAGAGGTTAACGCCGTCTTTTGGTCCGCTCTCCTCGCCTATTGGGGCGTCGGCCTTCCGCTTGGCTGCGCGCTCGCTCTACTGACTGCCGCCGGGGCGTTCGGCTATTGGATCGGCTTGATCGCCGGATTGGCTGCAGGCGCACTGTTTCTCAGCTTTCGCCTGCGGGCCGTTTGGCGCAGGCATGACAGCGGGCGCACGCCGCTCGCCTCATAGAGGACGGCTCAACAAAAGGATGCCCGCATATGCGGCGGCATCCTTTGTTTGCTATAACGCGATCCATTCCTCAAAGAGAAGCGAGCTTTTCATTTTCCCTTCTGCGGCGACAGCTGCTGTTTCATATACGCGAGCACGTCAAGGTCAATCTTTCCCCTTTCCAATTCACGCTCCTCAAAGTTTTCTGTATGTATATACACAGTCAGCGCCTCATGAAGCGCCTCGCCGTCCGCCGCGCACTCTTTCGACAAGTAACCGAGGCGGACCAAGTGAGCGGCCACCTCTTCCTTGACCCTTCCTTCAATCGCAGCCACTTTTTCGGGACGCGGTTTCTCAAAGTAAAGCTGGCGCAACTGATACAAGCGAATGAGCTCATCGATCGGCCGCGGGTGGTCATCGACGCGCAAGTCGATATAACGGTCGTTGTAGCCGCCATATCCCCCTCCTTCCTTCACAACAAGCAAAGCGGCCGACTATTGCCCGCGGCGGTCGCCCCCCGCTGCCTGACCAGCTTGAAGCGCCTTTAGCAATCGCTCGGCGAGCGAGCCTTTTGTCTGCTCAAACGCCCTTCTCATTGCCAGCACCGTTTCTTCGCCGGCTAAAATATTGCCTTGAGCCGCATAGTTCGGCCCGGTGATGCCTCCGGCCCACGGATAACATTTTTTTCCGGTGAACGTCGCTGCCCGTCCTTTCGCATCCACGATGCCGACTTGGCGCAAATCGCGCTCGCTGTCATCGGCAACAAGCCGCTCAAGCGTTTCTTGCGCCGATTTCCCTTTTGCCATCCATTCGAGGCCGCACGGTCCGTACGACGTGTTGGCGTACGATTGCGTCGCCACCGCTCCGACTCCCGCTTTCGCCCACGGAACAACCGCACCAACGCCTAAAAATTTCGATTGAACAGCGATTCCAAGCTCCTCGGTCGCCGGATCAAACGCGACGATCGAAAACGTCGCGACAACATCTTTCGGAATGCGTTTCATTTTCTTGCCCTCCACGCTGCTTCCATTTTTTATTTTTTTATAGTTCTCCTCTTCCCTCCCATCTTCCTCCCTTTTTCAAAAAAATAGTGGGGGAAACAGCCGTTGCCCGGCCGCCTCCCCCCGCATGCCCATCATCCGCCTAGCACCATGTTGCCCCGACGATAATGAGCAAAATAAACAAGACGACGATCAGCACAAAGCCGTAGCCGTAGCCGCCGTAACCCGGATAACCGAAGCCATAGCCGCCCCAGCCCCAGCCGCCATAAAAGCCATATGGCATATTCGTCACCTCCTTGTTAGCAAGTAAGAGGCATCAGTACACCCAACCACCGATACATGCACATCCGACAATAATCAACAAGATGAACAGAACGACGATCAACGCGAATCCGCCGCCGTAAGCTGCACCCATTTGCCAGCACCTCCTTCATTTTTGTACTAGTAGACTATTCAGAAGCCGAGGAAATGGTTAGATGTTTCGGCAAAAATGGGTATTTGCCGCAACGTAAAAAAAAACGGTCCATCCGCGGACCGATGTTATGCTCCGAGCGAGTTTCGCTTCCATTTTTTTCGCCCCGGCGCTTGCTTGATTTGAACAGCGGAAAACAAAATAAGCGCCGTCCAGATGCAGCTAAACGCATAAAAATGCGCTTTCCTAAACGGCTCGCCGAACAAAAAGACGCCAAGGAGAAGGCTGATCGTCGGCGAAATGTATTGCAAAAAACCAAGGGTTGTCATTGACACACGCTTCGCCCCTTTGGCGAAATACAAAAGCGGCACGGCCGTCGCTGGCCCGGCTCCAGCCAACAGCGCCCATTGCCACCATTCGGCCGTCTTGACGAGGGCTGGCGTTTCGTTGTACACCCATAATAAGTAAACGGCTGAAAGCGGCATGACGGCCATTGTTTCAAGCGTCAAGCCAATGGACGAGTCAACGGTGGCCAGTTTTTTCACTAGGCCGTAAAGCCCGAATGTCAACGCGAGCGATATGGCGACCCACGGAAACGATCCGTATTCCGCCGTCATCGCTGCCACGCCGGCGGCGGCAAGAAAAACAGCGGCCCACTGCCCAACGCTCAACCGCTCGCGCAATACGATCGTCCCAAGCGCCACGCTGACAAGCGGGTTGATATAATAGCCAAGGCTCGTTTCAACGACATGATGATGATTCACCGCCCATATGTAGACAAACCAGTTGGCGCTGATGAGTACGGCAGCAGCGGCGATCCCCCATGCCATGGCCGGCCGGTGGCGCATCGCCCGAAGCTCACGGCGGAAGGCGCCAAGCTGCCCAGTCGCTGCCAAAAGGATGGCCATAAACACGAACGACCACACGATGCGGTGCGCCAAAATCTCAAGCGCCGGGCGCGCCTCCAGAAGTTTCCAGTACAGCGGCAATACTCCCCACAGCAAGTACGAAGCGGCCGTATACAAGATGCCCTGCTTTTCTTCGCTCCAATGTCCCACGTCGTCTTCTCCTTTTCCATGGTCGTTTCTGTTTCATTATACCGCCGCCGCTTCACTTTATCCATCAAAACACTCGCCCGCATTGCCCGACGCCGTTGCCAATGGAGAAAGGGCGCAACTGAATATGAGCGCCCGCCCTCCTTCGCGGCCCGTTTGGCCGCCCTTTCTTATTTTTTCACTCATCAAGCGACACAGACACAGCCAACAATAATCAGTAAAATGAACAGGACGATGACGACCGTATAACCGCTGTTGACAAAACCGCTCACGGCGGGCACCTCCTTCATCGGTTCACGGGGCCATCATATGCGCCCGCCCGCCCAAACGGCCGGGCGAATGCCTAAATTTCTAGAAGATTGATGAACAACCGCGTTTTCTTCAAAAAGATTGGTCCTCGAACGCAAGGAAGAGCCGTTGATCCATTGGCAAAAGCTCTTTGGTGGAGCGTTTTCTCCATTTAATCACCGACCTTCTAGAAGCCCGGTGATTTAAAGAAGTATGCCGCTTATCAGCCTCGTTTCTCAAATAGAAAAGACCTGTCGCATCAGTATCGCCTTTCACACGCTCCCCCCATCGTTCAAGAGAAACAATCGTTTTTCACCAACCATCTAGAAAAACGCCTATTTTTCTTTCGTCCCCGTCTCTCCCCACCAGCCTTTTCGCTTAAAATAGAGGGCGATGAGCATAGCAACGGTTGCCATGAGCAACAAGGCAAACGGATAGCCGTATCTCCATTTCAGCTCTGGCATAAACGCAAAGTTCATGCCATATACACCGGCGATAAACGTCATCGGCAAAAATATGACGCTCACCAATGTCAATGTCTTCATAATCACGTTCATATGATCCGATTTGAGCGACAGCTGCAAATCGAAAATGGCGGACAATGATTCCTTAAACGCGTCGAGCGCGGCAGGCACGCGAGAGAATCGCGACGCCACTTCCTCGATATACGGATTCGTCTCTTGGTTGATATACGGCAAATCCGCATGGCGAATCATTTTGATCGTTTCCTCCTGCGCCTCGGCAATTTGGCGCAGCTCATGAAGATGTGTTTTCATCCGATAAATCTCACGTCCGATTTCGTTGGCAAACGGGGTCGCAAACACTTGCCGTTCAAGCGTCTGAATGCGGTCAGCGATCTGATCGATGACTTGCAAAAAACGGATGGCGGCCAAGTCTAAAAAGTGATACAGCACATACCCGGGATACAGCGCCTGATCGCGATGATTCAACAAACGTTCTTTCACATGATCAACAAGCGGATCGTCTTCATCCATATAGCTGATCATATATTGGCTGCCGGCAAGCAAACGAACGTTCACTGTCCGGACGGATGGACGGACGATAAACAACGATAAAAAGAAACATCCTTCGTACTCATCAAACGTGGGAATGTCTGTGCCATTCATCAGCCGCTGTTGGGCGAGAGGGTGAATGGACAGCGAAGAAAGAAGGCGCTCCAAATCCGGCTTGGCGGCGGCGGTGAAATGAAGCCAGCACGACTGTCCACCCGCTGGCGCATGGCGTTTGTACGCTCCGTCAACCGTCAAACGAAAGTTCTGCTCGATAGTCATAGACTGACGCCCTTTCCATGCAAACGATTTTAATTGTATTGTTTGCTGTTTGCCGCAAAACTACTCCTCTCCCGCCGCCCAAAACAAGCCAGCGGCAATGGTTTATTATAGCCTGACAAATCATTCGCTACTAGGCGCCTCGCCGCGTCCGCCCACCAATGCGCCCGAAGCCAGTCAGCGCACCGCTTCCGGTTCCACATGGACGTGCGTCGCCCGAATGTTATGCCGGTTTCGCATCAAACGCTCGACTTCATCAGCGATTTCATGACTTTTGGCCACTGTCAAATGCGAGTCAACGCGGATCGTCACTTCCAGCACAATGTCGTTGCCTAACATGCGCGCTTTAATGTCAGCAACATCGCGCACGCCGCTCACCGCCGCGATTTCATCTTTATAAACGGCGAGCTGCTGTTCATCAAAACCGTCGGTGAGCGTATGCGCCGTCTCCCTAAACACCTCCCACGCCGTCTTGCCAATCATCGCCCCGATAACAAGCGCAGCCAGCGGATCAAGCCATGGCCATCCAAGCCGCGCGCCGGCGATGCCAATGGCGGCGCCAATGCTCACCAGCGCATCCGATAAATTGTCTTTCGCCACGGCCGACAGCGCCATGCTGTTCGTCCGCCGCGCCAGCCAGCGATTGATTGCATAAACGCCAATCATAACGGCCGCCGAGGCGAGCGCAACCACAGCCGCTAAAACGTCAGGAGCCGCTGCCTTTTCCTTGCCGAACAGCGAGCGGACACCGCTTGTGATCACGTCAATGCCAATGGACATCATCAAAAAAGCGGCTAACAGCGAAGAGATGTTCTCCGCCCGCGAATGTCCGTACGGGTGGTTGCAATCACGCGGTTTTTTAGCGATTTTCATGCCGATATAGACTGCCGAGGAAGCGATAATATCACTCAAATTATTCCAACCGTCCGCTTCCACCGCATCCGAGCCAAACACCGCCCCAGCCAACAGCTTGCCGGTCGAAAGGAGAAGATAGACGAAAATGCTCAGCAGTGCGCCCGCCTCGGCTCCTTGTTTTCTATCCACTTTCTTCACCAACCTAGCCATCTCATTTTTGCACGTATCAGTGTACCAGCTTGAAGCCGGTTGGGTCTACAGCAAGAAAATTTCCTTTTTTCATAAGAATAGGGACAAGCAAATTTTTTTGTCTAAAGGCAAAATCCAGCGCATTTGCGTATGATAAACCAAGTCGAAACAAAAAAAGGAGAGGAACAAATGTCTGCATATTTAGACTGGTTGGCGGACATGGGGATCGATGGCGCTCATCCAGGCGGTTTTGAGTTAACAAAACAAATCTTACGTAAACTTAAGATTGACCGTTCGACATCCGTGCTTGACGTCGGCTGCGGCACTGGACAGACAGCGGCTTATATCGCCGAACAGTACGGGGCCAACGTCACCGCCATCGACATCCACCCAACGATGATCGCCAAGGCGAAACAGCGTTTTGCCGCCAAGATGGTCTCGGTCCGTTTGCATCGCGCCTCGGTCGAAGCGCTTCCGTTTCCCGCCGGGACGTTTGACCTCGCGCTTTCTGAATCGGTGCTTGCTTTCGTTTCATTGCCAAACGCGCTCGCCGAAATCCGCCGCGTGCTCAAAAAAGACAGCTTATTCGTCGGCATTGAAGCGTGTCATGAGCGGCTGACCGCCGCCGAACAAAAGCAAATCGCCGCCTTTTACGGATTCCGTCAGCTAATGACATCAGCGGAGTGGAAAGAAGTGCTCGAACAAAGCGGCTTCCGGTGCCGCCAGTTTTCCTACGCGGCTGCGGCCGAAGCGCCAAACCTTGGGGCACCCATCGTCATCGCCCTTCCGCCGACACCAGAGATGGCGAGCATGTGGCAGATGCACCAACAGTTGACAGCTCAATTCGGCGACCGTCTTGGCTATTGCGTCTTTTGCTGCGAACCATAATCAAGCAAGGAAAACGGCACCCTCGATGAGGCGCCGTTTTCACACTTTTTTCACTACCTTGAAATATTCTTCAAGCGTCAAGCCACGCTTTTTCATCACCGCGGCCGCCTTCCGCCCGACATAGCGGAGATGCCACGGCTCATACTTGTAGCCGGTCACCGCTTCTTTTCCTTTCGGGTAGCGGATGATGAATCCGTACTCGTGCGCATGGGCGGCTACCCATTGCCCTTCTTTTGTCGCCCCGAACGATTCGGTCAGCTGACAGCCGACCGAGCGGCTGCTGATATCGACCGCCAGCCCTGTCTGATGCTCGCTCTGCCCTGGGTGAGCGACCGCTTGAACCGCTTTTTCCTTCCCTTTTTGCCGCACCTCTTCAGCAAAAATCACCTGCTGCCGCTCGTATGAACGATAAGCGGACACGGCCACCAGCTCAATGCCATCGCGGCGTGCAGCGGCAAACATCTTCTCAAGCGCCGCGGCCGCTTCGGCCCGCATATGCCGTTTTTCCGCGTTCGGGTCAGCAAACGAAAACGGCACGCGCGGCACGACCAAGTCCGCCGGCTTATAGCCAGGCGGGAGCGACTGTTCTTTATTGACGAGCACCAAAATGTTTTCAGGGTTTTTAATCACTTTTTGTCCGTTTTGCACCTCGACGATGTTCCAATATTTCGCCTCAAGCTGCAAATCGGGATCGACGGGGCTCTCGCTCGTTTTCCCCTGTTGATGGTCGCTTGGATGCACCGCGCTTTCCGGCGGCTGGCCGGACGGGCCGGACGCACCGTTGCTGCCGCTCTCCCCTGTTTGGCAGCCAGCGAGCAGCAGGCACACCAACATCACCGCTTGCCATCGCTGTTTCATGTTCCTTCCCCTTTTCCTTTTTCCCTGGCTCGAGAGCCCGGTCACGACGCGCTGTGCCGAACCGCGGTTTCCAGCGCCAGTTCGATCATCTCGTTAAACGTCATTTGCCGCTCCTCAGCCGTCGTTTCTTCTCCGGTGAGAATATGGTCGCTGACCGTCAGCACTGACAGCGCCCGGCAGCCAAATTTCGCCGCCAGCGTATAGAGCGCCGCCGTTTCCATCTCGACAGCTAGTACGCCGTAGCGCGCCCACGTTTCCCAGTTCGGTTCATCATTGTAAAACATGTCGGCGGTGAACACATTGCCGACTTTTAGAGCCAGCCCTTTTTCCACACCTACTTCATACGCCGTCCGCAGCAGATGGAAATCAGCGGTGGGCGCATAATCGCGGCCGCGAAAAATGAGCCGGTTCATGTTGGAATCGGTCGACGCGCTCATCGCCAAAATGACGTCGCGGACGCGCACATCCGGCTGAATCGCTCCGCACGTTCCGACGCGGATGAGCGTCTTTACACCGTAGCTTTGGATCAGTTCGTTCACATAAATCGAAATGGACGGCACACCCATGCCGGTCCCTTGCACGGAAATGCGCTCCCCTTTATACGTCCCGGTAAACCCGAGCATGCCGCGCACTTCATTGTAGCATACCGCTCCTTCGAGAAACGTTTCGGCAATGTATTTGGCGCGCAGCGGATCACCCGGCAGCAAAATGCGCTCCGCGATCTCGCCTGTCTTCGCTCCGATATGCACGCTCAATGGGATTCCTCCTTTGGTTTGAACGATCGTTGTCGGGCCATGCCCTCGTCTATCATATCATATGTTTGCGGAAAATGGCAGTCTTCCTTCGAGTAGCCGAGGCGGCGAACGGGCATACTATGTGTGCCTGCCCGAGGAGAAAGGAGGAAAAGACCGATGAAAAAGAAACTCGAACAAGCAGTGGAATACGCCAACAAAACGAATCCATCGTCCAAATCAAACAATCAGCCGTCCACATCGAAAAAGGAAAAGACCAAATTCTAACATCAGTCTGAAAGAAATCTCCCACTTCGACGTAAAGGTGCACGAGCACCCGTCAATGTGGGAGATGAATGTTGGCCGGCAATGGCCGTCGGATCGAATCACATGTTGTTCAAACGGGCCCCTTCGAAACGAAGGGAAGCGGAAATGGTCCTTGTGCGGCTTGTCGTTTGGCACATATGCCAATCGCTGAAAGCTCCCCCTATGCACTCGCGTAGGGGGTGAGTCGTTTGCGGGGGAGCCGCTCCCTTTTATGATGTTTTGGATCGGCGGTAATCGCCGCGATGGCGGCGCGCCAAATACCGCTCATTGATATACAGCACCTTTTTGTCTTTGCTGCGCGTATATTTTTTCTCGCGCTCGCGCCGCCTGGCGACGAGCCAACAAGAAAACAAATACAGCGGAAAAACGAGCTGCATCGCGCCGGCAAAGACATACCAAAAACCGTTGATATTGGCCAAATCGCGCAAGTACACGTCGATGCCGCTGAGCCGATAGTACATGTCAGCAACGATGGCAGCGATGATGACGACGTTGACCGCATGAAGAAGGGGCACGCTTCTCCAGCGGAACAAAAGCCGCTCCACTTGCCCTTTGATCCAAAGCAATACCGCAATCGAGACGACGCACAAGAGCAGCGACAGCGCCAGTGCGGCCATCGTTTCGCCCCCTTCCCTCTTTTCTCCTGCGCCCGCCGCATTATGCCGCCTGCAAACATTTTCCGTCGATGAACCGCCGCCAGACCGCATAAACTAACGACGACGACGGTTCAAGGAGGGAAAACGATGGGCAAAAAACACCGCAACCGCATTAACGGGCAGAAAAAGAACAACCATATTCCAAAAGAAGCATTGATCGCCGAAGATGAGGCGCATGCCAAAGAATATTCCGCCGCCGGCGGCCGGAAAAACGGTCCGGGGCATCATGACAACCCCGAATCGTGACAAACCGCAGAAACCCTTGTGCGATACAAGGGTTTCTATCGCGGTTCCGACGGCTCGGATTCGTCCCAAGCAAGCGTGACGACTTTTGTATATTCCCCGCGTTCAATTTCCTCTTTTGTCGCTCTTTCATTCAGCTCCTCATCGTCGTCGATGCCCGGGGCCACCGTCGGCATGTCGCGCCGCCGTTCGTCATGTTTCATCAAGTCCGCCCCCTTTCCTTTCTTATCCGTTCCCGAAACAAGGAGGCTTTATTCATCATTATATCATCTCTAGCTCTTGCTGGCGACTATATTTTTGAATATTCCGTCAACAGATGAGCTGACGTTCTACTTGTTTCCATCCGTCTGGACAAAGGCGATAGTACGTCTGTCCTTTTCGCCCTTCATCGATCAGCACAACGTCCCCAGTCCGCATAAACCGAGCTTGACAGTTTTTCGGCATCAGATCGGCGACATTAAACATCCGATACAACACCGCCAACACTTCATCATGTCCGGCCGCCATCACCGTCATGCGGCACACTTGCCGGTAGCCTTTCGTTTCCCCAAAGCGCGGTGTTTGAAAAACGACCGCCTCATATGCACGTTTTGTCATCCACATCCGTTTTCTCCATAAACGAACCATTGTTTTCCTCTCCCTTCTCCCAATAAATCGGCCCTTCGTGTCCCATACTATGGTTGATGTTAAGTTCAGTCGCGAATCGTCTTCGAAGCCGAGAAACATGTGTATTGTACTTATTTGGTGATTTGGCGTGTCGATTCCTTCAGCAAATGAGCACTCCTTTTGTCGAAACGATCGCGGTCTTCTGACAAAAGTCCACAAATGATGCAAAGGAGAGACAGCCTGATGCCGACTCGCCTGCTCGCTTGGCTGCGCCATCCGCTTCAGTATACCTACCGCTCCTTTTTGTACCGCCATCCGATCCGCCTCGCCGATGACGGCCTGCTTTGCCGGATGGCCGCTCGTGCAACTGTCCCAACTGACGAACCACTGAGCGCGGAAGAAAAGAGCATTGTGGCCGCCATTCGCCGGAAAACGGCGGAACATAACCGCAACAACGTGACGCGCACCGCTGCCTACTTGACGTTTTTTGAGCGCCATCGAGAAATTCATTGGGCATTTTTAGCTCATCTCGTCTCGCGCAACGGCGGTTGGAACATGACTGATTTGCGCGGCGGCCTTCTTCCGTTTTTGCTGCCGGAACAAATCGTTGCGCCCCTTTTTTTGTTTTTGGAACGCGCCAATGCCCTCATTTTTCATGACGCCTATCCGCAGCTTTTGCTGTACGAAGAAAGCAAACGGAGGAGGACGCCGCTGTTTCATTTGTTGCCGGTGCTAGCGGTGTCTTCGTTTATGAAGCCGATGTGGGAACATTTTTGGGAAACGGGGAATGCCGCGCTTCTTACGGTTGCTCTGATCATCAACGAGCAGCAGTACATCCAGCTTCGCGTCATTGAACATCCATTTTTCCGCACCCGCGTGCTGTCAAGTTGGCCGTTTATTGTCGAGCAATGGCTCGGGTTCAACGATGTGCTCATCCCATATGCCAAAGGCCGCCACGTAGCGCTTGCCGGAACGACCGTGCGCGATTTCGCCGACGTTCACCACCGCATCCATATCGGCAAAACACTGTACAGTCTGTTGCTGTTTGACGCCCGGTTGTTTCGCGGCGCCTGCCGCTTTGCTCGTTGCGTTCCTCACAGCGGCTCACGCGCCGACTTCTGGCCGCAGTCGTTCACTGAAACGCCCGATGGACGCCGCCTTTACAGCCCCCGCCTTGAGGCGGCTTGGCCGGATCTTGCGCATCCGTTCCATGACGATCGGGATTGGTTCATCGATGAGGCGATCATGCAAGCGCTTGAAACACTCCCGCTTCCGGCCTCCGGCAATATGACGAGCCGCTACGAGCGGCATTTGGCCATGATGAAAACAGCCGCCATCGCGGCGGCCCAATCCACTTCATCATAAAACGACGAGGACTACTCCCCGTCGATGTCAATCTCTTCATCGATAATGCATTTTTCAAGCAAATAGTCAAACGTAATGTCCGCGAGCTCCTCAAGCTCCTCTTGCGTTGGAACAAAGCCGCGGCGGATGAGTTCTTGGTAAAAAAACTCAGCGATTTCTTCCGTATCGATAATCACTTCAATTTCCTTCACCACATCTCGCCCCCTTTGTAATTGTTGTATGTCGCCGCCTTCCGTTTTATGTCAAAAATCATGTTGTACTATTTTTTCGGTCTCCCCCATACATATGTACCAACAAAACAAAAAACACGGAGGCGGACAAAATGGACAAACCCACTGCGATCGATAAATTAATGGAAACAGTTGTAAATGGATTGGGCGCGATCGTCATTTTCGTCGGCATTCCTTATTTTCTTTTTATTCTTTATCAATTCCTATCCTGGTGATCGATGATTGCCCGCAAACGTTTTACAACCGTTTCCATCATCCGTTGGTACTGTTCATCACCGAACCATTCATATAACGCTTTATAATCGTTGTACATGTCAAGGAGCTCGTCGACCGACGGCCCTTTCTCTCCACTCTCGGCCGGCGGCAATAAAAGCGTCGCTTTCACCGGCGCGGCGATGACAATATCTTGCACGAGCGTGACGGACGTCTCCTCTCCATCGGCAAGCGGAATGATGTCTTCGAGATGGACTTCAATCTCCCAGCCATCCGTCAGCCGTTTCAATTCGTAAATCGTCTCTTCCCATCCTTCCCCGTAGTAGCGGTAAATTTCTGTCCGCACCCCAATAACTTTGAACAAATGGCCGCCATAATCGCGGACGCGGACAATTTCGCCGAGAAAAAACGGCAGCTCAATTTCAATCTCTTCGGCGATCCATAAATCGCCCGCAAACTCAGACAGTAAAATGAGCGCTTGCTCGGCAAACAAACTACGACCATGGTTGATTTCGTATAAAAACGCACCGTCAATCTGCTGAATATCGGTGATCGTTCCGACCGTTCCATACAATGTATTGACGACGATGTCGCCGACGGAAAATTTCGGGCGTTTCGGCGCGCTCATTGGCATCTCCACCCTTTGAAACAAATGGTTAGTATAGTATATGCATGCAGAGAAGGGTGGACACCTTCAGCCGCGCGGAAAAAGCCGTTTGAAAGCGCTCCCATTTTATGAAACGGGAACGCTTTCCCTAGTTACGCTTCATGCAAAAATTGCTCCCACAGTTCATCAAACACAACCATGCTTTCCAAATAGTCACCGTTAAGCTCCAAATAGCCGCTCAGCTCTTCATAGTCCGCAGACCCTTTCGGAAAGCCGTGGTCTTCATACGCTCCGTTCGCAAATCGGACGACCGGATCTTCCTGGTGTCCATGGCGGAAGCGCAGCAAGTAACGGTAGAATGACTTTGCCATGTCCCCCATCCTCTTCCTTTCCTTTTGTTGCTATTATAATGAGCTTTTGGCTGTTTGTGAAGCCTTTTTTCGCCGCTTGTATTCCCATCGTACGCGTCGGGTTGGCTTTTCATGCCAAAAAAGCGCGTTGAACGGCGCAATAGAAGTCAATCCACTTTTCTCGTCAGAGCATAGACAGGTCAGGTCTATCATCTGATCATGCCCCCCGCTTCTCGCCAAGGCTTGGCCCCATCTGAAACCGCACGGAGCCTCCCGCCTCGCGAGATCTTGTCCTCGGTGAGCGCACATACAAAAAGCCGCCATCTTCCGGCGGCATCGTTCATGATACGACTCCGGCTTGCGAAGCCGGGGCAAATTCGATTTCAAACCCAAGATCCTCAAGCATTTGATAATCGGCTGACTTTTCTTGTCCAGCGGTCGTCAAATAGTCGCCGACAAAGATCGAGTTGGCGGCATACAGGCCAAGCGGCTGAAGCGAGCGCAAATTCACTTCCCGCCCGCCGGCGATGCGGATTTCTTTTGTTGGATTCATGTAACGGAACATCGCCAACACCTTCAGGCAGTAGCGCGGGTTCAGTTCGTTCGTCCCCGCCAGCGGCGTGCCGTCGATCGCATGCAAAAAATTGATAGGAATGGAGTCGGCGTCAAGCGCCCGCAAACTGCGCGCCATATCGATGACATCCCGTTTCGTTTCTTTCATGCCGATGATGACGCCGGAACAAGGCGAAAGACCGGCTTCCTTCACCGTTTCCACCGTCCGCACCCGATCGTCGTATGTATGGGACGTCGTAATGTTCGGATGGTGCTGCTTTGACGTGTTGATGTTATGATTGTAGCGATCCACCCCCGCCTCTTTCAGCCGCGCAGCCTGCTCCGGCTTTAAGATCCCAAGGCAGGCGCACACTTTCAGCCCGAACCGCTCTTTAATTTCCTTGACCGCAGACACAACGATGTCGATCTCTTTATCGCTCGGCCCCCGGCCGCTGGCGACGATGCAGTACGTCCCTATGCGCAAACGGTATGCTTCTTCCGCTCCGCGGAGCAGCGTTTCTTTATCGACCATTTTATACGTTTTCACCGACGCCGTCGATACGGCGGACTGCGAACAGTAGCCGCAGTTTTCCGGACAGAGGCCGGACTTGGCGTTGATGATCATATTCAGTTTCACTTTGTTGCCGTAATAGGCGCGGCGGATGTGATACGCCCCTTGCATTAAGGCAAGCAGCTCCTCATCCGGACAGTCTAATATCGCCAACGCTTCCTCATCGGTCAGCTCATGGCCTCTGAGCACTTGTTCAGCCAAGTGAAGCCAATTTCCCATCTTCCCTCTCCCCTTTCCACATCATTACATTTATCGTAGCGGACAAAAACGATAATTGTCAACTTATTTTTATTATAAGTTTACTTTTAGAAGGCCCTCACCATAAAAAACAGGCTGCCGTATAGAACAGCCTGTTCCCTCTTTATTCATTCAGCGCCTCAACTTTTCGACAATATCGCGGGCGATCCAGACGCCGCAGGCGCTCGCCTGTGCCAAACCGCGCGTAATCCCCGCGCCGTCGCCGCCGACATACAGCCCGGCAATTTCCGTTTCAAAACGGTCGTTCAGCTTCGGGCGCGCCGAGTAAAATTTCGCTTCGACTCCATAGAATAACGTATGCTCAGAGGCAAGCCCCGGAGTGACATGGTTGAGCGCCTCCGTCATTTCGATCAAGCTTTTCATCGTGTTGTACGGCAAAACGAGGCCTAAATCGCCCGGCACCGCTTCTTTTAACGTCGGTTCGATGAACCCTTCTTTTATGCGCTTTTCCGTCGAGCGCCTTCCTTTGAGGATGTCGCCGTATTTTTGCACGATGATGCCGCCGTTGGACAAAGCGTTCGCCAGCCGAGAAATTTCATGGGCGTATTCGTTCGGCTTGTCAAATGGATCGGAAAACTTATGTGAAACAAGAAGGGCAAAGTTCGTGTTGTTGCTGCCGAGTTTTGGATCCTTGTACGCGTGGCCGTTGGCGAGCATAATGCCGGAGTGATTTTCCACCACGACGTGTCCGGACGGGTTGCTGCAAAACGTGCGCACTTGCGTTCCAACCGACGTGTTGAAAATGAATTTTCCTTCATACAGATGTTCGTTAATTTCTTGCATGACGATGTTCGATGTTTCCACACGCACTCCGATGTCAACCTGATTGTTGATCATCCGCAAACGGCGCTTGCGCAAGATTTTGCTCAGCCAAACCGAGCCGTCGCGCCCCGGAGCGATGACGACTTTTTCCGCTGTCAACGTTTCTCCGTTTTTCAGCACAACGCCTTTCACTCGATGGCCGCTCTCCGTCCGCTCGGTCACGATATCATCCACTTCCGTTGTAAAGCGCATCGCGATCCGCTCGCGCAAATATTCAAAAATGCTTTTTAAAATTTCCAAGTTTTGTTCGGTGCCTAAATGACGGACATAGGCGCGCAATAGCTTCAATCCGGCCGCATAGGCGCGCCGCTCGATCTCTTTCACTTTGTCCGTCATCGGGTCGGTGATCGATGTCGTCGCTCCGTGCTTCAAGTTGATCTCATCGACATAGCGGATGAGCTCAAGTACAGTCGAAGCTGGCAAATAGTCGGTCATCCAGCCGCCGAATTCGCTCGTGATGTTGAACTTGCCGTCCGAATACGCCCCCGCTCCACCGAAGCCGTTCGTGATCGAACAGGCCGGCACACAGCCGGCGTAATCTTTTTTTCCGGCCGGCGGCGGGCATTTCTCAATTTTTTTCTGTAAAATCGGACAGTTGCGCTTATAGATATCATGCCCTTTATCAATCAAGAGCACGTTCGCTCCAGGCAGTTTGAGCGTCAGTTCGTAGCAAGTGAAAATGCCGGCCGGCCCGGCGCCGACCACGATGACATCATAATGATTGTTCATGATCCATCCCCCATTTCTCAAGTTCCATTCGAAAGTATACGGAACATTTGGCGGTTCGTCAAGGAAAACACGAACTTTAACACCGAATATAACAAGAAATGTTCGATAAAATAGAGATTTGTATAAAGCTAAAAAAATTGATATGGTGATAGAGAATGAATAGCAGGGAGGGAAAGGAATGCGGTTTTTCGTGAAACATTTTCTGAACGGCATGCTGACAATCGTGCCGATTTTACTCGCCGTCTACCTGTGCTACAAAGTGTTCACCGTTTTGGATGGGTTGCTTGGTCAATATGTCCGTCCGTATTTGGATGGCCGCTACATTCCCGGCCTAGGCCTATTGGCGACTGTTGCGCTCATTACCGTCTGCGGTTGGCTGTCGACGCAATACATAAGCGGCCGCCTGATTCGATTGATCGATCGGTTGCTTGAAAGCATTCCCTTGATGAAAACGGTTTATTCCGTGGCCAAAGATACAATCGCTTCCTTCGTCGGAGAAAAACGATCGTTTTCGCAAGTTGTGCTCGTTACCATGCCGGAAAGCGGCTGGAAATGCCTCGGTTTCATGACGATGGATGATGTCGGTGCTTGGCACGATCCTCTCGCCGACTACGTCGCCGTCTATATCCCACAGACGTTTCAAGTCGCCGGGTTCACCCTGCTCGTTCCAAAAGATCAAGTGGAAGCCGTCGACATCTCTCCGGAAGAGGCGATGAAATTCATCCTCTCCGGCGGTATGGCCGTCCGAAAGCAAAAGCGGCTGCCCGAATGACAATGGGCAGCCGTTCGTATGGCCATCCAAAACGCGGTCTGGCCGTCAAAAGTATCGCTTTTTCCAAAAGATGTACGCCGTCGCCGCTGACAGTGAACCGGCGAGCGCCATCGCGATCAAAAAGGCATACGGAGAGTGTTGATACGGAATCGGTACGTTCATGCCGTAGAAACTCGCCACCATCGTCGGCAGCGAAATGACGATCGTAATGGCCGTCAAAAACTTCATCACAATGTTTAAGTTGTTTGAGATGACCGAAGCGAATGCGTCCATCATGCCGCTTAAAATGCTGCTGTATACTTCCGCCATTTCAATCGCCTGCTTGTTTTCGATAATGACGTCCTGCAGCAAATCCTGGTCATCTTCGTACATGCGCAAATAGTTGAGGCGCATGAGCCGCTCCATGACGATGTTGTTTGCTTTGAGCGACGTCATGAAATACACCAAACTTTTTTCCATGCTGAGAAGCGAAAACAGCTCCTTGTTTTTCATCGATTGGTGCAACTCTTTTTCGATTTCGCTCGTCCGCCGATTGATTTGCTTCAAGTAGCGCAAATAATACGTGGAAATCATGTACAACATTTGCAACGCAAAGCGCGTCTTCATAAACGTGTAAAAGTTTTTGATTTTATTTTTGGAGAATTCTTCGAAAATCGGATTTTCCTGCAAGCACACCGTAATAAAACACGTGTTCGTGATAATCATGCCGATCGGAATCGTCTCGTAAATCGGGCCGTCCACTTCATCATGGGCGACAATTGGAATGTCGACGATAATGAGCACATGGTTGTCTTCTTTTTCGACGCGCGACCGCTCCTCGTCGTCCAACGCGTCTTTGATCGAATCGATCGGAATGTCCAAATGGTGAGCGATGTAGCGAATTTCCTCCTCCGTCGGGGCAACGAGGTTGATCCAACAACCATTTTCAATATGATCGATCTCGCGCATTTTGCCGCTGGCATCGGACAAATACATTTTCATCATCTGGCATCCTTCCTCCTTTTCACGCGAGGAAGGCGGCGCCTTTTCCTTTCCGTCCGGAGCTCGTTTTCGTATGATGAGCAGCCGGCAAGAAAAGGAACAGGCCGCGTTCCCCGCTGTATTCCGGTTCCGGTTCGTTCGGGCTTGAACTACTCATATACGAAAACGCCACTCCTTTCAAAAAAGATGTCCCTCAAGTAATGATAGCGCGGACCGGCCCGTTTGTATAGTAGGTGCCATAAAAAAAGCAGCCTACTGGCTACTTTATTCACAAAACAGTGCGATGTTCAACCATTCTGCTCGATTCGGCTTTTTTATTCGCTCGATGGCGTCGTGTTGAAAAAATCAGGCGCTTGTTTGTCAATTTGCCGGCGATTGGAACTGGGCGGGCGTTGTTCTTTCTTTTGGCCCATCACCCCATCCGATTCGTAGCTTGGCGCAAACGGCCGCTTTTTGTTCATCATCTTCACCCCCTCGCTTTTACTATTCGCCGTCGGCCGGCATTTTACTCGAGCCAGTCAGGGTTAGAGTAATCTATTTTCCACAAATTGTTTCACCCTCAAATTGTCAGTCAATGTTCACACAATCGTTTTACCGGCGCCGTCCATTCACTTATAATAAACAAGTGAGGAGGGGAAACCATGAACATTGTGATCACCAAAAAAGCGTTCAATTGGTACAAGCGGGAGCTCGGGCTGAAACCGGGAGATGCGGTCCGCTTTTTTGTCCGCTATGGGGGATGCAGCACGGTGCAAAGAGGGTTCTCGCTTGGCATGAGCAAAGAAGAGTCGGTGGATGAACCGGCAGCGCAGACGACGGTGGACGGCATCACCTTTTTTGTGGAAGAGGGCGACCAATGGTATTTCGACGGCGGCAATTTAACGGTTGATTGGGACGAAAAAAGCGACGAGCCGGTGTTTCTGCTTCATTGAAATCTGCCGCCGGCGCCGTCAAAACGTCCTTCACACGGGTTCGCGACAAAGGAAAAAGCTAGCGTCAGAGCTAGCTTTTTCGAATGATGGCGATCGTACAGCGGGAGATGCAAACAAGCTCCCCTTGCTCATTGGTAATGCGCACATCCCACACCATCGTCGTCCGCCCGCGGTGCAACACCGTCCCTGTCGCCGTCACTGTCCCGCTGCGGACGGAGCGAACATGGTTGGCATTAATCTCTAATCCTACAACATTTTCCTTATGTAGATCAACAAGCGCATATGCGCCGATGCTTGCAACGGTCTCAGCGAGCGCGACCGAGGCGCCGCCATGCAACAGCCCTGCCGGCTGGTGCGTGCGGTGGTCAACCGGCATCGTCGCGACGACGCGGCCTTCGCCAAGCTCGACAATCTCGATGCCGAGCGTATCGATCAACGTATGTTTCGCCATTTCCTTCACAGCGGTCAAATCCATCATCATTTCTTCTTCCCCCGTTTCGTGAATCGTTCCAGTTCGAACAGCCGTCCTTCTTCACGCAAAATGCGCGTTTGCGTCTCGCCGAGCAAGTCGAAATGCGGAAACTCACCGCGTCGGTCGATCCACTCTTCTTTCAGCCCGTGCTGCCGCCCCCAAGCGGCGAGTTTTTCGACATCGGCGCAGCCGACTTTCGTCACCGTCGTGCAATGGGGAAACCGTTCATCATACCAATAGTGAGTCAAAAAGGCGATTTCACCGCGCTTCACTTTCTCTTTCCACGCCGCGAGCTCATGTCGGCGGATGCCAAACGCCATCGCACCGCTCCCCTTTACCGCTTCGCCCGTTCATAGGCTTCATGCCAGTCAGGAAAATATTTGCGGATCACAATCGGCCGAAACGTCTCGCGCTTGACGCAGACGTGCTGCGACTTGCCGGTGACGGCCACTTCGCCGTCCGGAGCAAGAATTTCATAGCCATACGTGACGCGGATGCCGTCATAAGCATCAATCCATGTGCGAACGGTGGCGGTTTCCCCATAATGAAGCGGCTTTTTGTACGAAACGTGCAAGTCGACAACAGGCGAAATAATGCCTTTTTTCTCCATCTCGGCATAATGAAAGCCAAGCTGTTTGATCAATTCCGTACGCCCGATTTCCATCCAAACTAAATAGTTCGCGTGGTAGACGACGCCCATTTGATCGGTTTCCGCATAACGCACTTCAATTTGTTTTTCTGCCACTTTCACGTTCGTTCTCCCTCCATTTTTTTCCGCGCCTCCTCTTCTATGTTACCATTCGCTCGTCGGCTCGCTCAAGCGGCAGACAAAAAAATGAAGCAGCCCCCCGCATGAGGGCTGCTTCGTTTACTGGTAGCCGTGTTCCCGTGCAGCTGCTTCGTCCTTAATTTCCGCGCGCATCGCGGCGATCGCTTCTTCGCGGCGGCGGTTTTTCTCCTGAATCTTCTCCTGTTCCTCCGGCGAGGCAAACTGCATCGTTTCCTCGGCTTTTTCTATGTTCTCAATGGTGTTTTGCACCATTTCTTGCAACTTTTCCACATTGTCGCTGCGGTCATCCGGCTTCGGACGCGGCATACCTGTTTCCTCCTTCACAAGAGTTTCCAGCTATTCGCCCTTCGTTTGGATGACTTGGGCGTGTTGGCCGGATTGGTCCTGCATTTGTTTGCCCTTATTTCCCCCTGCGGCGCGAGGCTGTGTGCCGATATGGTTCGGCACGAAATGTTTTCGGCTTCCTTTCGGATTGCTCATTGTCTTCGCCTCCTCGCCATCTAGTCTATCCGCCCGGAGAACCGCTATGCATGGGTTATTCTGCTTTTTTGAGCATCCGCTCTTCCAGCTTTTTCTCGATTTTTTCGAGCGCTTCCCGATCGTTCAATAACTGCCGTTTGTTCTCGCTGATCAATTCTTGGAGAGTCATTTTGCGGGATCGTCTCATCGCTTCAACCTCCCCTCACTTTTATTGTAATCTTATTCATGCCCAAAAAAGATAAAAATTATGACAACTTTTTGAAAAATAGCCGCGCATGAAAAAAGCGCTTTCCGTAGCCGTTGGTCGGTCAACGAAAGAGCGCTGTGGCGTTCTCGAGCCGGGCTGCCGTCACCGGGCCGACGATTTTTTGCCGGATGACGCCGTTCGGGTCGATGATATACGTTGTCGGAATGGTCTGGACTCGATATTGATGAAGCGCCTCGCCGCGGACATCCAAGGCGACTGGCAGCGTCAATTTCCTGCTTTTCGCAAATCGCTCCGCGTTATCGAGCGTGTCTTGGGTGGTCAAATGGACCGCCAACACCGCGACTTCATGACCATGCTGTTTGTAAAACTTCTCGAGTTCCGGCATTTCTTCTTTGCATGGCGGACACCATGACGTCCAAAAGTTAAGGACGACCGCTTTGCCGCGCCAATCGGAGAGCTTGACCGGCTCGCCGCCAAGCATCGGCAGCGCCAAGTCGGGGGCTGCATGGCCGATTTCCGGGCCGATCTCGGTTTCGCTTGTCTCATTCGGTTTCTCGGCGGCCATCGCATCCCAAAGGCCGTATCCGGTGGCGGCTAAAAGCAAAAGAACGACCAACCATTTTCGCACCTTTTTCCCTCCCTGTCGGCCAGCGCCCTTTGCCGTTCTGTCCATGATTATAGCACATACGTTTGTCTTTGCCAACGCTGCTGCTCACGACAAAAAACGAGGGGCGCGCCCTCGTCGTTACCGGATGTTGGGATGGTCATTTTTCATTTTTTCCGCTTCCACTTCCGCGTAGGAAGCGAATTCGCTCGTCCATTCATTAAAGCCGTTTTTCTTTTTCGCATTGTTGTTCCGTTGGGCATTCGCATTGCCAAGCTTTGTCCGGCCCATGCGCTCTCCTCCTCTTGTTCCGTCGGTTCACACATAGTATCGCCCGCCGGAGAAAAACTATGCACAAGACACGGGGCTCCTAGCTAGACGCTTGAAAAACGCCTATGCTGAAGAGGAAGGATCGCCCGTTTCGACCGGATGGTCCGGATAGGAAATCCAATCGCTGAAACTGCCGACATACAGCCGGACGTTGCGGTAACCGGCTTCCTTTAAAGCGAGCACGTTCGGACAGGCGGTGACGCCGGAACCGCAGTAGACGATCAGCGGCGCCTCGCGGTCAAGATCAGCGAATCGCGCCGCTTGCTCATCTGGGCATTTCCAGTAGCCGCCTTCTGCCACCCCATCTTTCCAAAACCGATGCACCGCACCGGGAATGCGGCCAGCCACCCGGTCGATCGGCTCTTCCAAGCCCATGTACCGCTTCCACTCGCGCGAATCGATCAGCACAGCCGAGCGATCGCGCACAGCGGCGCGCACATCCTCAACCGTCGCCAGCCATGACCGATCAGGCCGCGGCTGAAACCGCCGCGGCGCTACGGCAGGAATGCCGTCCGTCACCGGATGGCCTTTCTTTTTCCACTCGCTGTAATTGCCGTCTAACACGTAAACGCGCTCATGGCCGAAATAGCGAAGCAGCCACCAACAGCGCGCGGCCATCGCTCCATCTTGGTCATCGTAGGCAACGACCGTCATCGTTTCATCGATGCCGGCGCGGCCAAACACAGCCGCTGCTTGCTCGGCCGATGGCAGCGGATGGCGGCCGCCGTGCTCCGCCACCGGACCGGACAAGTCGCGCTCCAAATCGATATACACCGCACCGGGAATATGATCGTCCCGGTAAGCCGAGGCGCCTTTGGACGGGGCGCCGAGCCAAAATCGGCAATCAAGAATACGAATGGTTTCTTCGGACAAATGGGCATGCAGCCATTCGTGGGAAACGAGCGACGCCATGTTCTTCTCCCCCTTTTCGTTTTGCCTGCCGATCCACTTGCCTATGCGCTTCAGGCGCGCCAGTTGGCCGGTGATGGAAGGGAACGTGTGGCTTCCCATCCTCGTTTTTCAAATCGAAACATTTGGCGGCATCGATCCTTCTTTTCGCACGTTCACTCACCGATGAGAGGGAAACGGCCGTTGTTCACCGACCTTCTAGGCTCGAGCGTGCTGGCCGTCTTCTCTGTTCCCTTGTGGCGGCCGTTTCCCTTCCAGCCGGCTCACATAGTCGCGCACCATTTCCAGCGTCACGTACCGGCGCGCCGGCACGAGGCCGCCTTTGGCCAGTTCGTTCATTTGTTTCGTCACTTCGTTGATCAGCTCGACCGTAAACGGCTCGCCGCGGCGGCAACGCTCGACCGCTTCTTCGATATGCCGCTCGCGCTCGGCATCGAGCATGGCAAACTTTTTCAAGACGGCATGCTGTTTTTGTACGTGGGCGGTAATCGCTTGATGCACTTCACTCAATGGCTCTCGTCCTTTCCTGCTTCTTTTTCCATCAACCGCTTGACGTTCGGTTTCGGTGTCCAACAGTTGAACCGGTAGTTTGGTTTCGTCGCATAGCCAAGCCGGCGGCAATACGTGTAGAGCCCGTCGGCCCGTTTTTCGATGCCATAGTGGATGCATGTCGCACAAGCGTGAAACCGGTTCATGGCTGCGCCTCCTCGCTTTGAACGGGAAGAAGGCGGCGAAGCGCCGCTTCGATGCGGCGGAGCGTCTCACCGTCCCCCCTGTTGGCGAGCGCCGCCATCAAACCGTCCATATAGCTGTCGACTTGGTCGGCGAGCGCGGCGGCCAACGCGGCGACGGCCGTCTCGTATTGCTCACTATAAGCGGAGACGATCCGCTCTTTTTGCTCGGCCAAATACTGATCGACCGGCTCCATGAGCGCGGTTTCGATTTCCTCTTTCATCCGCCGCTTTTCATCGCGTTCAAAAAACGATTTGGCGTTTTTATAGAGCGAAAGCGCCTTGGCAAACCGCGCCCGATCCACATCGCTAAGGGCGTTGGCGAACTCCGGCGCCGCAAAAACAGCCGTTTCCGGCGGCGTAAGAGCCACTGACGGATCGAGGCTTCGAAGCTCACGGCCAAGACGGGCAAACTGCTCATCCAGCCGCTTGCGCAAAAAGGCCTCTACCCGCAAGCTTGTCGCCCTCATCTCCTGCGCCAAATCAAAGCCGACCGCCGCAAGCAGCTCGTCAAGACAGCGCGCAAGCACTTGGCGCATCGGCCCTTGGCCGTCGCGGAGCACCGATGGATGGAACGCTTCCTTAAACAGATCGTTCAAGCGCAGGAACACGCGCTGTTTCACGTAATAGAGCAGCTCCTCCACCTCTTGGCGAAGCGCTTGCCGGCCGTGGGCGTCATCGGCGCCGGCGAGCAGCGCATGCATCTCTTCGCGAATGCGCGCCAGCATTTGTTGTTTGGCCGCTTTTTCCGCCTCACTCTGTCCAGCGGCCCGAGCGTACTCTGCGGCTGCCTGATGCGCCCGCGCAAGCTCAGCGCAGGCGCTCTCGACCGCCACTTCGGCCAGCTCTTCGGTCAAGAAGCGGAAAAAATCGGCCTCAAAAGCGGGCAGCCCTGAATCCGCCAAAACGTCGTGCGACACGGGCCCCGCCCCGGTTTTCTCCGCCAGCGCCAGACGGCTCGAGAGCGCATAAAGGCGCGGAAAACGGATGCCGAAGCGGGCGAGTTCGCTGTTCATGTAGGAGACGACCGCATCGAGCTCCTCCCGCGACTGAGCCAAATCAGCGGCGTTGATGACAAAAAACATTTTGTCAAGGGAAAACGCATCCTTAACGCGCCCGAGCTGAAGCAAAAATTCGCGATCCGCTTTCGAAAAGGCATGGTTGTAGTACGTCACAAACAGCAGCGCATCGGCATTCTTCATATAATGGAACGCCACTCCGGTATGCCGGGCGTTGAGCGAATCGACCCCCGGCGTATCGACAAGCGTCACCCCTTGGCGGGTGAGCGGGCAATCGGCATACAGGACGACCTCGTCTAAGAAACACGACACCGCCTCATCCGCGACATACCGCTCTAATTCGTCAAAGCCGACCGACAGCGCCGCGCCGAGCTGGCCGCCCATCCGCTCATAACCGGCCGCAACGGCCGCCAAAAAGGCAAGGTGCGGCTTTTGCGCCGGATGCATTGCTCCGGATTCAGCGATGCGGGCGCAAAGGCGAAGCGCCTCCTCCCATGTATCGGCCTCCAGTCCAAACTGGCGAAGCGAGGCTTGAACATCCTCCCACATTTGCCGCTCGCTTTTGACGTTGACCACCGCCATTCCGTGCGGATGCTCTTGGTCAGGCGGCGCGATTTTGCTGATGGCAGCGGTTGTCGGATTGGGCGATGAAGGCAAAAGCGGCGCGCCGAGCAAGGCGTTGGCGAGCGACGATTTACCGGCGCTGAAAGCACCAAACAAAGCGACCGTAAACGAGCGCTCACGGAGCCGCCGCGCTTTGACGCGCAGCGGGCTGGCAAAACGAGAGAGCAGTTCGGACTGCTCGAGCCAAGCGGCCGCCGCCTCCAGCCGCTCGGCCGCTTCTTCGCTTCGCAGTTTTTGTCCGCTAGGCCGCGCCCGCGAGAAATCGTCCCGTTCTCCCGCCGCCCGGCTGCCGGCCGCTCTTTTCTGACTGAGCGCTTGCTCTTCGGAAACACGATTCATGGTCTCCCGCGGCTCATGCGGCCGCACCGCCGCCTCGGCATGGCGCGCCCTCTGGAATGAAGGGGCGGCGGTCAGCACAGCCAGCTGTTTTTCATCGAGCGTTTGGCCATCGTTAGGGGTGGGGGCGGCGAGCAGCTGCTCGAGCATGTGACGCCGCTCTTCCCGCTCCGCTTCAAGGCGGGCCAAATGGGCGGCGAGCTCCGCTTTTTCGCGCGCTGCCGACAGCTTGACGCGCAATGCCGCGATTTGCTCGGCCGCCCGGTTGGCCGCTTGTTCCCCAAGCTCCGCCACCAAAGCGAGCGCTGAGTCGCGGTACCGTTTTTTGAGCGCCGCCGCGACATCATCGGTATAATTCAACAGCGCCGCACCGCGCGAATCCGTTCCGTGTTTGACGAGGCCTGCAAGCAGCGATTCATCCCACTCCACCGTCCACTGTTGACACTTGCCAAGCCAGGCGGCATCGGCATCCCACTCATTTCCAAACCGCAGCAGCAATTGGCGGACATGCCATTCGATCTGCGCGGTCGCCTGTGCTTTCACGCTCTCATAAAACGCCGCCAACCGCCGTTTGCGCTCCTCTTCCGTCTTCGTCTTGGAAAACAGCCACCCGACCTTAAAGCTAGTCTGCATGGCTTCCAAGTACGCCCCGGCCCGCTCTCTCGTTTCAAACGGCATTAAATAAGCATTGTGCAGCACGCGCTCCAGCTCCGTGCGAAACGACTCTTCCAGCCGCGCCGCCGCCGTTTGCGTCTCGGCAAGCTCGACTTCCAAGCGATGGAGCTCTTCGGCGGCCGCCTCACCCGCAACGCCGCCAAGCGCCGCAAGCCGCTCCTGCATCTCTTGCGCCAACTTCTCATGCTGAGCGCACAACTGCTCAAGATGGCGGGCGACGATCCATTTCAACGATGATTCAGCGCCGCGAACGAGCCATTCGTCCTTGTCGGCAAACAGCCGGCGCAAGCAACTTGACAACGCCTGCCACTCGCTGTGCGGATGGGACGGCGCTTTCAACGAGAGGAAAAACAGTCCGGCCGCCTCGATCCCCCAACGTTGGAACGCCTCGACCGCCGAAGCGCGAAACGCCGCGAATGGCAGCTCCTCATCGCGATGTTTGTCAATTTGATTGATGACCAAATACACCGTTTTTCCTTCATCGGTCAACTGTTTCGTAAATTGAACGTTTAATTCCGCCTGGACATGGTTATAATCCATAACATAAAAGATGACATCAGCAAGATGGAGGGCCGACTCCGTCGCCAGCCGGTGGGCGTCGTCCGTCGAGTCGATGCCCGGCGTGTCCAGGATGGCGACGCCCGGCGGAATGGCGCCCGTTTCACGGCTGATTTCAATCCACTCGATCGTCTCCCCGTCCCGGCATTGCGCGCGGATGAGGTCCGGATCATACGGCGGTTCGTACTCCACCGGCGCCTCGCGGCGATAAAAGACGCGCACATAATCCCGGCCGGCCTTCACTTTCACAAGATTGGCGCTCGTCGGAATCGGGCTCGACGGCAGCAGCGGCTCACCGAGCAGCGCATTAATCAAGCTGGATTTGCCGGCGGAAAAATGGCCGCAAAAGGCGACAACGAGCTCCCCGGCCGCCGTTTTTTCAATGAGCTGCTTCACTTTACTGGCATTATCTGAATCCCCCGTTTGATGGAGCAGCTCATGCATCTTCATCATTTTCGCCAGCCACGGCCGCAATGACGGCGGTCTAACAGCAACATTCCCCATGATTCAAACCCCTTTGTTTCCGTCAATGTCATTTACATTCATTTTACTGCATTTTGTCCCGTTTCCCAATAGGAAAAACGAAAAATCCCGCCCATCAACAAGGCGGGAGCGCATTGAAACATCGATCAACAGGGAAATGAGGGCTTCTCTCCATCTTTTTAGGAGGGCGTCAACCTTCGGGAGATGCTTGGCCAAAAGCGCGGCCGGGTGCGAAACGCTTCCTGATAGTCTGTCAACGCCGCCAATGCCCGCTCCTCTGTTTTGATGCGAACCAACAGCAGCAACGCATTAAGAAATGAAAAGACAACGGCCGTCAGCCGCGCCTGAAACAAAAGCGGCAGCAGCGCGATCTCCAACATGACGACCGCATAGTTCGGATGACGAATCCACCGGTATGGCCCTTTTTTCACGACCGGGCGGTTGGGCACAATCAAAATTTTCGTATTCCAAAAGCGGCCGAGCGACAAAATCGTCCACGTGCGCAGCCCTTCGACGGCGAGAAAGAGTGGAAACAAAAGCGGCCAGCGCCGCGACGGGCGGGCGCCTTTTCGAAGCGCCTCGACAGCCAGCGACAAAAGAAAGAGCACATGGAGCGACACAAGCCACGGATAATGGCGGGCGCCCACCTCTTTCGCCCCGAGCGCTTTCACATACCGTTCGTTCCGTTTCGCAAGCCAAAGCTCAACCAAACGCATCCCGACCACCGCGAAAAACACGAAGGCAAACCGCATCATCATTCCTCCCATTTGAGCAGCACCATCTCGGCGCTAAAGCCGGGGCCGAGGGCAACGAGCAGCCCATACCCGGGCGCAAGCGGCTGCCGCATCACTTCCTCCAGCACAAAATAAACGGTGGCTGACGACATATTGCCATATCGGGCCAACACCTCTCTGGCCGCCTTGGTCTGTTCCATGCCGAATCCGAACGCTTCCTCATACGCCTCAATCACCTTTTTCCCGCCCGGGTGGGCGATAAAATAGCGAAGGTCGCGAAGCCTCAGCCCGTTCTCCTGCAAAAACGACTCCACTTGCGGGCGCAGCCATGCGCGGACGATCGACGGAATGTCTTTTGAAAAGACGACAAACAGCCCTTCATCACGAATCTCCCACCCCATCACATCTTCCGAGCGAGGCATCAGCGCCGATCGGGCGGCGATGATGCGCGGCGCGCCGCTGTTTGGCGCTGCTTCATCGCCGGCGACAAGCACACAGGCCACGCCGTCGGAAAAAAGCGATGTGCCGATCACATTGCTTTTGGATACGTCATTCGCCTGAAATGTCAAACTGCAAAACTCAGCGGCAATCACAAGCGCCTTCGCCTTCGGAAACGCCCGGCAATAATCGGCCGCCCGCGCAAGGCCCGCTGCCCCGCCCGCACAGCCGAGCCCCCAAACCGGCACCCGCACGGCGGAAGGAGAAAACGGCAGCACGTTCATCAGCCGGGCCTCGATGCTTGGCGTGGACAAACCGGTCGTTGAGATGTAAAACAGCGCATCGACCGCCTCATGGGGAATCGGGCCGTCAGGGGTGTTCTGCAAGCAGTTGTTGGCTGCCTCGCCGCTGTAGCGGACGGCGAGATCCATATACACGGCATTTTTCTCGCCGAAACCGCGCGGTGTGCTGTACCAGGCAAGCGGCTGAACAAACGTGCGCGTCCGAATGCCGCCGTTGTCAAAGGCCTGCAGCAGCCGCTCGGCGCGCCCGAGGCGCCCGGCAAACAGCCCGGCGACATGCCGCTTCACTTCGTCTTGGGAAACGATATATGGCATCGTTGCCGTGCCGATCGATAAAAGGGTCGGCATACCAACACCTCGGTTTGTTCCTCTTTTTGCTTAGGATGCGCAAAAAAGCAAACCATATGCAGACAAAAAGCATCCCGTGCGTCTTATGATTGGAAAACCGCTGATCATCCAAAAGAAGGACACATGCAAAAAACAGGCGCGGACAAAGCCGGCCTGTTTTTTGGGAAGGAAAACGGTCTCAAGTGAGGATATGAACTGAGATGCTTAGCGTTATTTCGCTTTTAAAGCGCGGATTTCGCTCTCATGCTCAAGCAGATGCAACGCGAGGGATTGAAGAACGAGCTCTTGCCTAGCTTGTCCGGTGATGATTTCATCGATTTTCTGCTGCATTTGGGCAACGGTTTGCTTGATCGTTGACACGTCTCGCAGCGTCTCCAATGTCTCCATAACGGCTTGCCGAATAAACGGCAATTCGGCGACATCTTCCTTTGTTGCCATCGTCTGCTCGACGCGCTCAACGCGTTCCTCCATGCGCCCGAGGCGCGCATCCATGTGCTCAATGCGTTCTTCCATGCGCTCCATACGGGCATCCATGTGCTCGAAGCGCTCTTCCATGCGTCCCATGCGGGCATCCGTGTGCTCAACGCGCTCTTCCATACGCCCAACGCGCGCATCCAACGACCCCACATCCTCCCGCATGGCCACCACCGTTTGTTCCAGCTGCCCCAGGCGTTCGTTCGTCTGCGCCACGTCTTCTTTCGTCGCCATCGTCTGCTCGACGCGCTCAACGCGTTCTTCCATGCGTCCCATGCGGGCATCCATGTGCTCAACGCGTTCCTCCATGCGTCCGACGCGCGCATCCAACGACGCCACATCCTCCCGCACGGCCACCACCGTTTGTTCCAGATGCCCGAGGCGTTCGTTCGTCTGCGCCACATCTTCTTTCGTCGCCATCGTCTGCTCGACGCGCTCAACGCGTTCTTCCATGCGCCCCATGCGGACATCCATGTGCTCGAAGCGCTCTTCCATGCGCCCAACGCGTGCATCCAACGACGCCACATCCTCCCGCATGGCCACCACCGTTTGTTCCAGCTGCCCGAGGCGTTCGTTCGTCTGCGCCACGTCTTCTTTCACCGCGGTCATCGTCTGTTCAAGCCGCTCGATGCGCTCATTCGCCCGGGCGATGTCGGACTTCGTTGCCATCTCCGCCCGCATTTGCCGCAGCTCGTCAAACAGGCGCACCACCCATTCGTCCATGGTTTCACCTCCTTCTCCCTTTCCATTATATCATCGCACTTCCACCATCTTCTACTCTTTTCTCTACAAATCGACACGCAACAAAAAAGCCCTCTTTGCTTCCCAAGCTGATCGCGGGAAGCAAAGACGGCGATGAAACTGATGACCTTTACACGTTTACGAGATTTTTTGTTCCTGCAGCGGCAGTGCAGCCGATTTTCTTACCTTACCGAAATGGAAGACAGCATTTAAGATGATGGCCGTCATGCTGCCAGCGACGATGCCGCTGTCCGTCAAAATGCGGAGGCCAGCCGGGAGCTCGGCAAACAAGTTCGGCACCGCCGTCACCCCGAGCCCGACGCCGATCGAGCAGGCGATAATGAGCAAGTTTTCTTGCACCGCCAAGTCAACGTGGCTTAGCATTTTCACGCCGTAGGCGATGACCATGCCAAACATGGCGAGCATCGCCCCACCGAGCACTGGGGCTGGAATGATCGTCGCCACGGCCGCGATTTTCGGCACAAATCCAAGCAAGATGAGAAACAGAGCGGCGGCGTAAATGACGTTTCGCGTTTTCACGCCCGACAACTGCACAAGGCCGACGTTTTGCGAGTATGTCGTATACGGGAACGCATTGAGCAGCCCGCCGATCATGATCGCCAATCCTTCGGCGCGGTAGCCGCCCGCCAAATCCTCATCCGTCAGCCGACGGCGGCAAATGTCAGACAAAGCGAAGTAGACGCCGGTCGATTCAACGAGGCTGACGATGGCGACCAACACCATCGTCAACACGGCCGGGCCATGGAACGACGGAACGCCGAAATAAAACGGCTGCGGCAGGTGAACCCACGACGCTGCGGCGACGGCTGTCCAGTCCACTTTTCCCATCGCGGCCGCGACAGCGGTACCGACGGCCATCCCAAGCAAAATAGCAATCGAACGGACAAAGCCTTTGAAGCAGCGGTAGAGCACAACAATAAGCGCGAGCACGCCAAACGACAACGCCAAGTTGGCCGGGTCACCGAAATCTTTCGCCCCTTGCCCGCCCGCCATATTGTTCACGGCTGCCGGAATGAGCGTCAAGCCGATCACCGTGACGACGGAACCGGTGACAACCGGCGGGAACAGCGCCCGCAGCTTGCCAAAATACGGGCTGATCAACACGACGACAAGCCCGGCGCAAAGGATCGACCCATACACGGCCGGCATTCCGTATTGTCCGCCGATGGCGATCATCGGCCCGACCGCTGTAAACGTACAGCCAAGCATGACCGGCAAGCCGATGCCAAACCATCGATTTTTCCATACTTGTAAAAGCGTTGCGATGCCGCATGTCAGTAGGTCAACGGCCACTAAATACGTAAGCTGCTCCCCCGACAGCCGAAGCGCGCCGCCGACGACAAGCGGGACAACGATCGCCCCGGCGTACATCGCCAACACATGCTGGATGCCTAAGGACCCAATTTGCCACCATTTCATGTTCATCGATTCATCACCTCTTCGTGAAATCGAATGACGCCATCCGCGAGCGAAGCGATGCGGGCGAGCGAAACGACGCGGAATCCGCGCGAACGAAGCAGCCGGCCGCCGTCTTGAAACGATTTTTCAATGACAATACCGATGCCAACGACAGCTGCTCCCGCTTGACGAACGACCTCCACCATCCCGAGCGCCGCCTGGCCGTTGGCTAAAAAGTCATCAATAATGAGCACCCGGTCAAGGCCATCAAGCAGTGAACGGGAAACAACGATCTCGTTGGCCTCCTGCTTCGTAAACGAATACACTTCCGCGCGATACACCTCACCGGTCATCGTCAGCGGCCGCCGCTTGCGGGCAACGACAAGAGGAACACCGAGCTCATAGGCCGTCATAAGCGCCGGGCTGATGCCTGATGACTCGAGCGTCAACACTTTTGTCGGCCGCTCGCCGCGAAACTGATCAGCGAACTCCTCGCCGATCCGCTTCATCAAACGCGGGTCGACTTGGTGGTTTAAGAAGCGGTCGACTTTGAGCACCCCGTCGGCGACAACTTCCCCTTCAGCGACAATTTTCTCGAGCAATGCGCGCATACCGGTTCCCTCCCAATAAAAAAAGCTTAAAAAACACCGGCCTCACTCATTCCATGAGTCAGGCAATGTCTTTTAAGCCAAAAGCAAACAGAAGGCGCAAAGCGGCCATGGCCGCCTTCCTTCCGACATTGCCACTCATAGTCAGCCGATTTACGGTCGGCTGGTAGAGACTCGCAAGCCGTATTCTTGCGATTATATGAGTGAGTCAGCGTGATTTAGTTATTAGCAGTATACCATGACCAGCGGCGGTTGAGAAGCGTTTTTTGCTAAAAAGACGAACGTTAAAGGATAAAAAATATGGATTATTCGCTTTTTATCCCTTTGCTGGCACGAATCCGCGCTTCGATTTTTGATTTCAAACCGTTTCGAGTTGCACCCGACCGAAGGACAATCATCCGTGGTGGCTTTTCGTTCCTCCCCATCGTTTTCATGCATTTTTCACAATCGTCACCATTTGTTCAAACTTCCCGCATCGTTTTTGTGAGAAAAGTCACTGTTGCCTTTGTTTTCTACAGTTATGATAGTGTCAAAGCAGGGAAATCTGCCGGTTGGCGCGCCTGCCTTACTGATGTTATGGGGGATGAATTCAAAAAAGAGGAGGGATGCAACATGGCAAAACCAGAGTCGACCAAACCGACGGCGGCGATCCGGCAACCAAAAAAAGAGAAAGAGCCGGTGCTCGGCGGCACGCTGGCGTCTGTGTTTTTGCTCGGCTTTTTCATCATTTTCGCCTGGGTCAGCGTCTACTTTTTATTTTTGCACCGCCTGTAAACGGCAAGGGAGGGACTGGATATGCACATGCATAAGTACGAAAAAATTTGGCTGACGTTTGGCATCGGCTGTCTCGTTGTCTTTTTGACCGTCGTCGGCGTGAGCGCTTTCGCTGCCGGACAGCAGCCGCCAAGCTGCTTGACGACGATCGATCCAGAGAAAGTGGACACGACCTCGCCATTCAATCAGCCGGGGCTTGTCAAAAAAGGAAACAACGAGTACGAACTGAACATCGTCGTCGCGGCGTTTTCCTTTACGCCAAATGCCATTGAAATTCCGAAAGGAGCGAAAGTGACGATCAACGTCACCTCGAAGGATGTGATCCATGGGTTTGAAATCCCGGGAACCAACATCAACATGATGGTCGAACCCGGCTATATCAACAGCTTGACGACGACGTTTGATCAGCCCGGCGAATATACGATTCTGTGCAATGAATATTGCGGCGCCGGCCACCATATGATGACGGCGCGCATGAAGGTGGTGGAGTAACATGGTACAATCGTTGGAAAAAGTCGATCGCCGCGACGCCAAACTGGCGCTGGCGCATTTGGTTGTCGCTTTTGTTGCTCTCGCCTTAGGCGGCTTCGCCGGCCTATTGCAAACGCTCGTCCGTTCCGGCAAGTTTGAACTGCCGGCCGGCATCAGCTACTATACGATTTTAACAACGCACGGCGTCCTGCTCGGGCTCGTGCTGACGACGTTTTTCATTATCGGCTTTCAGTTTGCCGCCGTCAGCCGCACGACCGGGGCGTTCACGAATCGTACGCGCCGGTTGGGCTGGATCGGCTTTTGGATGATGACAATCGGCACAGGCATGAGCGCCTTCTTCATCTTGACGGGGAAAGCGTCCGTCTTATATACATTTTACGCGCCGCTGCAAGCGCATGCCGGCTTTTACATCGGGTTGGCGCTTGTCGTTGTCGGCAGCTGGGTGAGCGGATTCGCGATATTTGCCCACTATGCGCGCTGGCGAAAAGCGCACCCCGGCGAGGCGAGCCCACTGCTGGCGTTTATGTCGGTGACGAATATGGTGCTATGGCTCATCTGCACGCTCGGCGTCGCCGCGACCGTCGTCTGTCAGCTCATTCCGTGGTCGCTTGGGCTCACCGACCGGGTGAACGTGCTGTTAAGCCGGACGCTGTTTTGGTATTTCGGCCATCCGCTCGTTTACTTCTGGCTGCTGCCAGCGTATATGGTTTGGTACGCCGTCATTCCGAAAGTGATCGGCGGCAAAATCTTCTCTGATTCGCTCGCGCGGCTGGCGTTCATCTTGTTTTTGCTGTTTTCGATTCCGGTCGGCTTCCACCATCAATTGCTCGAGCCGGGGATTTCGCCGTTTTGGAAATACGTGCAAGTCATCTTGACGTTTATGGTCATCATTCCGTCGCTCATGACCGCATTTGCCATGTTTGCGACGTTTGAATCATACGGCCGCTCGCAAGGGGCCAAAGGCTTATTTGGATGGCTGCGGAAATTGCCGTGGGGCGATGCACGCTTTTTCGCGCCGTTTGTCGGGATGCTGTTTTTCATTCCGGCCGGCACCGGCGGGATTATCAATGCTTCGCATCAGCTGAACCAAGTCGTCCATAACACGATTTGGGTGACCGGCCACTTCCATTTGACCGTAGCGACGACGGTCGTCTTAACGTTTTTTGGTGCGTCGTACTGGCTCATCCCGCATTTGACCGGCCGGGTGATGACGAAAGCGATGAACCGGCTCGCCATCATGCAAACGGTCGTTTGGGCGGTTGGAATGACGTTTATGTCCGGATCGATGCATTTGGCCGGCTTGCTTGGAGCGCCGAGACGTTCCGCCTTCTCGACGTACGGCAATTCGCCGCAGGCGCTCGAATGGATTCCGTATCAAATCGCACAAGCTGTCGGTGGAACGATCTTATTCATCGGCATCGTTCTCATTCTTGTCATCGTCATCAACTTGGCGTTTTTCGCCCCGAAAGGCGAAACGGAATTTCCAGTCGCCGAAGCGGCCGCCCCGCAGGAACGAGCCGCGCTGGCGCTCGAAAACTGGAAACTTTGGCTCGGCCTTGTCGTTGCATTGATTTTGATCGCCTATACGGTGCCGTTGATCGACATTATTCAAAACGCCCCGCCGGGGTCGAAAGGATACAAACTATGGTAAAAAAAGAGGGCGTCTCCCAGTGGCAGCGGGACGCCCTCTTTGATCATTGCGCCGATCTGCGCTTCGTTCATCAGTCCGGCCTCTTGTTCTTCACCCAAATGCGGCGGCTGTTGAGCCGCCCATGCGCTCAAGGACCCCACCTTGAAGAGCCGTCCTTTTGCCGCATCGCTCCCCTTTATAATTTATAATCGATAAAGCGCCTTATATTTTTCTTCTAAATACTGAATCAAGTCATCGGCTTTGAGCGGTTCGCCCGTCGCGTCGCGCACAAGGTCGAGCGGCTTCTTCGTTTTGCCGAATCGGTGAATGCGGTCCGTCAGCCATTCACGGATCGGCGCAATCGTTCCTTCCTCAAGCAGCTGCGCCAAATCGAGCTCCTTCTCCATCGCTCGCTTCAACTGCGCCGCATACATATAGCCGAGCGCATAGGACGGGAAATAGCCGAAGCTGCCGCCCGACCAATGAACGTCCTGCAGCACGCCGACCGCATCATTGTGCGGACGGATGCCGAGATATTGTTCATACTTCTCATTCCAGACATCCGGCAAGTCCGCCGCTTCAATCTCGCCCGCAAACAGTTGTTTTTCGATTTCATAGCGAATGATGATATGAAGCGGATACGTCAATTCGTCGGCTTCAATGCGGATGAGCGACGGCTTCGCTTCATTGATCGCCCGGTAAAACGCGTCCAGAGACACGCCGGCAAACTGTGCGGGCGCGTATTGCTGGAGGCGCGGGTAGAGCCGCTTCCAAAACGCGTAGTGGCGTCCGATCATATTTTCAAAAAAAAGCGACTGCGATTCATGAATGCCCATCGACGCCCCGCCCGCAAGCGGCGTGCCGATGAACGCCTCGGAAATGTGCTGCTCATACAGCGCATGGCCGCACTCATGGATCGTGCCAAAGATCGCGGTGCGGAAGTCGCGCTCGTCGTAACGCGTCGTAATCCGAACATCGTTCGGATTCAGCCCGATCGCAAACGGGTGGACCGTCTCATCAAGCCGCCCTTTGCCGAAATCGTAACCGAGTTCCACAAGCAACTCCAGCAAAAAGGCGCGCTGTTTTTCTTTCGGAAACGGAGCGAACAAAAACGACGTGTCCGGCTTGTCCGGCGCTGAGGAAACCGCCTGCACAAGCGGAACGATGCGTTCGCGCAATTGGCCGAACCATTCGTCAAGCAGCTCCACCGTCATGCCCGGCTCATACTGATCGAGCAGTGTGTTGTATGGATGCCCTTCATATCCCCAATAGCCGATAAAGCGGCGCTGAAACTCGACGATGCGCTCCAAATACGGCCGAAACAGCGCGAAGTCAGCGGTTGCCTTCGCCTCCTCCCAAACGCTTTCCGCTTTGGAACAAAGAATGACGTATTCCTTATACTCATCGGCGGGAATTTTTTTATTGCGCTCATATTCCTTTTTGCACTCATCGAGGGTGCGCTGCGTCACTTCATCAAGCTGTTCGTAAACGCCCTGCGGCGACAGCTTGGCGATAAACGCCGCCATTTCTTCCGATGTCGACATGCGAAACACTTCTTCCGAAAGCATGCCGATGACTTCGGACCGCTGCTCCACCCCTTTTTTCGGAGCGCCCGTCCGCAAATCCCAGTACATGAGGCCAATCGCTTCGCGGTAGCCCATCATTTTTTTGACATATTGCAAAAACTGCTTTTTGATCTGCTTCATCGCGCTCAGTCCCCCTATGTATTTCGTCGGCACATCATCATTTCCATCATGAACCGCCTTTTTCCTGCTTGCCAATGGTGAAATGTTGTGCTCGGCCCACTCGGCCCAAAATGAACAAGGAGGGGAGAATCTTATTCTCCCCTCACCGTTGTCGGCAACACGTCTTTGATCGCCGCAATGACGCGTTCATCTTCCCGGTCGGTGACGAAAATGGAAACGATGCCGCGGTCGTCGCGCGTGCGGATGAGCCGTCCGACCCCTTGGCGAAGGCGAAGCAACATATACGGCACATCGACGTCCCAAAATGGATTGCGATACGCTTTTCGCTTCGCCTGAAACACCGGATCGTTCGGCGGATACGGCAGCGACCAAATGATGACGTTTGAAAGCGACGGCCCCGGGATGTCAAGCCCTTCCCATAAATGTTCCGAACAAAGCACCGTCTCTTCGTTGCGCTGAAACTCGGCGACCAAATCGCTGATTTCGCGGTCGCCTTCAAACAAAAACGAAAACGGTTCGCCAGCAGCCGCTTCTTTGAACTCGAGCAGCTCCTCGCGCGTCGGGAACAAAAGGAGCGCCCGCCCTCCGGTTTCGCGCAGCTTGTTGAGCGCATACTCGTACTTTTTGGCAAACAGCGTCTCGTCCGCGCGGAACGTCGGCATATAAATCGCCATCTGTTCGTCATAATCAAACGGCGACGGCACGCTGAACGACAAATAGTCATCGATGCCTAAACTTTGCGCTATATATTGGAATGATTTTCCGTTTGATAGTGTTGCCGATGAAAAGACAAACGGCATGCGTTTGCTGAACACTTTTTCGCGCAGCACTTCCTGAACCGTACGCGGCATGACGACAAACGTCGCCTCTTGACGCGACGACTCAAGCCACGTAATGGCATCGGCGTTTGTCAGAAACAAGTCGAGTGAATACTGAATTTGGTCCAAATATTCATCCACAATGTTCAGCTGATAATGATCGATCGTATACGTCTCGCTTTCAAACACAAGCTCGTTGCCGATTTCGACCATTTGGCCGCGCAGCCGCTTCGCCCATTGCTCAAGGCGCGGCGACGGCAAAATTTCTTTCCGATTCGAACCGGGAACCTCTTTCGCGCACGCTTTCAGCTCATCAAAAAAGCGCACGCTCGTCTCCAGCGTCTCCTCAATTAAATAGGCGAGCTCTTCGCGGATGTCGTTTTCAAGAAGCCGTGTCAGCAACGTCTCAAGCGTCGTCTCTTTCATTCGATAGGTCAACGCCTTTTGCGCAGCGAACTCTAACAAATGCCCTTCGTCAAATACAACACAGCTCGCTTCCGGCAACAGCGGCAGCTGGCCTTCCCGCTTGCGCGCTTCATACGTCCAAACATGTTCCATATAAAAATCGTGCGAGCAGACGATTAAATCCGTCGCCTTCCGATAATAGTCGCGCCAAAGCGTCTGGCCGCAGCGATGCCGCTTTTCGCACGTGAAACAGTCTTGAAACGGATCCCAAGCGATTTTTTTCCACTGTTCATCGGTCAGATAGGCGTATTCTTTTCGGTCGCCGTAGCGATAAAACGATTGCATGGGTTTGTTGTCGTGGACAAAGGACGGAAGTTCATCGTAAATTCGCTCGTACAGCTCGATGTCGTCATCATCATACGTCGTTACTTCTTCCAGTTTATTCAAACATAAATATTGATCCGGCGATTTCGCCAATCGAACGTCGATCTCAAGCCCCAGTACGTTCGACAGCTTCGCGATATCCCCTTCTTTTTTGACAAGCTGCTCAATCAACGTCTCATCGGCGCAGGCGATGATGGCCGGTTTGCCAGTATAGCGGGCGTAACAAATCGCATACAGCAAATAGACGATCGTTTTTCCCGTCCCGACCCCCGCTTCAGCAAAGATCACCTTTTTCTCGCGAAACGCCCGCTCAAGCTGAAACGCCATATAAATTTGCTCATCGCGCAGCTCAAAACCGGCTTCCGGCAAAATGTCATAAAAAACATCGCCGATCCACTGGCTCAACTTATCAAAAAAGTTTTCATGTTTTTCTACAACAAACGGATAACGCTCACGACTCATCGTCGCCACCCCTCCAATTGGCATAAACTCCCCCGCCTATCATGCAGAAGCGCGCAACACTCTTGTTGCGCGCTCGATCCCTAGTAACAAGACAATATTATGATCGATGGCCGTCAAGAAGTCAACTTTTAGCTTCGCGCGGCGGCCGCGGGCCCCAGTACTGGTAGTAATGCGTTTCAATAAAGCCGTTAAACAATTTGCGCCGCTTCGTCGCCGGACGGCCGTAATGCGTTTCAAAACCGCGGTGGGCGGTTAAAATGTACACCGACCACGTATCCAAGGCGGTGAAGGTGCGACCGATGGCGCGATAGAGCGCTTCAACCTCCCGCCGTTCACCGAGCCGCTCACCATATGGCGGGTTGCCGACGATCACTCCGTATTGTTGAGCAGTACGAAACTGCTCAGCCCGCCCGACTCGAAACGACAGCAAATCCGCAAGCCCCGCCTCCGCTGCGTTCGCCTTGGCGATTTCCACCATCTGCGGATCGGCATCGATGCCGACAATATCTAAGGGCTGGTCATAACGGGCCCTCTCTTCTGCTTCCCCGCGCGCCTTCTCCCATAAATCTTCTCCGATCCACGGCCATTGTTCAGAAACGAAGTCACGGTTAAACCCGGGGGCGATGTTTTGCCCGATCAGCGCCGCCTCAATGGCAATCGTGCCCGACCCGCAAAACGGATCTACGAATGTACGTTCTGGAGTCCAGTTGGTGAGCAGCACTAAAGCAGCGGCGAGCGTCTCTCTTAGCGGCGCCTCCCCTTGACGAACGCGATAGCCGCGCTTATGCAGCCCGGCGCCGCTTGTATCGATCGTCAACGTCGCGATATCTTTGTGAAGCGCCACCTCAATCCGATACAGCGGGCCGGTTTCCGGAAACCACGACAAATGATAGCGCGCTTTTAAGTTTTCGACGACTGCCTTTTTCACAATGGCTTGACAGTCGGAAACGCTGAACAGTGTGGATTTGACCGACTTGCCGATCACCGGAAACGCGGCGTCTTTCGGCAAATAATCGGCCCACGGCAACGCCTTCGTTTGCTCAAACAACTCCTCAAATGTCGTCGCCCGAAACTCGCCGACTTTCAGCTTCACACGGTCAGCGGCGCGCAGCCAAAGGTTGGCCCGACAAATGGCGAGCGCATCGCCTTCAAACGTCACTTTGCCGTTCTCCACTCGGCAGTCGTAGCCAAGCCGGCGCACTTCTTCCGCGACGACCGATTCGAGCCCCATCGCGGCCGTGGCAATCAACGAAAATGAAGTCATTATGTTCCCCCTATCTGACAGACGTATGTACAAACTCCGTTTCTCTACTCCTCATTATAGCCATGACAGCGAAAAAACCGCAAAAAGAAATGGAAAAGCCCTCCTTCCTGCAGGAGGGCTTTTCACGGTTCTAACCACCGCGTTAATCATGTTCTGTAAGCCATGTTCTGTACCTTCGTACTGCAAGCGGCTTTCGCCTCGTACTCCGGCGGTAATCATCTATCTACAGGCAGCGAGCGCCGCCTGTCCTTCCCTCCGTTCATTTCCTTCGGGAAGGTGCCCCTACCATCATTTGGGTTTCTCGCTCGTGGGGTTTACCGCGTTCCACCTCTAAGGTTTCCCTTAGAGCTGCGTCACTGTGGCACTTTCAGGGTAATCGAACCATATCCGCATAGCGGACGTAGGTTCTTTCCCCGCCGTCAGCCCAGCCGAAGCCAGACTGCCCTAGCTTATGGATTCGCTAGGCACGAACACTACGGGCATCTCAGCACCGTGCGAGCATGGACTTTCCTCTACGGCCGAAACCGGCCGCAGCGATTACCCGAACATGATTAACGCTGCAAGCATCTTACAGTATAATCGATTTGGTCACAGGAATCAAGGAGAAAAAATCGGTAAATCGACACCGATTTCGTTCCGACCAGCTGCTCACTCGTACAATTTCCGGCCAAATACGTGTTTTTCCAAGTTGGAAAGGCGTTGCAAAATATCGTAGTTCGTCGTTCCCGCCGACATCGTCGGCCGTTTTTGCAGCTCCTCGACTTGCCGTTTCAGCCGAGCGTTTTCTTGGCGCAGCTCGTCAATTTCCTGCTGAAATGCTTCATAATCTTTAATGACGAGATCCAAAAATTGATCCACTTCGTCTTGATTGTACCCCCGTATGCTTACTTTAAATTCCTTTTCCAAAATGTCTTTTGGCGTCAGTTTCACCTGATGGGCTGACATCGTTTTTTCACCTCAATCCGCATTCAACAATCATCTTCTCTTTATTTTTTCAGAAATTCAGCCGGTTGTCAATTGATGGTTGGCTTGCCGCATCAAGCGGGAAGCTATATGACGCCCAGGCAGACTTCCCGACGGCGCCGAAACGCCGTCCTCCGAGCCAAGCACTGCTGGCTTCTATTGTTTTCCATCCGTAAAAAACAGAAGCCGACAAAGCGGCTTCTGTTTTTGGTCCTTACTATCGCAACGGAAACGGCGGAAACGGAGCCAACCCTGGCATCGGCCCCGGACCCGGGCAGTACAGATGGCGATTGGCAACCTGAGCCACCGCCGATTCCGTATGCGGGAAATAATGTTGATGTTCATACAGGTGATGATAAACATGTGTCGTATGCGAAGGATGAATATGCGGCACAACCGTTGCTTCGAAGTGATGCAAAACGTTGCAGCGAGGCGGATGAACGATTGGCGCCGTTACATTCGGCAGACAATGCATAACATACCTCTCCTTTCATCAATTTAGGCTGTTGCTTGACAATACTAGCCTATGATGAACGGAGCGGACTCGTACTAGTATAGACACCCATTTTGAGCAGCCATTTGGCGCCAACAATCTGCCGGCTCTCCCGCCCCCCGGTGCTTCGGATGTTTTGGCATCGTCGTTCGTCTTTTTGAAGCCGTTATGTGTTGCGGGATGTCTCGCCATTCGTCAATATACATAATTGAACACGACAAACGTCAAACCGACGACAATAAAAAAGAGATACAAAATTTTCTTGTACATGCTCCGCATCGTCTTCTTCTCCCTGCCATCGTTTTCATTGATTCCGATGCCATTGTACACATTTTTTCTTTTTTCTACAAGATTCTCAACAAAAAGACGAAATGTTTTCGTTTTCTGTCACATTTTGCGCTTGCCAGGGAAATGGGCGGACGCTCATTTATTCCTTTTGCGTTCAAGCCGCACGAGCCGTTTGCGCCATTCCGCCTCTTCTTTTTCACTATGCTGCCGGCTCCGTTTCGCGAGCGATCGCCACGCTTCATACGCCATAGCGGCATAGCGGTACGCTTCCGCCGCATCCCGGAAATAATGTTCATACACCTTCGCCAGTTCAAGCCCGGCCTTCGCCTTCCAATAGCCATTTCCGTGAACAAATAAGTCGCGCCAAAGGAGAGCAGCTTCTTCGTACCGTTTGTCCTTTCGATACAAAAGCGAAAGCTGCCATTTCGCCGCCTGCGCTTCCTTCGCTTCTTTGCCGCTTGCTCCCTCGTACACCCCTCTAGCAGCCGCTGTTTCCCCGACCGCTTCGAACCAACGGGCGGCGGCCAACTGCTCCTGTAGGTCAGCGAGCCGATCCGCTTCAAGCAACTGAACGGATAAGTGAATGTAGAGAGCAATGAGCGACAACACGTCGCGCTCGTTATGGCGCAATACTGGCATGAGCCGGTCTGGATGAGGGGTTTGCAAAAACTCCTTGTACATCATCGGCGCCAAAAAGCCTGGCACATCATCGTCACGCTCGACATGGAGAATGTGCCGCTCGACTTCCGTCAGGCGCAGCGAATCCAATTTCTCTTTCCATAAGCGGCGGGCGGCATGATACAAATCAAAATGGCCGAACGCCGGCAATTTTGGCACCCTATCGCGGATGAGGGCATGGCGCGTTTTCAGACGCGGCCAGTCGAACGCTTTTCCGTTATAGGTCACAAGGGTCGTATAATCGACATCGGACAAAAAACTTTGATAGAGCGCCGCTTCCGCCCCCGGATGCGGCAAAACGTGCTGGCGGACAACGATGCGGTCGCCAAGCACGCGGGCATGGCCAAGCAAAAACATGATGTTCCCCGCTCCGCTTGAAAGCCCCATCGTTTCTGTATCAAAAAAGAATAAGTCGCTAACGGCAAAGCCGCGGCAGGAGAGCGGATGGGAAAACGGCGCCTCCTGCCATCTTTCGTGCACCTCATACAGCGCTCCGAGCCGATAGCGGCCGTGCTGATAGTCAAGCGGATACACCGTTTCCCGAATGAGGCAGTAATCACCGGCAAACCAATGCGGCTTGGCGCCGTACTCCCGCCAAACGTCGGCATACGGCACGTCCGTCACAGGCTGCCCGCCCGGTTTCTCTTCTTCTTTTTCTTCATCGTTCTCCTTTTTATGCCGGGCGGCAAGCAATTGTTTCCATTGCGCCAACTTCGGCTTCATCCGTTCGACCCTCCTTTTGTCGACGCCGACTCCATCGCATTGTACATCATTCCCCTAAATCGATGGACCCGTTCGATCGACAGTCTGTTCGTGTAAAAACATAACAAGCTCGCGTTTCACTGACAATCCGTTGGCGCCCGAAACACCGATGCATGATGGACACCCGTCCGCACACGGGCAACGTTCAACCCATTCCTTCGCGCGCTCCATGATCTCTTCACACTGTTCAAATACCGCCTCCGACAGGCCGACTCCGCCTGGATAGCGATCATAAAGGAAAATCGTCGGCCGTCCAGAATGCGGCGCCTTAAGCTGCGGCACGACGTGAACGTCAGAGCGGTCGCACATGACAAACACCGGCACGAGATGACCAAGCACATTGGCGATGCCAATCAGCAATTGCTCAAACAGCGCCGAGGAAAAGCGCGGCGGCACCGCCTCCCATTCGATCCACGCGGCCGATGTATGAAGCGTTTCCTCCGGAAGCCGAATCGGCCCGGAACCGATATTTTCAAATGTCGACAGCTTGATCTTTTTAAAAATCGTCGCCATCGCCCGAACCGATACATCTCCGTAATGCACCGTCATGGATCCGTATGCCTCTCTCCGGTCTTCTGACAGCACCTCAAGCTGCACCGCCAAATTCGCATCGGTGAAATATTCGACATCGACTTGGCGGACGTACGCCTTTTTCTCCTCCCAGTCGAGCTTTTCGACTTGGTATTGCGTTCCTTCGTGCAAATAAATCGCTTCGTCGTGAAGCAGCGTCATCGCGCTGAAGCGGTCCATTTCACCGATGACGCGATGGCGGGCGGTGTCAGAAATATCAATGATGACGACGTTTTCCTGCGCCGCGGAGCGCAAGCTGATATCATGCGCCGGAAATGCGTCGCTCATCCAATGCCAACGCCCAGCACGTTCGTGGAGCACCCCTTGCTCAGCCAAAAAATCGAGCACCTCTTCGACCTCAACGCCGCCGAACGTCTCGCCGCGCCGGAACGGAAGCTCATAGGCGGCACATTTGAGATGATCGACCAAAATGAGCAGATTGTCCGGGTTGATGCGCGCCGTCTCCGGCGAACGGGCAAAAAAGTATTCCGGATGGGAGATGATGTATTGATCAAGGGGGCTTGCGCTTGCGATCATGACAACGAGCGAATCGTCTTGGCGCCGGCCGGCGCGTCCGGCTTGCTGCCACGTGCTGGCGATCGTTCCCGGATACCCTGTTAAGATGCACGCTTGCAATTGACCGATGTCAACGCCGAGCTCGAGCGCATTCGTGCTGACCACTCCAATAACTTCGCCGCTGCACAACCCTTTTTCAATGGCGCGCCGCTCGTTTGGCAAGTAGCCGCCGCGGTAGCCGCGGATCGTCGTTTCGCCGATCCGTTCATTCACTGCCGCCTGCAAGCGACTTAAAATCAACTCCACACGGACACGGCTGCGCGCGAAAACGATCGTCGGAATACGGTTGACAAGCAACTGTCTTGCGAGCTCCACGGCCGTTTTTGTCGCGCTTTGGCGGATGTTCATCGTCCGCTCGACAACCGGCGGATTGTAAAACACGAAATATTTCCGCCCGCGCGGCGCCCCGTTGTTGTCAATAAGCGTCACCGGTTCGCCAATCAGTCGCTCCGCCAACTCTTTCGGATTGGCGATCGTCGCCGAGGCGCAAATAAACGTCGGTCGACTCCCGTAAAAGGCGCAAATGCGCTTTAAGCGGCGGATGACGTTCGCCACATGGCTGCCGAACACGCCCCGGTATGTATGCAGCTCATCAATGACGACGTAGCGCAGCTGTTCAAAAAGAGAAATCCATTTCGTATGGTGCGGCAAAATGGCCGTATGGAGCATGTCTGGGTTGGTGATGACAATATGGCCTGCCTGACGGATTTTTTGCCGCAGCGCCGGCGCCGTGTCGCCGTCGTATGTATGGCTGTAAATCGGCACTCCCATCTTGGCGATGATCTCGTTTAATTCGTTTTTTTGATCTTGCGCGAGCGCTTTCGTTGGAAAGATATACAGAGCACGGCTCGATGGCTCTTTAGCAATGGCATCAAGAACCGGCAAATTGTAGCAAAGCGTTTTCCCAGAAGCGGTCGGTGTAACGGCTACGATGTTTTGTCCGCTTTGCACGGCCTTGTATGCTGCGGCCTGGTGCGTATACAACGCGCCGATGCCGCGAACCTCCAGCGCCGCGCGCAGGCGCGGATCAAGTCCATCTGGAAACGGCGCGAAATTCGCTTCTTTCGGTTCGATTTCATGCCAATACACGACATTCGGATCTTGGCGAAGCTGTTCCATCCATTCCGAAAGCGTCTGTTTTTTCACGTCACATATCACCTCGCTTCTATTGTACATACATTCCATCTGTTTTCACTACAAAAAACACCCACGAGGAGGCAGTCCTTTTCCATTGTATTTGAACGGTTTGGGAAAAAGGATGCCTTCCCCCCATCTTCCCCGCCAAGGCGGCGTCCACATGGGCCGGGCGGCCTGTTGGCCATTCTTCTTCGCACAAAAACCGTCCAGCCGCTACAGCTGGACGGAATGGGCTCCACGATAGCCGAGTCTTGCTGACAGTTCTTTGCCGATCTGGCGCATGCGCACAGCGAGCGCTGTGATACGGTCGTCCGTCATGCGGATCGTTGGGCCGGAAACGCTGATCGCCGCGACGACGCTGCCAGTATAATCAAAAATCGGAACAGCAACACAGCGGATGCCGTACTCGTTTTCTTCCAAATCAAGCGCATATCCGTTTTGCCGAACAGTCTCAAGCTCACGGAAAAATGCCTCACGGCTGGTGATCGTCCGATCGGTATGCTTCGGCAGTCCTTTCCGTTCAATGATCTCCGAAGCCACCGCTGGCGGCAAATGGGCCAAAATCGCCTTGCCAACCGCCGTGCAGTGCATCGGAGCCCGCTTGCCGACTTTCGAATGCATGCGCAACGTCTCCGTCCCTTCCAATTTTTCAATATAAATGACTTCCCCCTGGTCATAGACGACGAGGTGGATCACCTCATTCGTTTCTTTTTCGAGCTGGCGCAAATATGGCTTCGCCTCCTGGCGCAAATCGATCGAATCAAGCAGCTTCGAGCTGAGCTCCAAAAACTTGTAGCCAAGCTTGTACCGCTCCGTTTCCGGATGTTGTTCGATATAGCCGTATTGGGCAAGCGTCGTTAAAATACGGTATACCGAACTTTTGTTGATGTCCATTTGCTTGGCGATTTCCGTCACACCCAGCCCATCCTTTTTCGTGCTGACGATTTCGATAATTTGCAACGCCCGGCGGACCGATTTGACCGTGTTTTCCTTTTCCATTACTTTCACCTCGATTGATTCTCTCCGCTCGCCATTATACACGAACGGCCGGGCTTTTGCAGGCAAAAAGAGCCACACCGGCGCGCATGGCAACGGCAGCGCCGCCTTAACGGACGGGACGCATTCACCATCAGGACGCGCCTGATGCCGTGTTTGGCCCAAGGATGCCGCATGTTCGTTATGAACGTCGGATGGAAACGGCCGGCGTTTGGGCGGCAACGAACGTATTGCGGAGCATGCCGATGCCGTCCACCTCGCACTCCACCACCGTCCCCGGGCCGACAAGCTCGGCGCCGACCGGGCTTCCCGTCAAAATGACGTCGCCCGGCTGCAGCGTCATGACATGGGACAAATACGAAATCATTTTGCTGAGCGAAATGATCATCAGCCCGGTCGGACTGTTTTGCTTTTCCTCGCCGTTCACCCGCGCTTTCACCGATACGGTTCGCGGATCAAACTCTGTTTCAATCACGGGGCCGAGCGGAGTGAACGTATCAAACGATTTGCCGATCGTCCAATGGCCATCCGGGTGGAAAAACTGTGGCGCGGTGACATCGTTGGCGACTGTATAGCCGAAAATATACGACCACACGTCCTCTTCGCTCACCTGCTTTGCCTCTTGGCCGATCACAACCGCCAGCTCGGATTCAAATTTCACTTCACCAATCCCGCTCGGAATGACCACCTCCGCTTCCGGCCCGACGACCGACGAGGATGGTTTAAAGAAAAAGACAGGAATATCTGGCAGTTCCACCGGCAGCTGTTCACTGGAGGCCACATAGTTGGCGCCAATGCCGATCACATGGCGCGGGACAAGCGGCGCCGCGAGCGAAACGCGATCATAGTGAAAGACGTTTCCCGTATAATCCCAAGCGGTAAACATATTTCCTTCGATTTCGCGGATCACTTCACCGTTTACCACACCGGCGCGAATGGCGCCGTCGGCAAGAAAACGGGCAAATTTCATCGATGGCTACCCCTCTCTGACCCGATTTTGTTCCTCAGCTTTTTCCTTGACTCGAGCCACCCCGGTCTCCATGGCGGCGCGGGCGACGGCGGAAGCGACCGCCTCGACGACGCGCCGGTCAAACGGATTCGGGATGACATACTCTTCCGTCAGCTCTTCCGGCCGGATCAACCCGGCGATGGCTTTGGCAGCGGCAATCTTCATCGCCTCATTAATTTGCGTCGCCCGCACATCGAGCGCGCCGCGAAAAATGCCAGGGAACGCCAGCACGTTGTTCACTTGGTTCGGCAAATCCGACCGGCCGGTCGCGACAATGGCCGCCCCAGCGGCTTTCGCCTCATCCGGCATGATCTCAGGCACCGGATTGGCCAAAGCGAATACGACCGCCTCGCGGTTCATCGTCCGAACCATCGCCGGCGTCAACGCCCCGGCGACCGAGACACCGATAAACACATCCGCGCCGTGAATGACGTCCGCAAGCGTCCCGGAGATACGGCGGTGGTTCGTTTGCCGGGCAATTTCTTCCTTGATGACGTTCATCCCATGCGGGCGCCCTTCATAAATCGCTCCTTTTGTGTCGCAAACGATCAGTTCACCAACCCCCATCGACAGCAACAATTTGGCGATCGCCACCCCGGCGGCGCCGGCGCCGTTGATGACCACCCGGCAATCGGCAAGCGGTTTGCCAACCACTTTCAAGGCGTTCGTCAGCCCGGCGGCCACGACAATCGCCGTGCCATGCTGATCATCGTGAAACACCGGGATCGCCATCTCTTGGCGGAGGCGCTCTTCAATGACAAAGCAGGCCGGAGCGGCGATGTCCTCCAAGTTGATGCCGCCAAACGTCGGTTCAAGCAACTTGACCGCCTGAATAAACTCATCCGGATCTTCGGTATCGAGGCAAAGCGGCACGGCATCAATGCCGGCAAACGCTTTAAACAAAGCGGCTTTCCCTTCCATGACCGGAAGCGCCGCCCGCGCGCCAATGTTGCCAAGCCCAAGCACCGCTGTGCCGTTGGAAACTACCGCGACGAAATTGCCTTTCACGGTGTAGTTGTACATTTCATCTTGGTCGACGTAAATTTCTTTGCACGGTTCAGCCACTCCCGGCGAATAAATGAGACTTAAATCATTGGCATTCACGACCGGCACTTTCACTTCAACTGACAGCTTTCCTCTTGCCTGCCGATGGACAAGCAACGCTCGTTCTCGCAAATGTTCCATCACTGATCCCTAGCTACTAGCCTTCCCCTATTCCGTTGTACCGCCTTTTGTGCTGCTTTGCACTGAACAACCGGCCAGTAGTAACTAGGAGCTGCCTCCTTTCTTTGTTTTATTTTCTTAATTTTCTGACCAAAGTAGATAAGAAGGAACAAGGTCATCCATTCCTTGTTCCTTATACAGCTTTCGGCATTTACTGCTGAATGGCGGCAAATTTCGCTTTTGCTTCTTGACGGCGGCGGTGCAAAATCGGCTCCGTATAGCCGTTTGGCTGTTCGTAGCCGAGGAAAATAAGATCGCATGCCGCTTGGAACGCCACCGAATCGTCGTAGTTCGGCGCCATCGGGCGGTAGTTCGGATCGCCGGCGTTTTGTTCGTCGACGACTTTCGCCATGCGCTTCAGCGTTTCCAGCACTTGCTCTTTCGTGCAAATGCCGTGATGGAGCCAGTTGGCGAGAATTTGGCTCGAGATGCGAAGCGTCGCCCGGTCTTCCATCAGCCCGATGTTGTGGATATCCGGCACTTTCGAGCAGCCGATCCCTTGGTCGATCCAACGGACGACATAGCCTAAAATGCTTTGGCAGTTGTTGTCAAGCTCCTCTTGAATTTCTTCCGCCGTCCATTGCGGGTTGTCGACGACCGGAATTTGCAAAATGTCGTCGCGGTAATCGCGTCGTTCGTTTGCCAGCTCGCTTTGCACAGCGGCGACGTTCACTTGATGGTAATGAAGCGCATGAAGTGTGGCCGCTGTCGGCGACGGCACCCATGCTGTATTGGCGCCGGCTTTTAATTGCGCTCCTTTTTGCTTCAGCATTTCTGCCATCAAATCCGGCATCGCCCACATTCCTTTGCCGATTTGCGCCCGGCCGCGGAAGCCGGCGGCAAGCCCAACAGCGACGTTCGATTTTTCATACGCCTGCAGCCAAGTCGATGATTTCATCTCGTTTTTCCTGCGCATCGGCCCGGCTTCCATCGACGTGTGAATTTCGTCGCCTGTCCGGTCAAGGAAGCCCGTGTTGATGAACACGATGCGGTCGCGCACTTGGTAGATGCAGTTTTTCAAGTTGAGCGACGTGCGGCGCTCTTCATCCATCACGCCGATTTTGATCGTATTCCGCTCAAGGCCGAGCAAATCTTCGACGCGGTCAAACAGCTCGTTGGCAAACGCCACTTCCGCCGACCCGTGCATTTTCGGCTTGACGATGTAAATCGAGCCTTTGCGCGAGTTCAAGTAGCGGGTGTTGCCGATCAGCGAATGTTTCATGATCAAGCTTGTAATCACCGCGTCGATGATCCCTTCGTGCACTTCTTCACCGTTGGCATCCAAAATGGCGTTGTTTGTCATTAAGTGCCCGACGTTGCGCACGAACATGAGCGAGCGGCCCGGCAGCACAAGCTCCCCGCCATCCGGCGTTTTGTAGACGCGGTCCGGATTCAAGGTGCGCGTCAACAGTTTTCCGTTTTTCTCAAACGTCGCGGTCAAATCACCTTTTATCAAACCAAACAAGTTGCGATACACGACCACTTTATCCTCGGCATCGACAGCTGCGACCGAATCTTCGCCGTCCATGATCGTCGTCACCGCCGCTTCTAAGACGATGTCTTTCACGCCAGCTTGATCTGTTTTGCCGACCGGATGTTCGCGGTCGATTTGAATTTCAATATGAAGGCCGTTGTTTTTGAGCAGCACCGCCGTCGGGCGTTGCGGCTCGCCTTGGAAGCCGATGAATTTTTCCGGCTCTTTGAGCCCTGTCGTTGCCCCTCCTTCGATGGTCACGACGAGCTGCCCATCCACAATGGCGTACTGGACAGCGTCTTTATGGGAATATTGCGCCAGCGGCACCGCTTCATCCAAAAACTGCCGCCCGTAGGCGATCACTTTCGCCCCGCGCACCGGGTTGTATGACGAACCGCGCTCAGCGCCGTCTTCTTCACTAATGGCGTCCGTCCCGTAAAGCGCATCATACAAGCTGCCCCAGCGGGCGTTGGCGGCGTTTAACGCATAGCGGGCGTTCGTCAGCGGCACGACGAGCTGCGGCCCGGCTTGCACGGTGATTTCGTCGTCCACGTTGTCCGTTGTAATCTCGAAATCTTCCACTTCCGGCTCCAAATAGCCGATGTCTGTCAAAAACGATTTGTATTCATTGAAATCAAAGCGGCCACGATGCGCTTTATGCCACTCATTCAATTGTTTTTGAATTTCGTCGCGGCGGGCGAGCAATTCTTTGTTGCGCGGCGTCAGATCGGCAATGAGCGCGCCGAAATCGCGCCAAAACTTGTCTTGATCCACCCCACTGTTCGGCAGAAGCTCCTCGTTGACAAAGTCGTACAACACTTTCGCGACTTGAATGTTGCCTTTTTGTACGTATTCGCCCATCGTTCTCTTCTCCCCCTCTTGTTTCTTATTAAGAAACACTGTTTCTTAATTGGCTTAAAAAGATGATACCATGAAAGCAAACGACTGGCAATCGTTTTTGCAACATTTTCATTTGACTGTCGACGGCGCTTGTTTCGTCTCGACGCACCGCCCCGGCGTCGGAAACAGCTTGCCGGCATTGAGCAAGTTTTTCGGATTGAACACATCGCGGATCGCCGTTTGCGCCAAAATTTCCTCATCAGTGAAAATGAAGCGCATCTCTTCTTTTTTCTCAATGCCAACGCCATGTTCCCCTGTAATCGATCCGCCGACCGCCGCGCACGCCTTGAGGCATTCGCTTCCGGCGGCAAGCGCCCGCTCCGTCTCCCCAGGCTTGCTCGCGTCAAACAGCACAAGCGGGTGCAAATTGCCGTCGCCGGCGTGGAAAATGTTGGCGATTCTCAGTCCATACCTGCGGCTGATCGCGGCGATTTCCCGCAGCACTTCCGGCAGACGGCTGCGCGGAATGACGCCGTCCTGCACTAAATAGTCAGGCGAAATCGCCCCCATGGCGCCAAAGCCGGTTTTCCGATTCGCCCACCAGCGGGCTCGTTCTTCCTCTGACTGAGCGACTTTCACTTCGCGCACATGATGGCGGCGGCAAATCGTTAAAATATCGTTGATTTGTTCGTCGATTCCAGCGGAAATGCCATCCACTTCAATGAGCAACAGCGCGGCGATGTCTTTCGGATGCCCCACCGGAAACGCGGCCGCTTCGACCGCCTCGATGGCGGTTTGATCCATCATCTCGAGCGCCGCCGGCACAATCCCGGCGGAAATGATGTCGGAAACGGTTTGGCTCGCGTCTTCGACTTCATCAAAATAAGCGAGCACCGTCTGTTTCGCCTCGGGATTTTTCAACAGGCGGACGGTAATTTTCGTCACGATGCCAAGCGTCCCTTCCGACCCGGTCAGCAGCCCGAGCAAATCGTAGCCGGGCGGATCGGGGACGCCGTTTCCGCCGATTTCAATCACTTCGCCGGTTGGCAAGACGACTTCAAGCCCTAAAATATGGTTTGTCGTCACCCCATATTTCAAGCAATGGGCGCCGCCGGCGTTTTCCGCGACGTTGCCGCCGATCGTGCAGCAATATTGGCTTGACGGGTCGGGCGCGTAGTAATAGCCGCGGTGGGCGACCGAGTTCGTCAGCTTCAAATTGACAAACCCCGGTTCGACAACGGCGCGGCGATTTTCCAAGTCCACATGCAACAGCCGCTTCATCCGCGTTAAGCTGATGACGACTTCGCCGTTTAACGGAATCGCTCCGCCGCTTAGCCCCGTGCCGGCGCCGCGGGCGAGAAACGGAAGGTCATGCTTATGGCAATAGTTGACGATTGCCGCCACTTCCTCAGTGCTGTTTGGAAAGACAACGGCCCTTGGCAAATGGCGGTGGACGGTGAACCCGTCGCAGTCATAGGCGATCAAGTCTTCCTTGCGGTACAAAATCGCCGTTTCGCCGACGATGCCGGCGAGCGCCTGAATGTGCGGGTCGTTCGTTGCAATCGGCCGCTTTCTCATATGCGCACGTCCTTCCCTTCTTCTTTTTGATACGCCCAATCGAGCAGCTGCACCGTATGGACGATTTTTTGGGTTCGGCCATGTTTCATGACGCCAAGCGCCATTTGCAGCATGCAGCCCGGGTTGCCCATCGAGATGAGTTCCACCTCTTGCGGCACGTGTTGCATTTTGCTCTCCAGCACCGCTTGCGCCATCTCCGGATGGGTGATGTTGTAAATGCCCGCACTGCCGCAGCAGCGGTCGGCGTTCGGCATGGCGACCATTTCCACCCCCGGAATGCTTTCAAGCAAGGCGCGCGGCTCTTGGCGGATGCCTTGGCCGTGGGCAAGGTGGCACGCATCATGGTACGTGAGGCGCACGTTCAGTTCGGCTCGCGGCCGCTCAAAACCGGTATCATGCAGAAACTTTGACACATCCTCGACTTTGGCGGCAAATTGCTCTGCTTTTTCATGCCATTCCGGATCATCGCGGAACAGTTCCGGATATTCTTTCAACATGCAGCCGCAGCCGGCGGCGTTGACAATGACATGGTCGACATGCTGAAACGCCTCGATGTTTTGCTTGGCGAGCTTCCGGCCCGTTTCGCGGTCGCCGGCATGCACATGAAGCGCCCCGCAGCACGTCTGGTTCGGCACGATGACGACGTCGTTGCCGTTTCGCGCCAATACACGGATCGTCGCCTCGTTAATGTCGCTAAACATCACGTCCATCACGCAACCGGTCAAGATCGCGACCGTCCGCTTTGTTTCCCCCTTCGCCTTGATGAGCGGCGCGCGCTTATACTTTTTCCGCACCGGCGTGCCGACCTCGGGCAAAACGGCCTCCATCTCCGCCAAATGGTCCGGCATCACCCGCAGCAATCCGGTTTTGCGCGCCACCGTCTGCAGCCCGCTTTTTTGGTACAGCTTCAACAAGCGGCCCAGCCAATCAAGGCGCGACGGGTGCGGGAACACCCCTTTTAAGAAAAAGTCGCTGACAAACGCCTTCCAGCCTGTAAGCGGCACCGCCTGGCGAAGCTGGCCGCGCACTTGTTCAATCAGACCGCCGACGTCGACATCGGCCGGGCAAGCCGTCGTACAGGCGCGGCAATCCAAGCACGTAAAAATCGGGTCAAGCAAATCCGGCGTTAAATCAAGCTTCCCTTCCCCGACCGACTTCATCAAATGGACGCGGCCGCGCGGGGAGTGCTGCTCCTGGCCGGTTTGTTCGTACGTCGGGCACGACTCTAAACACATGCCGCAATGGACGCAATCGGCCCACTTGCTTGGGTCGGGCAAATCGGCGAACCGGTAGTTGCCAAGGCTCGCGGTCGCACACGCCGGACTGCCCGTCCGCTCACTTGTCATGGCGTTCATCATTAAATCCCCCCAATAAAGCGCTGATCGTTGACCGTTTTGTTTGGATCGACTTTCCGTTTGATGCCCTCAAGCAAGAAAAAGTACGATGGCTTGGCGCCCCAGACATCGATGCGCTGGCGCAGCGAAAACGGCAAATGTTTCACCACCGCGTAGCCGCCGAGGCGAACTGCCGTTTGACGCAGCTCCTCGATCGCCGTCAACACGTCCTTTTCGCCGCCGCGCACGTACGCCTGACAAAGCCCATGGCCCAAACCGCCGTGCGCTTCGAGGCGGACATGGCAGCGGTCCGCAATTAAAGCGCTTTCTCGCAAGACAGAGAGCACATCCAAGTTGACAACCCCGATTTTCACTGCCGCTTCCACACCGTTTTCTGCCGGCGCCAGACGCCCGTTTGGCGCCACGGTATAAAACGTCCGCCAAAAGGCGGAAGCCTCCGCGCCGGCGAAAACGGCCATTTCCGCTGTTTGCGGCCGCAGGCGTTCGACCCACTGCTCTTGATAATGAACGGCGCTTTCCACATCTTCAAACCCGATCACAAGCGTATAAACCGGTCGTCCTGTCAGCCGCTCGGCAAGCGCCGGGTTGAGCAGTTCAAAACAAACCGGCTCCATCATCGTATCAAGGAACGAAACGGCGAACGAGCGAACGTCATGAAGATCGCCGCTTGGGAACGACAACAGCACAACGCTTTCATATTTCGCCAGCGGCCGGAGCTTGAACGTAATCTCGCTCAGCACGCCGAGCGTCCCCATCGCCCCGATAAACAGTTTGTTCATGTCATAACCGGCGACGTTTTTCACCACTTTGCCGCCAGAACGGATGACCGTGCCGTCCGGATAGACGACGCGCAGCCCGATGACCGAATCGCGCGCTGACCCATAGCCGAGCCGCTTCGGACCGCTGTCGTTCGCGGCAATGACCCCGCCGATCGTCGCTTCCTCCGGCCAAAACGGGTCCAAGGCGACCTTTTGCCGATACGGAGCGAGCGCGCGCTGCAACTCGCCAAACACCGTTCCTGCTTTGACCGTGACCGTCATATCGGCGGCCGCGTGTTCGACAATGCCGGCATAGCGTTCCAACGACAGTAAGATGTCCGCCTGCGCCCGCTGCCCGCCAAACCCCCGTTTTGTGCCGCGTCCGGCAATGGCGACTTTTTTGCCATGGCGGTCGGCATAGCGGAGCACCGCAGCGATTTCTTCCTCTGTTTGTGGATAGACCGTCACCGCCCCATCATTGCCAAGGGGATGGAACGTTTCATTCCGTTTGATTTGTTCCGGATGCAAAAACGCCTGCAGCTCCTCAATCCATGCCAATGAAAGCATGAGCGCCCTCCTTTGTTTCGTAATAAGAAACATCGTTTCTTTTTATCTGTAAAAAAAGCGAACCGCTTTCTTCATCAGGAAGAGCGTCCCGAGAGGATCGGACACCTTTTCTGATCCCCGTCATATCGACAGGCGGTTTCGCCCCAAACAACCTTTTGGGGCCAGCCCCCCCTACTTCTAATTAAATCATCGCGTCCCCATTTTTTCAATGATTTTTTAATTTTACGATCATTTTGTTCATTCTGTCTCTTTCACCACCACTCCAACCCGCTGCTCGAGCAGCTGGATGACGGCTGACATATCCAAATCGGCCAGTCCGGCGGCGATGGCTTCGGCAAACGCTTCTTCTGCTGGAATGCCGAGCCGGCGGCCGAGGCCGATTTCATCCATCAACTCGTTCGCCAAGCGCACGTCTTTATGTACGTATTTCACCGCCCCGCCAGGAGTGAATCGACGAGGCAGCACGAACTGCTCCATATGGCGGCGCAGCATCCGGCTGTCTCCGTAGCTTTCTTTTAATAGGCGATACAGCTTCCCGGCGTCGAGCCCGTAAGCGACGCCGGCGACCATCGCTTCCGCCGCGGCGACCGAATGGACGGCGACTAAGTACTGGTTGATCGCTTTGGCTGCGCTGCCGGCGCCGCTTTCTCCTAAATATTCGACCGTTTTTCCCAACGCGCCAAGCAGCGGGCGCACCTGCTCCCACGCCGCTTGATCGCCGCCGACCATCATCGTGAGCGTTCCTTGTTCCGCCCCTTCCGGCCCGCCGCTGACCGGCGCATCCAAATAGGCGACGCCGCGCTGACGGGCCCGTTCGGCCACAAGCCGGCTCGTCTTTGGGCCGACGGTTGTAAAATCGAGGCAAACCGTTCCCGGACGGGCCGCATCGAGAATGCCGCCTTCCCCTGTATAGACATTGATGACATCATCCGGCATCGATAAGCATGTGCAAATGACATCCGCCCCGCCGGCCAGTTCTGCCACTGTCGCCGCCTGTCGGGCGCCAAGGTTGACAAGCGGAACCGCTTTTTCTGGCGTACGGTTGTACACCGTGACATTGAATCCCGCTTCCAGCAGGCATCTGGCCATGCGCGAGCCCATCACGCCCAAGCCGATAAAGCCGACGCGTGTCATCGTCCTCCTCCTTCCTGCCCACGATATTCCTCATACCAGACCAAACTTTCGCTGCTTTCCCGCGATGGAATGTACTCAAGACCAATCGCTCCATTGTAGCCGCGCTTTTGCAAAAAGGCGAACATCTCGCGATACGGCAGCGCCCCCGTCCCCGGCTCATGCCGCCCGGGGGCATCGGCGAATTGGACATGGGCAATGAGCGGCTCGTAAGCAGCAAACGTGGCCGCCACATCGAAGCCAAGCCGCGCCATATGATAGATGTCATACTGCAGCTTGATGTTCGGCCGGCCGAGATCGCGGATGATCGCCGCTGCTTCGGCAATGTCCGTTAAAAAGTAGCCGGGCATATCGAACGGATTGATCGGTTCAATCATCAGCGTCAACCCATGAACCGCAAGCGCTGCAGCCGCTTCGTCGATGCGGCGCATATACGTTTCCTTCGCCTGCTCGCGCGGCATCTCCTTCGGCACAACTCCAGCCATGCAATGAAGATGCGGCACGCCAAGCTCAACCGCATAGCGCAGCCCCTCTTCCAGCGCCCGCTGAAACGCTTCATGACGATCGGGAAAAATCGCGAGTCCGCGCTCCCCCTTTTCCCAATCGCCCGCTGGCAAATTGATCAACAGAAGCGACAGTTCGTGTGCTTCCAACTCACAAGCAATCGCCTCCGGCGCCGCCGCATACGGAAACTGGCACTCTACTAATGAAAATCCGTGCTGCCTTGCCTTGGCAAACCGGGCGAGAAACGGCGTCTCCGTAAACATGGTCGATACATTGATGGCAAACTTCATCCTGTGACTCCTTCCCCCCTTTGTTCTTTTTTGTTATTCTCCTCACTCCCCGCCGATTCCTGCTTCACCGCGTCTCCCCTTTCACACCATAAAAAAACAGCCGCACCATGTCTTCGACCAATCGCTCGTTATACAAGGAAGGGGGAATTTTTTCCGACAGCTCCCGCCATCCGTTCAAGTAAAGCAACAGCGCCTCGATCGATAAACGCGGGTCCACTTCCCCTTTTTTCTGGGCTTCGCGAATCATGTCCACCACCAGCGGCAGCACCCGCGTTTCATTTATCAGCTCGATTGAACGGCGAAATTCTTCATCCTCCTGCATCCAGCAGAGCATCACATCTGTCCAACCTTCTTTAAACAATTTCACCTCTTGGAAAATCGTATGCTTCACCTTTTCTTCAAACGATTCCGCTTGCTTCAAAAACGCCTCGTATTCATCCACTTGCCGGATCACGTCATCAAGGAGCGTTTCGCGGATGAGATGTTCCTTGCTTCCGAAATAATTGTAAATCGTGACCGGCGATACATGGGCCTGTCTCGCAATCTCTTGGATCGTTACCTCGCGTGGATCCCTCATTTTCTGGAGCAGCTCCAATACCGCCTGCTTGATCGCCTGCTTTTTTTGTTCTGTCCGCCTGGCAAAGCCGTTCATCCAGTACCACCTTCCGCCTTGTTGTTCTTTCTCTTATTTTACCGCTCAATATAATGAAATATAAATAAAAACAAATCACAAAATTCATTGATGAATCTCTAAATAATATCGTATAATAAAAATGAAATATTTAAACATAAATATTTCAAAAACCGATTTCGGGGGAGATCGCGCCATGATCGAACTGCAACAGTTGACCAAAGTCTTTCCAAACGGCAAGGGCATTTTTGATGTTACCTTAACCGTCCGTGAAGGGGAAGTATTCGGATTTTTAGGGCCGAACGGTGCCGGCAAGTCGACGACGATCCGGCACTTGCTTGGATTTCTGAAACCGACGAAAGGACGCGCCGCCATCAAAGGGTTCGACTGTTGGCGTGAGTCGGTTCAGGTGCAGGCGTTAATCGGCTATTTGCCCGGTGAAATCGCCTTCCCCGAAGGAATGACCGGGATGGAATTGCTCGACTTGCTGGCCGGGATGCGGCGAATGAACACGACCCGCTACCGCGACGAGCTGATTGAACGGTTGCAATTGGATGTCCGCCTCCCGATCCGGAAAATGTCCAAGGGAACAAAGCAAAAAGTCGGCCTTGTCGCCGCGCTCATGCATGATCCTGAAGTGATCATTCTCGATGAGCCGACATCCGGCCTTGACCCGCTCATGCAGCAAACGTTCATCGATCTGATCCGTGAAGAAAAGCAAAAAGGGAAAACGATCTTTTTGTCTTCACACATCTTTCTTGAAATCGAGCGGACGTGCGACCGAGTGGCGATCATGAAAGACGGCCGTCTGATAGCGGTCAATGACGTTCATGAACTGCAATCGATGCAACGGAAACTGTTTGACGTCATTTTGTCCCGCGAAGAGGATGTCGCGAAACTGCTCGCCTCGCCGCTCGAGGTCGTCCACCATGCCGGCCGCCGCGTCTGCATCGCCTTGCAAGGAAACTACGATGCCTTCATTCGTGAGCTGGCCCAATACAAGGTGCAAAGCCTCGATATCCATGCGCAAAGCTTAGAAGATATTTTTCTGCATTACTATGATCGCCGGGGGGATGAACGATGAATACCGCTTTATATAAACATATGGTCAAAGCGCAGGCCAAAACGATCATCAGCTATTCGGTCGGATCAGCCTTTTATATTGCGCTGATTGCCGCCATCTACCCATCGTTGGCCGATTCGAAAGCCTTCAACCATTATCTGCAGCAGCTGCCGAGCGAGATCCTCAAAGCGTTCAACATCACCGGCATGGACAACCTGCTCGAATTCATTGCCGGGGAGTATTACGGTTTGCTGTTTATTTTAATCGGTTCCATTTACTGCGTGACCGCCGCCAATCACCTGATGGCGCGCCCCATCGACCGCGGTTGGATGGCCTATTTGCTTGCGACGCCGAATTCGCGGCGAACGATCGCCTTCACCCAAGCGCTCGTACTGCTTACGGGATTAGCGGCGATCGGCGTCTCGACCATCGCCGCGGGCTTTGCCGCCGACGCGTGGTTCGTTGCCGATGATGCTCTCGATGCAGAGCGGTTCCTGATCATGAATGCGTTTGGGTTCCTTCTCTTTTTCGCCATCAGCGGCTATTCGTTTTTCTTTTCCGCTATGGCCAATGACGAAAAACGGGCGCTGTCGTTATCCGGCGGAGCCACCGTTCTGTTTTACAGCTTGGATCTCATCGGCAAGCTGGCCGAGAAAGCCGAATGGCTCCGATATGGGTCGATCTTTGCCGCCTTCGAGCCTGGAAACATCGCCCAAGGCCAAGCGGAATGGCTCCCTGTCTCCCTGTTGTTATTCGCGCTCGGCGCCCTCGGCTACACGGCAGGAATTGGCCTGTTTGCCAAGCGCGACTTGCCGCTTTGATCCGTGCCCTCGTCATAGAAAAAAGGGCTGCTCCTTTTGGCAGCCCTTTTTGATGCTCAATCGTCATCGCTGGCGAAAAAACGCAAAATGTAGACAAACAAGTTGATGAAATCAAGGTAAATATTGACGACAATCATCGGAATGTCCGCTTCCGTAAAGCCATAGCGGGCCAAACGGTTGATGTCGTAAATCGTAAAGCCAAGGAAAATCAAAATCCCTAGCGCCGCCACTCCCATTTGCCCGACGCTCGAGAACGGGATGAACCATTGAATGATCAACAAGCCAAGGAGCGCAAACGCGCCAAGCATCAAAAATCCGCCGAGGAACGAAAAATCTTCTTTCGTTCGCGCCGCGTAAATGGCAACGCCCGTAAACGAGACAACCGCTAGGGCAAACGCTTTGAACACCGCCGCCGCGCCGATGATGGAAATGTAATAGCCGATGAGCGGATAAAGCGTCGCCCCCGAGACAAACATAAAGGCAAACATGAGCGGATAGCCGACCGCTTTTTTGCTGCGGGCGAAGATCATCACCAAAAGCAAAATGAGTTCAAGCGCATAAAGCGGCAAATAAAGGCCGGCCGGCACCCATTGCCCGGCGTACAGCCCCGCCGTCGCAACGGCCAACGCCGCGAGAAATGAAACCGCCAACTTCGCCACCGGGCTGTGCGGACGATAAACGGTCGAATGATTCATGGCAACCCCCTCCTTTTTCTTTCTAGTTTAACATATTTTTGTTTCTTGTCACAGTCCCCTCTTTTTTTCGCTGCCATAGCCATCGCGCCATCCTTATCCGCCGTGCCGCATTGGCCAACGTTCGATCCGTTGAAACCAGCGGGTCGCGAACAGTTTTTTCAGCACTGGCGGGACGACGAACAGGATGAAGAAAATGCGGAACATTTGGTAGCTCGTCACGATCGCAAGGCTCGCGCGCGCTTCCTGCGCCAAAATCCCCATCTGATCCATGCCGCCCGGCGCCAAAGCGATGAAAGCGGTCAAATAAGGGACGCCGTGCCAGCTTGTCAGCACAAACGCGGAAGCCATAGAAAACAAAATAAGGAAAAAACCGGTGGCAGCCGCCGCAAGCATCATGTTCCGTTTCTCCTTCATATCAGCCGGCTTAAGCGCTAAACCGAGATACGCCCCCATCGTAATTTGCGCGATGTCCAATATCGGCGCCGGCAAGTTCGGCGCCGGCACCCCAGCGATCACCAGCGCCGCCGTCCCGATGATCGGACCAAGCAAATACGCGGTCGGCAGTTTTAGGCGCTTGCCAACTAGTGCGCCAGCAACGGTAACGATGAAATACAATAAAGCAAGGCCCACCGTCCAATCCGGCCCTCGCTCGGTTCCAGCATCCACAGCCGCTCCGGAGCTGCCGGAAAACATCGGGCCTAAAGCGATGAGCGGAACAAGAAAGACAACGCCCATAAGGCGCATCACTTGAAAGAGCGTAACGACCGTTATGTCGACTCCTTTTAGCTCTTCGCCGAGAACGAGCATTTGCGACAACCCGCCGGGGATGCTGCCGGTGACGATCGAGCGGAGCGGAATGCCGGTTATGCGCGCCGCCGCACAAGACAGCAGAAAGCTAAACAATAAAATCAACACTGTCACCAACAACATTGACGGCAGCTGTCGGCCCATCTCGGCGAGCGTCGCCGCCGTCATCGATGTGCCAAGCGTATAGCCGATCGGGATGAGCCCGGCGTTGCGAATCGCCATCGGCCAATACAGCTTTCCTTTCAAAAAACGCTCCGCTATAAGCAACACCGCCGCCGGACCAAGCACCCAGTGAAGCGGGACGCGCAAAAGAGCAAATCCGATGCCGCCTGACGCTGCAATGACAAACGTCAAGGCGATGTGCATCAGGTTGTTCTTCCCTTGTTGTCCTTCCGGAGCCAAATGGAACACTTCCCTCCGCCTTTAGTGAACGACTCGTATCGGTCCTTTCTGCGTGTAGATGGCAGCGATTGGGCAAACAAGGACGGCACGATCGTTGATGATCCGTTTTCGGCAAACTAAGAAACGCCAAACAAAAACAGGGGCTGATCCAAAAAGGCGTCTGCCTTGAAGATCAGCCCAATATATCGTGCGGCAGAAACAGTCAATACGCATGATAACGGTGAAAGAGGGTGTCCCGCTCCTTTTGAGACACCCTTATTCTTCCCTTGCCCACGAACGGCAAGGAAATGTGCCGTCATCTTTTGCGCCATTCGCTTAATCGGCAAATAAATCGGATGACAAATACCGTTCGCCGGAGTCCGGCGCCATGCAAAGAACGCGGGCGCCTTTCGGGAGCTGCTCGGCCACTTTGATGGCGTAATAGGCGCTGGCCGCGGCCGAAGCACCGACCAAAATGCCTTCCTTCGCCGCCAGTTTGCGCGCCATCTGCTGGGCATCCTCATCTTTGATCAAAAAAATGTCATCATAAATCGAGCGGTTTAAAATTTTCGGGATAAACCCCGGACCCGTGCCGGGAATTTTGTGCGGCCCCGGCTTGCCGCCCGACAAGACGGGCGAGCCGTACGGTTCAACGACATAAATGCGCAAATTCGGGATCCGCTTTTTCAATTCTTCTCCCGTTCCCGTCACCGTTCCCCCGGTGCCGGCGGTGAGCACGAACGCATCGAGCCGCCCATCGAACGCTTCGTAAATTTCCACCGCCGTCGTATGCCGATGCGCGTCCGGGTTGGCCGGGTTTTCAAACTGCATCGGGATGAAGCTGTCAGGGATCTCGCGGGCGAGCCGGTTCGCCTCATCGATCGCCCCTTGCATTCGTTTCTCCGCCGGCGTCAAATAGACTTCGGCCCCGTACGCCTTTAAAATTTTCACCCGCTCGACCGTCGCATTATCCGGCATCGTGATGATGCAGCGATACCCGCGGGCGGCGCACACCATCGCCAAGCCGATGCCGGTGTTGCCGGATGTCGGTTCAATGATCGTGCTTTTTCCCGGCGCAATTTTCCCTTCCGCTTCGGCGCGGCGGATCATTTCCCAAGCCGGTCGGTCTTTGACGCTGCCGCCAGGGTTAAACGATTCAAGCTTCATGTATACATCCGCCCCGTTCGGGTCCGGAAGGCGGCGCAGCTTGACAATCGGCGTGCCGCCGATCAAATCTAAAATCGAATCATACAATTTCACGACCGTCCCCAACCTTTAGCAAAGTATTGGTTTTCCCCTTTCATTATAGATGATTTTTCTTTTTTCGTTCAAACAGTCTGTCCCGCCGGCTGCATCGGGCGTTTTCCAATCGTTGTTTGCAAACGGAAATTCGTTGGGTCGGACCGATTGCGATTTTTCCTCTGTTCTAGTCGGATATTCCCCCTTATAATAAAAAATAAACGATGGAAAGCGAGGTGGCTTTTTTGGCATCTGCCGCACAGCAGCTCGTCACCCATTTGGAAGCCCATTTGCCGAGCTTTCTCGCCTATTGGCGGCAACATATGAAAATCGCCGACGATGACAAATACATCGATCATGTCGAACAAAACGGCTTAGCAGTGTTTGAGTTGGTGAAAGAAGCACTGTTGCGGTCGCTATCTAGCGATACGGTCGAACGGTTAGCCAACAAAATCGCCAAAGAACGAGCGGAAATGAACGCCGGCATCGGCACCCTCGTCTACAACGTCAACCTTGGACGGCGGCTGATCATCAATCACACGTTGACCGCACCGCTGTCGGTCAACGAGCTGGCTCCGCTCATCGACCATTTAAACGAGCTGTTTGACCAATTTTTGTTTCATGCTGTCACAAAATACAACGAGTTAAAAGAAAAAGAGCTGCATGAAAAAAACACGCTCATTGCCAAGTCGCATCAGGACCGGCTGACGCTGCTTGGACAAATGTCATCCAGCTTTGTCCATGAATTCCGCAACCCGTTGACAGCCATTATCGGTTTTATTCAATTATTGAAATTTGAACATCCGCATCTTCCCTATTTAGACATTATCGATCATGAACTGCAGCAGCTGAAATTTCGCATTTCGCAATTTTTGCATGCCTCACGCAAAGAAATTGTCGAAAGTGAGAAAGAAACGTTTTCGCTACGCCAACTGCTAGAGGAAATTATCGAGTTTTTGTACGCCACGATCGTCGACAGTGATGTCGACCTTTCGCTGGCAATCGATGAATCCATACATATATTTGCCTATAAAGACCAGCTGCGCCAGGTGCTGGTGAACATTTTGCTCAACTCGATCGAAGCGGTGAAAGAAAGGGAAAAACCACGGCGGATCAACATCGCCGCCCGCTGCCAAGACGGAATCATCATCATCGAAATCGCCAACAACGGCCCGATGATTCCGGCCGACATTGTTGAAACGATTTTCGAGCCGTTTTTTACAACGAAAAAACTCGGAACCGGCATCGGCCTGTACATTTGCAAAAAAGTGATCGAAGACCACGGCGGGGATATCTGCTGTTCTTCCGACGACAACATGACGACGTTTTCCATCCGCCTCCCTGCATAACGAACAGCGAAAATGGGCAAGATGGAGGAAAAAAGGTGATGCCGATGAAAACGTCTTGGAAAAGCTGGTTGGAGCAGGCGGCAAGTGCCATCCGCGAATGGCTCGAGCGGGAAGCGCATTCGTTCGCCGAACTCGCTGCGTTCATCCGCCATCATCCAGATACCGTGCGGTCAGAACGCACATGGCTTGGCTTGACGTACCGGTTCTACTCGCTCGCTATAAACGGAGTGGCATTGAAAATGGAAACGAAAGTCACCCGCGAAGGCAAGGAACGCATTCTCTTTTTATCGGTCCATGCTCCGCGTACGAAAGCCGCTGTCTACCGCGCCTATGACGAAGACAGTGATTTGGCGGACATCATCGCCACTCCGCCCCTGTCCCAAAAAACCGCACCGATTTGACCACGGTGCGGTTTTTCTCATCATCATTTCGCGAAGAAAGCCTCGCTGCCAAGCAATAATGAAAGCAGGAAGAAAGGTCAACCTTTCATGCCTTGCAGCCATTCTCGGTAACATTCCGGGCAAAGCGTTTCTTCGCGTTCTTCGCCATTCGTATGGAACGACACGTAATGCACTGTGTCATTGCACTCGCATTGACAGTAAAAACATGTTTCACTCATCACTTTCCCTCCCCTGCCTATTAGTGTGAGCCGTCTTATAACGGCGTTGCAAGGGAACTATTCCCAACGGCATGAGCGCAGAACAAACGACCGCACAATGCAGTCGGCGCGAGGTGAGCGACAACAAATCATCTTGGTAAAAGCCGTAAATGTGAACATGTCAAATGGCATCTGTATGCAATCGGTCGGCCGCTGAAGAAGAAAATGGGATTCGCCGTGGCAAAAGGTGAATCCCATTTTTCATGATTTGTCGGTCAATCGACCATCCTAACAATGAAGGAGGTGAACAACGTGAAACGCTACTCGACTTGGGCGGCAGCCGGCGCTGTTATCACCCTCATCATAGCGGCGGCTGCCTTCGTCCGTCCGACGCCCGAGGAGAATGCCCCTGCCCCGCCCCGGCTGAAACCGTTTCACATGGAAGACGCACCCGCGCATCCGACCGTTGTGGCGTTGGACAGCCTTGGTGCGGGCGAACAGCTGAAACAGCAGCTGAACAAGCATCCGCGCATCCGGGAAATTCGCCATAACCGCCGCGGCGACCGAAGCCATTATTTCGCCAATGAGATTGTGGTCCGTTTTCGAGTGTTGCCATCGGAAAGCCGTCTTCAACAAATGGAAGCAGCCATCGCCGGCCAGCTCGCGAAGCAGGTCGACCACGTGTTTGTATTCCGCTCGCGCGAGCAAACGTATGAGGAAATGCGCCGTTATTTCCGATCCCTTCGGATGGTTGATTATTGTGAACCGCACTACATTTACATGCAAAATGAGTGGAACAAGCCGGTGCCGATGCCGAACGATTCGTTTTACGCCCGCTACCAGTGGAACTTGCCGGCCATTCATACGGAAGCTGGTTGGACGCTGTCGCGCGGCAAGCGGAATGTGCCTGTCGCCATCATCGACAGCGGAGTCGATTTGACCCATCCCGATTTAACCCGTCGCCTTCTGCCCGGATATAACGTATTGGCCGACGACCGCTCTCCGAATGACGAAAACGGCCATGGCACCCATGTCGCCGGCATCATCGCCTCGCAACCAAACAATGGCGAAGGAGTGGCCGGCATGACATGGTTTAACCCCATCATGGCCATTAAAGCATTAAATGCGGACGGATATGGGACGAGCATTGATGTAGCGAAAGGAATCCGCTGGGCAGTCGACCACGGGGCAAAAGTCATCAATTTAAGCCTTGGCAACTACCAACCGTCCTCGGTGCTTGAGGAGGCGATCCGCTACGCAGATGCCCATGATGTCGTGCTTGTCGCCGCTTCCGGCAACGACAGCACGTCACAGGCAAGCTTTCCAGCCGCTTATCCGGAAGTGATCAGTGTCGGAGCGGTTGACCCGGATCTCTCCTATGCGCTTTATTCCAACTACGGCGACTATGTGGACGTTGTCGCGCCTGGAACGAACATTGCCAGCACGTTTACCGGCCACCGGTACGCCGCTCTTTCCGGCACGTCGATGGCCGCGCCGCATGTCACGGCGCTCGCCGCTTTGATCCGCTCCGTCAATCCACGACTCTCGAACGATGAAGTGCGAGACATTATTCTCGAAAGCGCTGACGATTTGGGAGAGAGAGGAAAAGATCCGTATTACGGCTATGGGCTGATTAACGTCTACCGCGCGCTCGAACTGGCTAAGCGATGACCGGCGCGTCTCCTTCCAGCGACATTGGGGAACACGCCTCTGCGAAAAATCAAACAGACAAGATGCTCCCCCCTGTGTGAACGACGCTGAAACGGCATCCGCAGCATCAAGTCAGCAAACAGCCGAAAACGGCGCCTCTGGGGGCGAACAGCCCACGCCGGCAAGCGATGCCACATTCCATAGAGGCGCGCCTAAATTTCTGCTGAAACGAAAAACGATGGGGAATTCGGACTATACCCCCATCGTTTTTTCGCGCGTCAACATCGTCGTCACCGCTCCGACGACCGTGACAACGACAAGCGAGTGGATGAACGGCACGGAATCGATGACGATGCTTCCGGCCGAAATAATACAAGCATCAATCACAAAAATAATCATCCCGACGTTCCAGTTCGTCCATCTAGCAATAAACTGGGCGAGCAAGTCAGTTCCGCCTGTGCTCGTCTCCTCGCGCAGCATCAAGCCGATGCCCACGCCGACGAGCATCCCGCCGATGACTGCGCTTACGAGCGGATCCAACATCACCACGCCGCGCAAAACGGACAATACGTCGATCATCCATGAAGAAAATAAAAGTCCGTGCAAGCTGTTGTAAAAAAACGGACGGTAGTAGAACCAAGCTGCTACATAAAGCGGGACGCTTAAGACGATCATCGTCAACCCAGCCTGAACGTGCCACACGTATTTGGCGATCAGCCCAAGCCCGATCATCCCCCCATCAAGCAAATGGTGAGGGACTAAAAAGACATTGATGCCGACGCCAAGAAGCAGGCTGCCAACGAGAATCGCCGCCATTTTTTTGATCATCATGAAACCCCTCCGCCACCGGCTTATCCCAACGGGTCAACATGCCTTCATAATATGTATATGGCTCCGCTCAACAGAGCTTGTCTCTTTTTTACGGCGGAGGAAAATGGCCATTGTTTGGCTATGGCAAAAAATAAGAGGCTAGGCCCCTACGCCCAACCTCTTATTTTTGCGCTTTTGTCGTCTCGTCATCATCGATGATGCCTTTTGTCGCATTCTTAAATTCGCGCAGCGTTTTCCCAGCCGCCTGTCCCAACTCCGGCAGCTTTTTCGGCCCGAAAATGAGCAAAGCGAAAAAGACGATGAGCGCAATTTCTCCAAAGCCGATGTTCATGTTGGTCACTCCAATGTTCAAACGTCGTTTCTTGAATCATTATACCATAGAAAAACGGACGGTGTCATCGGCTTTCCCTTGACAAAACAGCGACAATTTGCACAGCTCTCATTGTTCCTCAAGCAGTCGCACCGGTACGTCTTGTTCGTGTTCCGGCTCATCGGCAAAATAAACGCGCGCCATTTCACGCTCATCGTCAACATGCTGAATCACCACTTGTTTCCCTTTATACATCACCGGAACGATCTCCCCAGCTTCAGCAATTCGCTTCGCCCGCAACAGTTCCATTTACTCCCCTCCTTTCGCACTGTCCTCCGCCTGCGCCCGCAAGCTTTTCCAAAACAACTCGTCGCTGCAGACGATCTCGTGAAGCTCGCCTTCGTCTCCTTTGGCGTTGATGATTTCAAGTAACTGCGTCATATCGTCCATTTTGCGCCGATCGTTTTTCACCGAATCATCACCTTTCTTTGGCAAACTGATGACAGCGGACAGCCCATCGCTTCGTTTCCTGCGTTGACTCCCTCAAAAAGAAGGAGTATGATTCGAATTGGTGTATACAGAAAGGAGGAAAACACTATGAAGGAGCGGGACTATTATTTTGACAACGCGAAATGCGCGCTCATGCTCCTCGTTGTGTTTGGCCACTTTCTGCGCCCGTACATTGACGGCGTCTTATGGGTGCACAGCTTGTATACGTGGATTTTCTTTTTCCACATGCCGGCGTTCATTTTCATCTCCGGCTATTTCGCAAAAAAATTCCATGAGCACGGCTACTTGCAAAAGATCACGAGAAAATTGCTCATCCCGTACGTTCTGTTCCAGCTGCTGTATTCGATCTACTACTTCTTCCTGTATGACAAACAGTCGCTGGAACTTGACTTATTGACCCCGCATTGGAGCTTATGGTTTTTGCTCAGCCTGTTTAGCTGGAACGTGCTGCTGTTATGGTTCGGCCGGCTGCCAAAGCGGATCGCATTGCCGATGGCGCTTCTTTTCGGCCTTGCCGGCGGCATGATGGAAGCGGAAAAATGGCTCAGCTTGTCGCGGACGCTCACGTTTTTCCCATTCTTTTTGCTTGGATTTTTCTTTCAAAAGTCAGCGATCGAGCGCTTGTTTGCCGCCCCAGTGCGGCTTGTTTCGCTTGCAGTGCTCGTTGGCATGTTTTTCGTCATCCATTTCGGGTTTCCGGATTTGCCGCAAGATTGGCTGTACGGCTCAAAATCGTACGATACGCTTGGCGTCTCGGAATCAGCCGGCATTGCGAGCCGCCTCGCCATTTATGGGGCGAGCCTGCTCATGATGTTTGGCTTTCTGTCGCTCATCCCGAGCCGGCGCTTCTCCTTTTCCGTGCTCGGGGCGCGCACGTTTTACATCTATATCTTGCACGGGTTTATTTTAAAATATTTGCACGAGACGCCATTCCCAGACTTTATTATGGATGTGCACGGCTATCCGCTTCTGTTTGCCCTATCGGTTGCCATGATGCTCATCCTTGGAAGCAAGCCGGTCGTCCGGCTCGTGCGGCCGTTGTTGGAATGGCGATGGCCGAACTGGCGCCAGACAATGACCTAGCCGTCAAAAAAGAAGAGGGTGTCCCAAAAGGATCGGGACACCCTCTTTCATCACTAGTATATACGCACTGAATGTTTTTGTTATGCTATATCTTGTATCTATCTGGAAGACAGCCGGCCTTTTGGGTCAGCCTTTTTCCATTATGGAGCCTTGCCTACAAGTGGAAACCGCCTTTTTCATTCAGCGCGTGCGGGCAGCCCGCACCGCTTCCGCCAAGGCGGCGGCCGCCGCCTTTGGCGATGGAGCCGAAGCGATGGCGCTGATGACAGACACCCCATCCGCTCCCGCCTCAACGACGGTTTTTGCGTTGTCTGTCGTAATCCCGCCAATGGCGACGATTGGAATGGTGATCCCGGCTTCGCGCAAGCGGCGGAGAGCATCCGGTCCTTGCGCTTCCTTTGCATCCTCTTTCGAACTGGTCGGGTAAATCGGGCCGACGCCGAGGTAATCGGCGCCCGCCTCAACGGCCGCCATCGCCTCTTCGACGTTGTGCGCTGAGACGCCCAAAATTTTATCGCCGATTTTTGCCCGCACGCGCCGCGCGTCCTCATCATCTTGACCGACATGGACGCCGTCGGCATTAATGGCGAGAGCCAGCTCGACGTCATCGTTGACGATAAACGGCACCCCATAAGCTCGGCAAAGGTGCTGCAGCTGCCTAGCGAGCGCCTCTTTGTCCGCCCCTGTTAAAGCGCCCTGCCCCTTTTCGCGGAATTGAAAGAGCGTCACACCGCCGTCAAGCGCTTCTTTCAAGACGTCGACAGCCGGCCGCTCGCTGTTTTGGCTTCCCATAATGAAGTACACGGCGAGCCGTTCCTTCATTTCGCCGCTCGCAATGCGCCCCATCGTTCTCACTCCCCGTATTGACGATACGCCCAATGGTTCGTCGGTCCATGGCCTCGGCCGATGCCGAGCGGATGGGCAATCGCTGATTGCACAAACGCTTTCGCCGTCGCCACAGCATCAGCAGGATGGCGACCTTTCGCCAGCTCAGCGGCGATCGCCGCGGCAAATGTACACCCCGTTCCGTGCGTATGACGCGTATCAATTCGCTTGCTCTTAAAATAGGAAAATTCGCTGCCGTTATACAGCAGGTCAACCGTTTCTTCGCCATCATCGTCATGGCCGCCTTTCACGACGACATAGCGGGCGCCCATCCGGTGGAGGAGGCGCGCGGCTTCGCGGCGGTCATCCATCGTGCGGATGACAACGCCCGTCAACGCTTCCGCTTCCGGAATGTTTGGTGTAACGACAAGCGCCATCGGCAACAACTCTTCTTTCAAAGCAGCCACCGCTTCCTCCTGCAACAGCGGCGCGCCGCCTTTAGCGATCATCACCGGGTCGACGACCAGCCGCTCCCACTTATGCTTTTTCACTTGTTCAGCAACCGTACGAATGATCTCGGCACTAAAGAGCATGCCAGTTTTCACCGCATCCGCGCCTAAATCCACCGCCACCGATTCGATCTGGGCGGCAACAGCTTCCGCCGACAGCGGGTAGACGCCTTGCACGCCGAGCGTGTTTTGCGCCGTCACGGCCGTAATCGCTGACATGCCGAAGACGCCAAGCTCTTGAAACGTTTTGAGATCCGCTTGAATGCCGGCGCCGCCGCCGCTGTCCGACCCGGCAATCGTCAACGCTTTGTACACCATTGTGTTTCTCCTCCCCTTTTACCGTTGTTCCACCCGGCCATGCCGTTTGACATCATCGACGCTTGTATACGCCAATGCGTCCAAAAACGCTGTCTGGAAACTGCCTGTCCCGCGCTCCTCGGCTTTGGCCGCCGCCTGCTCCGCTGCGACGCCGTAATACACAAGCGCCGCCACCGTTGCCTTCACGGCATCACGCTCAACCGCCGCAAACGCTCCGATCACCGATGTCAGCAAACAGCCTGTCCCGGTGACCTTCGTCAACAGCGGATGGCCGTTCTGAATGAGATGCGTCGTCTGCCCGTCCGTGACGACATCCTCTTTTCCGGTAATGGCAACAACGGCGCCAAGCTGCTCCGCCGCCCGTTTGGCCAACGCCACTCGATCGCCGCCTCCTTCGCCGGCATCCACCCCTTTAATCGCCCACGCCTCACCGATCATGTTGGCGATTTCCGCCGCATTGCCGCGAACGACAGCGAGCTTGACCTGTTCCGCGATGCGGCGCGCTGTCTCCGTCCGATAGCGCGTGGCCCCGGCCCCGACCGGGTCGAAAATGACCGGCACGCCAACTTCATTGGCCGCCCGACCGGCAATCAGCATCGCTTCTACCTCTTCGGCATTCAACGTCCCAATGTTGAGGACAAGTGCGCCGGCGAGCTGCGCCATCTCGGCCGCTTCTTCCTTGGCATACGCCATCACCGGCGAAGCGCCGAGCGCAAGCAATCCATTCGCCGTCCAATTCGTCACGACGACATTCGTGATATTATGGACGAGCGGATTCTTCTCTCTCACCCGCTCGAGCAGTTCCGCCCATTCATGCCAATTGGCCATTTCTCGTTCTCCCCTTTCGCGCCCTTTTCCACAACCGTGCACTGACAGCCGCCATATGTTTGGCCAACGAACCAACCCGTTCGTCCCACCCATCAGTCTACTCCTTCTTTTTTTGAATTGCAAGACAAAGAAAAAAGGCAGCTCCCTCTCTGTAGCTGCCTTTTGATCGCACTAAAGCCTGGTCAGTTCCGTCGCGCCCCCTTCGTCAGACGGCGACAGCCGCTGCGGCAGCGGCCAATTCCACAAATCCAAATCGACGATATAGCGCGGCCGCCGTTTCGTCTCTTTGTAAATTTTCCCAATATATTCCCCAATCAGCCCGAGCGCCATTAGCTGCAACCCTCCTAACAGCCAAATAGACGTAATGAGCGACGTCCACCCCGTTTCCGTATGCCCGGCCCATTTGAGGAAAAGAAAATAGGCGCCAAACATCAGGCTGACAACAAACGAGAGAAACCCAACGAACGAAATAAAACGGATCGGGGTGACGCTGAACGACGTCACGCCATCGAGCGCAAAGGCGATCATTTTGCTCAGCGGATATTTCGTTTTTCCGGCCAGCCGCGCTTTTCGATCATAATAAACTGTTGCCGACCGAAATCCCAAAAGCGGGACGATGCCGCGCAAAAACAAGTTCACTTCTCCGAACTGTTCAAGCGCATCCACAGCGCGCCGGCTCATCAGGCGGTAGTCGGCATGATTGTAAACGAGATCGACGCCCAACGCCTTCATCAGCCGGTAGAACCCTTGCGCTGTATGACGCTTGAACCACGTATCGGCATCGCGCCGCCGGCGCACGCCGTAGACGATGTCATAGCCTTCACGAAATTTTTGCACAAATTCACGAATCGCCGCCACATCATCTTGCAAATCGGCGTCGATCGAAATGAGGCAATCGGCATGCCTTTTTGCGGCGAACAGCCCAGCAAGCAGCGCGTTTTGATGCCCAGCGTTATGCGCCAACTTCAGCCCTTTCACTTCCGGGTGGCGCAAACTCGCTTTGTATATGATCTTCCATGTGTCGTCACGGCTGCCATCATCAACGAACAAAAGCGCACTTTTAGCCGAAATGAGCTGCTCTTCCACCAGTTGATCGCGCAGCTCCCGCAGGCGGCGGATCGTCTCCGGCAGCACCTCTTCTTCGTTGTAGCACGGCACAACAATGGCCAACGTCGGTTCAATCATGCCACCTTCCTCCCTTCGGCACGACTTTATATAAGTAAATCGTCCAGGCGGATTCGTTCGAACGGAACACCCGCTCAAGGCGCAAGGCGTTTTCGTCGGCATTTTCAATCGGCAGCGCTGAAAAAATGTAGCGCCCGCCCATGTCATAAAACACGTTTGTGTTCAATTCCAAGCGGCGAATCGTCCGCTTCGAATTTTTCTGAAACATATACCGCTTGCCCAGCTCATCGACGAACAAATAGCAGCGCCCGCCCCATTCATCGAAATACTCGCGCAGTTTTTTGTTTTTCGCAAGCTCCTTGGCGATGATGCGGCGAAACCGATGCTTGTATTCGAGCGGATAAAAGTTGTTGTACGTATCCAGCGTGTAAAACCCGTTGTATTGGGCGATCGCCGGATGGATGCCAATGCTCGCCACGCGGTATGAATGAACCGGGCGGCCGATATACTCACGAATGGCGGCAAACTGCTTTTCCGCATAAAACTCGCGAAACGACGGCTTATTGCGGTAGACGATTTCCTCATTGCATAAGGCAAGCACGCCAAGCTGCAAGATGATCGCCGCCGCGCCGACCGCTCGCCATTTTCGTCCTTCCTGCCAAACGATTTTCAGCGCCAGCGCAAACAAGACGTAAATCACCATCGGACGCAAAAAGTGGTAGCGGGCGAAATTGAACTTATCGAGCAAATCGAACCGTTCGGTGAGCGGCAGCCATCCTTTGTAAAACCAAAACGCATACCATGTCGACAACGCGAAATTCAACCCGTGCAAAAGCAAAAACAGCTTCTCCCGCCGCCAGCTTTTCCGCTTCCATACCATATACAAGGCAACGAGCGTCAACGGCAAAACGACGAGCCCATGCACGGTCATGACGTGTGTATGGCCGAGCACATAGTTTTTGAACGTCAATCGGATGACGCGCCAAAGCGGCAGACGAGCGTGGAAATATTCGTCGCGGCTTGTCGGCTCATCGGAAAACAACAGCGAATGGACAAGCCGGTAATCAACCGCCAAATAAAGCATCGTCATATAGGCGATGGCCGCCAAAAACCGCCAATTCCACCTCTTGCCGCGGATGACATCAATGAACCACCAAATCCCAAGCGCGCTCAAGAAAAAGAAAAACCCTAGCACGAAGCTCGAATAGAGCGGCAAGAACGTCAACACCGCCCAGTTCACCCACGAACGCTCGCCGTTGCGGATATTTAAAAACGCCCATAGCGCCAACGGCATCCCGAGCGTACTTAGCATCCCCGATGGCCAAAACGGCGTCAACGCAAACGCCAAAGAAGCGCCGATGCGAATCCATCCCCATCGCTCATCCGGCAGCACATGTTTTCGCAGCAACAAATACATGCCGATAAAGGCAAAGACACGGGTGATAGCTTGGCTGAGCCCATAGGCGTAAATAGACGGAAACAATGCGTGAAGCCAAACGATGCCGCTGAATTCCGTGCCGAACGCGTTGCGCGGCAGTCCATTGATGATTTGCGGGATGACGCCATCGACCGGTCCCAATAGCTCGCCGCTTCGGACCAGCACCTTATACCAGGCGATGTTCGAATCCAAATTGTCGTGGACGCGCATATGCGCATCCTCACCGAGCACAAAATACGGCGACACGTACAAGGCGATGGCAACGAAAGAGAAGAGCAGGAGTCGCTTTTCAATGGACGGCACCTTTTCTCCCCCTTTCGCTTTACTCATGTCTTTCCTTATTGTTCAACCAAACAGGAAAATTATTCATGGCAATGGAAAAAAACGGACCTCCCGTCCAAACAAAAAAACCGCCGTCGGCCAGTTGCAGCCGGATGACGGCGGTTTTCTATTCACCTTTGGATCGGCACCGGATTCAAGCAAATAGGCGGCTTGTTCCGGCCCCATCGTCCCTTCTTGCGTATGGGTGATGATGACCGCGCCCGTCTCTTTTTGCGCGCGGGCGGCAGCGCGGAAGAACATCTTTTCGTACTCGGTGATGCGCCCTTTGCTCGAGGCGAGCTTGATGACACCTTCCCCTTCATAATAATAGCCGGTGGCGCAAATAATGTTCAGCTCCGTCTCTTCAGCAACGCGCCGCAAAAATGCCGGGTTGCGCCCGCAGTCGTTCGGCGTCGGATCGACAACCGTTTGAATGCCGTGCCGCTTCATCTTTTCCGCCGCCTCGACTGCGACGCGAAGCGCCTCGTCTTCGCGGAACGGACCGCGCGTCACATCGCCTTGAAACCCTGGATAACCGAAAAGGAAATGCTCGTGGATGAGCGTTTTGCCAAGCCGTTCCACCGGCACTGGGCCAAGGACGGTTTCGACCGTCTTCGCCATCAGGCGTTCACCCCTTTCCCCGCTTTTTCATATTCCTCTTCCTGCAATTTTCGCCAAAGCAGCTTGCCGCTTGACGTCATCGGCAGCGACGAGCGGAATTCAACGAGGCGCGGATATTTGTAAGCAGCCATTTGCGTCTTGGACCATTCAATGATCTCTTCTTCCGTTACTTTGCCGACATACTCGTCATGAAGGACGATAAACGCCTTCACCGTTTCGCCGCGGCGCGAATCCGGCACGCCGACGACGCACGCTTGCTGAACAGCCGGATGTTTGTACAAAAGCGACTCGACTTCGGTCGGCCACACTTTGTATCCAGAAGCGTTGATCATCCGTTTGACGCGGTCGACGATGAAAAAGTAGCCTTCCTCATCCATCCGTCCGATGTCGCCGGTGCGGAAAAACCGCTTGCCGTCGAGCTCGATGAACGCCTCTTCCGTTTCTTTTTCACGCCGGTAATAGCCGCGGAACACTTGCGGGCCACAAACGACGATCTCCCCAACTTCGCCAACGCCAAGCTCCCGCCCCGTCGCCGGGTCGATGATGCGCGCGTCGACGTCAAACGATGGGACGCCGAGGCATTGCAATTTCGGCCGATCCGGCGGATTGAAATGCGTCTGCGAAATCGTCTCTGTCAGCCCGTAACCTTCAAAATAACGGACGCCGGTGAGCTGGAACAATTTTTCTCCGACCGCTTCCGGAAGCGCCGCTCCGCCGCCGGAAATGCTCGAAAGCGAGGAAATATCATACCGGCCAAGCGCCGGGTTGGCCAAAAAGTCGATGAGCATCGTGCTGATGTTCACCCAATGCGTGCAACGGTACAACTCGATCAGCCGGGCGGCCGCGTCCCGATCCCAGCGCGTCATCAACACCATAGCGGCGCCGGCGAAAATCGGCGTATGCATGCTATGGACCATCCCCGTGACATGGAAAAACGGCAGCGTCGCCAACGCAACCGAGTCGCTCGTCACATCGCCCCAATGGTAGGCGCCGACGATGTTGGCGTTCACCGTTCGATGCGGGTGAATGCAGCCTTTCGGCACCCCGGTCGTCCCGGATGTGTATGGCAAAACGGCGATGTCATCGACATGGCCGTTGTACGGAAGGGGCGACAATTGGGCATCAAGGCAGTCTTTCCACAGGCGAATTCGCTCATCATGCAAAACCCGCCGCGGCGCTGCCACTTCCGCCGGAAGCGAAACCGGCGATTCATCGGAGGCGTAATCGGAATAAGCGGCGACGATGATTTGCTCCAACGGCGTTCGTCCAAGGAGCGGGGTCGCTTTGTCAAGCAGCTCCTGTCCAACGAAGGCGACTCTCGTTTCGCAATCATTGACGTAAAAGGAAAGCTCTTCTGAAGTGTTCATCGGGTTGATCGGCACAACGATCGCTTCAGCGCGCAAGATGGCATAGTAGGAGATAACAAACTGTGGTGAATTTTGCATGTACAAGAGAACGCGGTCACCTGGTTTGACGGACAGCTTTTGCTGCAAATAGCCGGCCAACGCGTTCACTTCACCGAGCAACTGTTTGTACGAATACACGGCTCCGTAATAGTAAATCGCCGCTTTGTTCGGATAGCGCTTCGCCGACGTTTCGAGATGATCGATGAGCGTCGTCTCCGGCACAGCCAGCGTTTTCGAGAGCCGTTTCGGCCAATACGGGTAATGTCTCGTATTCATTCCGTTCCCCTCCTCCTTTTCACGCGATCGTTCCATGCGGCAGCCTCCGCGCAAGCAGCATTGAATAGCTTTTTTACTGACCGGTTGGTATATAACCATCCGTTTTTATTGTACACGCTTTCATAAATATTTTCAATAATTTTCAGAATATAAAAAACAAAAAAATACACCGCCTACAACAGGCGGCGCAGCACCGGCACACACGCCGACGTGGAAGCGACAATGAAATCTGCATCCCCTTGTTTTGCCAAGCCATAGGGGTCGATCAACATCGTCCGGCAGCCGAGCCGGCGGGCCGGCGCGATGTCATTGCCGATGTTGTCACCGACGCAAAGCATTTGCCGATAGTCGACGCCAAAACGCGCCCGGATCGCTTCCAAGTGGGCGGCCGTTTGAATCGGTTTGGCAGCTCGGAAAATTTTATGGTGAAATACATCTGCCAACCCCAGCTTCCGCAAAATGGCTTCGCTGTCCGGCTCCGGACTGTTCGTCATTAACACAAGCGCCGCTTTTTCACACAATTCGGCGAGCGTCTCCGCCAACCCCGGCGCCCCGTTCATTTTGAATTCCGACCCCATCATCCATTCGCGCGTCTCCAAAAACGCTGCGTAGGTGTCTTCGCTCGTCAATCCGTAATGGCGGCCGATCGAGCTTGGCACCCACCAAAGGTCGCCGATGCTGAAAAAGCGGTCCAAGTCAACCGCCACCGGCTTCGTGTAAACCGTTTCAATCTCCCGCTTCGTCAACGGCTCGCCGCTCCAACGGAACACCTCACGAACCGCGCCTTCTTCGAGCCATACAATCAAGTCTTCTTTCGCATCGTACACGCTCCCGATGCGAAGCGGATGACAACCGGCGAGCACGGCGCGGTAATCGTCCCAAAACCGCGGCCGATCTGCTTCACGAAGACGTTTCGCCACCCGCTCGGCATAATGGTCAAAATGCTCCGTTTCCTCGTATAATGTTCCGTCCAAATCAAAGACGATCGCTTTGATGTCTGCCCCGTGCATACCGTTTCCCCTTTCTTGGCCCGTCATCATTTGCTTGTTCGTTTTTGGTTGATAGACGAACGCCAATATGGCAAAATATGATTCTAGAAAAGCTTACCATCATGTTGCAAAGAGGAGGAACACATGATGAGATTCGTGATCTCGCTTGTCCTTTCCTTTGCGCTCGCAGCCAGCTTTTTCTTCGATTCGTTCCGTTTGGCCGAAGCGGCAGCCAAAATCCAAACGTATCCAAACTGCGCCGCGCTCAACAAAGATTATCCAGGGGGCGTGGCCCGCTCCGCCTCTGTCAAAAACAAAGGAGGAAAAACGAGATATAAGCCTTATGTCTCGAAAGCATTATACGATGCCAACAAACGATTGGATCGAGATAAAGATGGGATCGCCTGTGAACGTTAGCTTCTTTGCGCCCTCCGTTTCCCATCTTGCTCAAAGCCAAAGGGCCACCAGTTCACCCTTTGGCCTTTGTTTTCTTTGAATGCACATTCCACTCACACCGCCGTTTCCCGTCCGTTGCCCGCATGAAGGTACACACCCATATACGCCATTAAGAAGACGGCAAGAGCGCCAAATATGGTGATCCTGCGTTCTTCTTCATCATCTCTCCTCCCGACGCACCGCCTGAATGGCGATTCCTTCGTTTTGCAAGGCTTGATAGAGCCGCTTGGCAAATCGCACCGCCTGTTCATTGTCGCCATGGAGACAGATGGTGTCAGCTTCAATTGCCACATCCGTCCCTTGCACCGAGCGGACGCGCCGGTCGCGGATCATCATGAGCACTTGCTTGACCGCTTCGTCTTCATCCGCGATGATAGCGCGCGGATCGCTTCTTGGGGTGAGCGAACCATCCGTCTGATACGTCCGGTCGGCGAACACTTCGCTCGCCGTCCGCAAGCCGTAGGCGCGGCCGGCGCGGATGAGTTCGCTTCCCGACAAGCCGTATAAGACAAGCATCGGATCGACATCATGCACCGCTTTGGCGATCGCTTCGGCCAGCGCCGCGTCTTTCGCCGCCATATTGTACAAAGCGCCGTGCGGCTTCACATGCGTCATCACGCCGCCTTCCGCCTTCACAAACGCAGCCAGCGCGCCGATTTGGTAGACGACATAGGCGTATACTTCCTCTGACGAAACGGCCATGGCGCGCCGTCCAAAGCCAAACAAGTCCGGAAACCCCGGATGGGCGCCGATGGCCACTCCATGACGAATCGCAAGCTGCACCGTCCGCCGCATGACGAGCGGGTCGCCGGCGTGAAACCCGCAGGCGATGTTGACGGAAGTCACATACGATAAGATTTCTTCTTGTCCAAGCCTATACACCCCAAAGCTTTCGCCGAAATCGCAATTCAAATCAATCGTCCTCACCGTTCTCCCTCCCATTGACGGCGAATGGCGGCAATCCAACGAAGCAATCGATGATGTTGTTCCTTATAAAGACGCGTTGCTTCCTCCGAAGTAATCAACTGAAATTGCAGACAATCGCCCGGGCGAGCCTGCGCCAAAATCGGCAAATCGACCGCCGCGACTTGGGCGATGCGCGGATAGCCGCCCGATGTTTGGCTGTCGGCCATCAATACAATCGGTCGGCCGGATGCCGGGACCTGCACCGTACCGAAAACGACTGCTTCCGAGACCATCTCCCGCTCGCGTACAAGCGCCAACGCTGGTCCAGAAAGCCGATAGCCGGTTCGGTCGGACTGCGGCGTCACTTCATAACGGGCGGCGAAAAACTGGCGGCGACTCTCCGGCGTAAATTCATCATACTCCGGACCGGGAATCACGCGCACCGTTTTTGTTTTCCCGTCAATATAGGAAGCGGCTAGACGCGAAAGCCCCCAGCGGATCGAGCCAACCGCAGTGAACGGGTGCATAGCGCCGACCGGAAGCACATCTCCACGGCGCAACGGCCGCCCCGCCAAACCACCAAGCTGCGCTGGAACATACGTGGAGCGGCTGCCCATCACGGGCGGCACATCGATGCCGCCTGATACCGCGATATACGCCCGAAACCCCGTCCGACACACTCCCACTTCAAGCACATCCCCCGGTTTGACGATCTCCGGTTTCCAAAGGGAAATCGGCTGCCCATTGAGCGCGCACGGGAAATCGCCCCCGCACACCGCAACGACGGCCTCAACGCGAAACCGAAGCGTCGGTCCGGCCATCGTCACTTCCAGCACTGCTTCATCACCGCTGTTGCCGACAAGCGCATTGGCAAGACGATATGCCCATGCATCCATGGCTCCGCTCGTTGGCACACCGGCATGCCGGTAACCGGTGCGTCCGCTATCTTGGACGGTTGTAAAAAATCCGCTCTCGATGACGTCAATCATGTTCCTCGCTCCAACGTGCAAATTCCTTGGCGTCAATGGGCTGAAACTCGACGATATCGCCAGCGGCAAGCAAACTCGGCTCAGCCCGGCACGGGTCAAACAGCTTCAGCGGCGTCCGGCCAATCAACTGCCAGCCGCCCGGCGTGGCAAGCGGATAGACGCCTGTCTGTCCACCGGCGATGCCGACCGAACCGGCTGGCACTTTTGTGCGCGGCACCGGCCTCCTTGGCGTCGCCAAGCGCGGCGACAGCCCTCCTAAATAGGCAAATCCAGGAGAAAAGCCGATCATATAAACTCGGTAGCGTCCGGTCGAATGAAGCGTCACCACCTCGTTTTCCGTCATCCCATGAAAGCGGGCGACATCCGACAAATCCGGACCGAATTCGCCGCCGTAACAGACGGGAATGACGACCGTACGCGCCAAACGCCGCACCGCTTGTTCAGGCTGCCTGATGTTTTTCCTTATCCATGCGCCTACGCCGATGTAATCGATGACCAATGGATCATAGTAGATGGTGAGCGACGAAAACGCCGGCACGATCTCCTCGATGCCTTCTTTTTTCTCTGCCTCAAGACGGGCTGCCGCCCCATGGACGACTTCGTTCACCGCCTCATCAATGCAGTCGGCGAACCGAACCGTCACCGCATATTCGCATAGCGGAAACAACGTATACTCCATCCTCATCCCTTCCCTCGAAAGCCGAGTTCGCGCGAAATGTCCATCGCCGCCTTCTTCAGAAGCGGAACGATGCGCACCACATCATCCGACGAAAAGCGTTGTTCCGGTCCGGCAACGCTCAGCCCGGCGACCGCCGCACCTTCATGGTTGAAAATCGGCACAGCAACGGCGGCAGAATAATTTTCCAGCTCGGAATAGCTGACTGTGTAGCCGCGCTCCCGATCCATCTCCAGCAACCGGCGCAGCGCTTCTTTGTCGGTCACCGTATGTTTGGCGATTTTTACAAGCTCGACGTGTTCTAAATAACGTTCCCGATCCTCCTTGTCCATAAACGCGAGCAACACGCGCGGACACGCACCGGCGTACAGCGGAGCGCGCCGCCCAACTTTCGTATAAACGCGCACCGGCTCGGATGTCTCGACTTTTTCAATATACAGCGCCTCATCGCCGTCGCGGATGACTAAATTGACTGCTTCGTTCGTCTCCTCTTTCAGCCGCTTCATCACCGGCAGCGCCGCTCGGCGAATATCGAGCCGCTCGGCGACGAGCGCGCCAAACGTCAAGAAGGCTAGCCCCAACTCATAGTGATCGCCTCGCTTTTGCAAAAAACCGAGGACAACAAGCGACTGCGCCATTCGGTACACCGACGTTTTGGGCATCCCCAGCCGCTCGACCATCTCCGGCAAGGTCAATCGTTCACAATCGAGAAACAAATCAAGCAGTTCTTTTGTTTTTAACACCGTTTTGTTCATCGTCGCCCCTCTGTTCCGAATATCAGAATATCAATTCCAAAATACGAGTTATCTATTTCTTATTATAATGAAAAGTAGAACAACTTTCTATACATAAAATGAAAAGCGCCCGCTCAACGGACGCTGTTGGATTTAAATCGATAAGCGTTTCAAAAACACATAACTTACTTTTTGATATTCCATTTTTTCCTCATAGAAGCGATGGGCGTCAATCCGCTGCAGGCCGGATGACAGCGAGACAATCCCGTAGCCATGCTCCCTCGCCCATTCGTGCACATGCGACAGCAGCACTTTTCCATACCCTTTCGAACGCTCGGTTGATGTCGTGACTAAATCGCAAACCCAAATAAAACGGCCGTTATAGAGCGTGATCATCGGCATGAATCCGACAGCAGCAACCATTTTGTCCCCTTCGTAAAGCGCCGCGAGCTTATACCCTTCTTTTTCTTGCGCTTCACGCACAAGCGCCACGTATGTTTCCTCATCCAAATGGGTGCGCAGCTCGCGCATGACCGGAAAAGCGCTTCTTACTTCCTCCTCCGTTTCGAGCCAAACGAATTGCGGCATGATTCCCATCTCCCTTCTCTTTATACATTCATGATTTCAATGTTTGACCAAAAGTGAAACCGCCGCCTTTCCGCAACGTTGATCATCGTTTCGAAAGAAGACTCCGCTTCAAGCGCGTAAAGGGCGCAGCCCAGCGATCAGTGGAAGATGAATGTCGGCTGATAAACCAGCAATTACAGCTGCAGCCGCAAATACGGCTTCAGCGTTGAAAACGGGATCAGGAATTCGCGAATACCGGCGGCGTAAGGAGCTATTTCATACAGTCCATAGTACACAACTATCCCCTTCGGAGTGAGATAGTACGGCTGGCCGTTTTTCAGCTCTTTGACCACATCTACCGCGTTTTCAAAATATATGTCCGGCTCTTTTTCGATCTGCTTGACGATTTCTTCAACAATCACTTGTTGATAACGGCTTCCCTTTTTGAATAAATCGCTTAATTTCAACTCTTTGCCCTGGTTAAAATCGAAATTGTGAGGGATTTTCACCGTCATCCCATGAGCGCCTCCCGTATAGCTGTAAAACTCGACAGGGATGCTTACAATGCCGTTTTGGTTATACGTGACATCAAACCGGCTGACCGCCGTATGGAGATGATACGGAAACCCTTGCTGCTGGCTGAGGACAAAATTTTGCTTGGCCTGTTTTTCTATTTCCCTTTTGAAATCAAGAGCTTGTTTTTGCAATAGGCGATTGGCTTTTTGCTGAAACGGCTTATTCACCGCCCCCGATATGATCGGAATCGCCATATTGACTTCGATGAGTTTGTCCTTGTATTGAATCGTCCGGCTTGTCACGTTCAGAGCATAACTGTATCCCGGCAGCAGCAGGGCAAGGCAAAGGATCAACAACAACCATGGCTTCTTGTTCACCATATATCACTCCCTCCTATAAGAAATGCATGTAAAGTTTGCGCCCAAACCACATGCCTTATGCACAGAAGGCTGGGAGAAAGAAAAACGCCAGCCGGTTATTCGCAAACCAGCTGGATCGTTTTCATCCCCCAGCGCCCCTTTCAATGGACCGGTTGATCACGCCAGCGAAGCGAGCACAGCCGGCAAGGCCTCCACAACGTCCGACGCCAATACATCCCAGGGCGAATGACCGTGTTGAACAAGCCAATCAGCAGCCTTTCCATGCACGAACACCGCATTGCTCACCGCCGGCTGCACCGCCTCGTGCTGCAACAAAAACGCCCCCACAATGCCCGTTAACACGTCACCGCTGCCGCCTTTCGCCAAAGCCGGATTGCCGGTCGTGTTGACATATTGTGATCCATCCGGCGTGGTGACGATCGTGTACGGCCCTTTCAACACGACATACACGCCATATTCCATCGCCAACCGCTTGGATAACCCAAAGCGGTCGTGCTCGACCTCGCGAATGGAGCGATGGACGATGCGCGCCATTTCCCCCGGATGCGGGGTGATCACCGTCGGCGCGCTTCGGCGTCGCACTTGTTCAGCATAATCTTCCCAAAAAAACAGGGCGTCCGCATCGAGGACAAGCGGCACCGGCCGGCGCACAAGTTCGCAGACCAGGCGGCGCGCCCCTTCCGTTCTCCCCATGCCTGGACCAACGGCGAGCGCATCGACATCCAGCCCGTCCCAATCGGTCGCTCCGGCAAACGCTCCCCCTTCGGCCGGCCATGGCCTGCACATCGCCTCGGGCATCCGATTGGCAACGGCTTCGTACACTGTTTCTGGAACAGCCATGGTCACCAACCCAGCCCCGCTTCGCAGCGCTGCCTTGGCGGCGAGCGTCACCGCTCCTGCCATAGCTTTCGATCCGCCGACTACAAGCAGTTTGCCATACGTTCCTTTATGCGAGGACCGCCTCCGCTTTGGCATCGTCCGCATGACATCGCTTCGCTCCCACACGAACCGACGGGCTGCATTCGTTTTGACCACGAGCGGTGGAATGCCGATATCCACAACAACAAGCTCTCCGTAATAATCGGCCGCTGGGAACGTATACGCCCCAAGCTTCGGGCATTGAATGGTGAACGTCACATCCGCGCGAACGGCTGCAGCCACATCACCGCCCTCGGCCGGCACCCCGCTTGGCACATCGATTGCGTACACAACAGCCCGCGAGCGGTTCAGTTGTTCAATGATTTCTTGATACGGAGAGCGAACCTCGCCTTTCACGCCGATGCCAAGGAGCGCATCAATGATCACGTCGTAGTGCGGCGCACGCATCGCAAACTCTTGTTCATTCCCTTCATACGGAATCCACGAATACCCGGACCGCTCGTACACCTCAAGCGCGGTGCGCGCCGCTCCTTTCACCTTTTCCTTTGGTGGAACGAGCCATACATCGGTTTCGTAGCCGTAGCTTTTCAACATGCGGGCAACGACAAACCCATCCCCGCCGTTGTTGCCCGCCCCGGCAAGCACCGCCACGTTAGCAGCGCGCGAAATTCGTTCTTTCAGTGCTGAAAACAGCGCCTGTCCGGCGTTTTCCATCAACGAATCAGCGCTGATGCCGATCCGCTCCGTCACTTCTCGGTCGATGGCGTACATCTCATTAGATGTTACGATCGGAATCATGTTCTTTTCCCCTTTCGATTTCCACTGCTATGTTTGATGTACCATGTTTTCATAAGGAAAGACGCGCCGAAACGTTTCCCTTAAGCTGCAGAAGGCAACCGCCAAAGCCAACAGGTAATTAAGGAGGAAAACCGAAATGGAGATGGAAGCAACACCAACAGCCGGGACGCGCCACTGCCACACAATCCTCATATCTTCTACCATATCTTCACCACGAAGAACCTCGTTCCCACCGTAGGCAAGTAGGGGGGAAGAAGATCAACGCCGCCTTGCGCCTTATCATATCCGCTTATCCATTTTGCCGAAAAACGACGGCCATCGCCTTCACGATGACCGCCGTCTTGCTCAAGGCCGCTTGGCGATCACTTGCAGCCCAAACTGCAGGCAATCGTCACAAATCGCCGCCAGCGGACCTTGGGCCAGCCTTGGTTTTTCTTTGAGACAAAACGAGCAACGGCCGCCGCCATGCGCCTTTTCTGCCTCCAAGGACAACGTCTCCTCAATTTTTTCCAATGAGAAGACCGTCAACGCCTCGTATACATTATCAAGCAACTGATCATCAATATAGGCGCATTTTCCTTCCCACCGGAGCGCGATGAGTTTCGCCGCCACCGCCATCCCTTCGTAAAACCGGCGCCGAGCCTCGTCCGCACTTTGCTCGGCCATAGCGATCAATTCATCGGCAAAATGCTCAAGCGCCCGAGGCGTGCAATCATTAAGCCACCGTGTTGTTCCGTTTGCCATACCCATTTCCCCTCCCTCGTTTCTTTCCCTTTTCAATACGACAAACGGGCGTATTTTCCTTCTTCACCGCAGCGGCCATTCATCAAGAAAGCGGGATCGCAGCTCAGGCGGCGGCAGCTGACAATGATCGCGCTTCAGAGCGAGACGATGCCGATGGTTGGCGACCGTGTCATATATATGATCGCGCAACAGCCGCGGGACAAGAAATCCAGACGCTGCTAACCAATTCCAAGGCCAAGCAAGACGACGTCCGATGCACAGGACAGCATCAGATTTTACATAACAGCAACCGTTCTCGATGAGGACGACGCTGTCTCCCGCTGACATCTCCTGCTTGGCCAACAATGCTTGACCAACGGCGCTCTGTTGCGCCGCAAAGCGGAACACCGCCTGACGGTCGCGGGCAACGATCCAGTGTACACTCCCACGGCAAAATAGGCAATCGCCATCAAACAAGATGACAGGATGCATCACGTTCCCTCCATTGGCCGGCTGTTGACGGGCTCAATGCAGGCGCTCACATCGTTTTTCGGCGAATTGACCAGCGGCGCCACTTCGTACGTTCGCATTCGTTCGCTCGGATATGGCTGCAGGAACATTTTCAAATACTCGCTGTCATCCAAGCTTGGATCCAGCCAGTCGTCATGCCGCTCAGAAGGCAGGATGACCGGCATCCGGTCGTGAATGGGGGCGATGAGCTCGTTCGCCCTCGTCGTAATGATCGTGCACGTCTCAAGCGGCCCGCTCGCTCCCTCCCAACGCTCCCACAGACCGGCGAACGCAAACGGCGCATCCGTTGCGAGCGTAAACCGATACGGCACTTTTTTCGCTCCCTCTTTTCTCCACTCATAAAATCCGTCGGCTAAAATCAAGCAGCGCCGCCGCTTGAACGCATGGCGGAAGCTCGCCTTCTCATCGACTGTTTCCGCCCGGGCGTTGATCATTTTGGCGCCGATGCGGTCATCTTTCGCCCAAAACGGCACAAGCCCCCAGCGCATCATTTTCCCGACTCTCTCCTCCCCTTCGGCGACGACGGTCAACACATCTTGACCCGGGGCGATGTTGAACCGAGGCGCAAGCGAACCTTGATAACGGAAACGAAACAACGCCCTCAATGTTTCCAAATCAGCTGTCAACGTAAACCGACCGCACATGGCATTCACTCCTTGATTCGTTGATCAATGCCATCTTAATTCTCTATTTCTTCCATTATAATACAAAAAGCGGCCGAACACGAATCGCAGCCGCCTTAGGAAGAAGTTTTTACCAATGAGCGCAAAAACGCCGACACTCGTTCTACATACTCATTGCTGTAGAGAGAAAAACTTTTCACATGATCCGCTTTGTCCGTCAGCCATAGCTGAAACGCATCCGGATGGGTGTTGTACAACTTCACACTTTCTTTGTATGGAATCGAACGGTCGTCTTTGCTGTGGATGAACAAAATCGGCCTGGGCGCGACACGATCGACCGCATGGATGGGCGAAGACACACCCAAATCCAAATCCGCAAGCGCCGGGACGATCGCTAAAATCAAGTACGTAAACGGCACGTTCGGCAAGTGCGTCCATACCGGCATGTTGGCGCGCAAATACGATTCGAGGTCGCTAAACGGGCTGTCCGCAATCACCCCGCGAACATCACTGTCTTCTGCCGCTGCCAAAATCGACGTCGCCGCCCCCATTGAAACACCGTACAGTGCGATCGGTTCACGGAAGTGTTTCTTCGCGTAATCGATCACGCCAAGCAAATCATCCTTCTCTTTGACGCCGATCGTAATCATATCGCCTCCCGACTCGCCGCTGGCGCGAAAATCAAACAAGATGACGCGGTACCCTTCGGCAACGAGCCGTTTGGCGAGCGGCAAAAACGGTACATTTTCTTGAATGCGATTGTTGCCGTATCCGTGGGCAAAAATGACCGTCATCTTCGCCGCCCCGTTAGGCGGAATGATCCAGCCTTTGAGCGCCGTTTTCCCATCTTTGCTTGTAAATGTCGCGCTTTCATACGCCATGCCGTAGTCTTTCGGCGTCACGGTAATCGGTGCGCGCGGTTTATGCGTCAACTGCCAGCCGACGTAAACAGATAAACCGACGCAAACGAGCAACCCGAAAATGACAACGCCAATGGCCGCCGAAATCCAAATGCGCCGTTTCGCTCGGCGCGGTGTGCGCACCACTTCCATATCGGTTTTCCCCCTTCCTTTCTTTCATCCTACTTGTTGAATGGCTCATTTGGCAATCAAAAAAAGAGATGTCCGCCAAAAACGAACATCCCTTTTGTCCATGGCCCGCTCCATGCCGCCAACTTACGAATGAGCAAGCGGTGCAGACGCTCCTTTACATCTGACGATCAAGTCAAACTCACGCACCGATGTCATCCGCTCGTCGACAAGCCCGCGCTCCCACACATGGCGCAAAAACAGCTCGGCGATCCGCTTGTTCCGCTCGTTTTCTTGCCCGCGTTCGAGGGCGATGACGCTCAAATACACATCGCACATCCGATTGGCCACCGTTTTCACATGAAACGTCTGCACCTCGTCCGCTTGGCCGCCAAGACGCGCGAGCGCCGCCATCCATTCCTTCACCCCTTCTTCAACCGGGCGGGCAAGCGGCTTCATCTCGTCCGCCACCCCCTCAAGCCGTGCCTTCATCTCGGCGGCAAACCGCTCGTGAATGCGGTATTTGCGCATGAGCCGCAGCACCTCGAGCGCCAAAATGTTGGCCGTCCCTTCCCAGACGGTCAGCACTTGGGCGTCGCGGAGCAGGCGCGGGGTGACGAAATCTTCAATGTATCCGTTGCCGCCGTGCAGTTCAATCGCCTCATGGCTGAACGCGATCGCCTCTTCGGCCGTACGCATCTTAAGGAGCGCAATCAGAAGCCGGAGCCAGGCTTTCTCCGCCTCGTCTGCCTCGTGCGGTACGGTCATGACGCGGTCAAACAAGGCGACCATGTCAAAACAAGCGCTCGTTTCCACTTCTTGCCGCGCTGTCAAGTCGGCGAGCGTCGCGCGCACCATCGGGTAATCGGTCAATCGCCGGCCAAACGCCGTGCGCTGCTCGGCGTATTGTTTCGCTTCCTCGAGCGCCCGCTTCATGATGCCGACCGAGGCGATCGCATTGCAGACGCGCGAGAGATTAAGCGCTTCCATCATATAATAGAAGCCTTTGCGCGGATCGCCGACGACATACGCCTTGGCGCCATCAAACACAACTTCGGCCGACGGCACGGCGCGCACCCCTAATTTATCTTTTAAGCGGCGGATGGTGATACCGTTTACTGTTCCATCCTCGTTGCGCCATGGGACGAGAAACAAGCTCAGCCCCTTCGTCCCCGGACCGCTCCCGTCAATGCGCGCCAACACGAGCGCTACGCCGCAGCGTCCGGCGTTGCTGGCAAAATATTTTTCCCCGTATAACTGATAATGATCGCCGCACGGCACGGCGCGCACGGCGTTGGCGCCAACGTCCGACCCGCCTTGCCGCTCCGTTAAAAACGTCGCCCCTTCATACAGCTCGACCTCGCCGGTGGAAATGATATGGGGCAAGTACCGTGCTTTTAACTCGTCGTCGGCAAAATGTTCAAGCACATAGGCGGTTGCCATCGTCAGCGTCACGGGACAATAAAACCCCGGCTCGGCTTGGGATAAAATGTACCCTTGGGCGTACGAATACATGTAGTTTCCTTTTCTCCCAAGCTCGGGAATCGGTTTGTGCACATACCCGACGATTCCCGTTTCGTACGTTTGTTTCGCCGTCTGCTCGTACCCTTCGTTCACCCACACTTCGGAAATGTCGTTTCCAAAGCGGTCATATTTGATCAGGCGCGGCTGCCCTTCACGATCGGTATGCACGGCGCGGCGGTCGACGTCCGTCAAACAAAACTCGTAAAACGATGAGAGTTTTTCCTCTGCATATTGGTACAACTCATCATCCAAATACCGTTTCAAATTCGCCAGCAAATTCGGATCGGCTTCACGAAGTGGTTTCATCGTCCCTCCCCTTTCCTCCCTTCTTATTCATGCCTGTGTCTTCTGTGTTGCCGCCTCCCGCGCCCGCAGCGCTTGTTTCAACACTTTTCCCGTCGCATTGCGCGGCAATTCAGCGATCGCCTCATACAAGCGGGGGATTTTATAGTCAGCCAGTTTGCCAGACAGGAAACGCTTACACTCCTCGGCAAGCGGTTCAAGCGGCGCACTCAGCACAACGAACGCTTTCGCTGTTTCCCCCCACTCCGGATGCGGCACGCCGATCACGGCGACATCGGCGATCGCTGGATGCGTCCGCAGCACATCTTCCACTTCCTTTGGGTAAATATTGACGCCGCCGGAAATAATGACATCTTTCTTCCGGTCAACGATCCAAATGTAGCCGTCCTCGTCACGGCGCGCCAAATCGCCGGTGTACAGCCAACCGTTTCGGATCGCTTCATTCGTTTTTTCCTCGTCTTTGTAATATCCTTTCATCACGCCCTCCCCGCGCAGCACGATCTCGCCGACCTCGCCGGGCGCGACTTCCTGCCCGTTTTCGTCCACGATCGCCACTTCACAATGGAGAGCGGCATATTTGCCGATGCTTCCTGCTTTTTCTTCATGTTCCTCAGGAGCTAAGTAGGTACCGTTCGGACCGGCCTCGGTCAAACCGTATAAACACATCATCCGCTCGACGCCAAAGCAGTCGGCGACAAACCGCACTTCCTCGCGCGACAGCGGCGCCCCGCCGTACATCCAACAACGGACGGAAGAAAGATCATAATCCGAAAACCGCGGATGCTTCGCCGTCAACAAATACGCCACCGGCGCGCCGAAAAAGTGGGTGATCTTGTGACGCTCGACCAGTTCCAGCAAGGCATCCGGGGAAAATGCAGGCGCCAAGACATGGGTCGCGCCGACATACGTGCCGCCGACAAAAAACAGATGAAGCGGCGCCGAGTGGCTGAGCGGCATCAGGTGCAGCAGGCGGCTTTGACGGTCGATTTTCGTTTCGATCACGATCATGTCCGCGACCGTGAGAATGTTGCGGTGCGTGAACAACACGCCTTTCGGCCGCCCTGTTGTTCCCGATGTATACAAAATCGTCGCCTCATCGTCCTCTTTGGCCGGACAGACGATCGCTTGCGGATCACCTGAACCGATCAACTCCTCAAGCGACAGCCAGCCGTCTTCCGCCTCCCCTGTCTTAATCCAGGTGATATGGCTTCCACCAACAAGCGGGGCGAGCGCCTGATGCACCCAATCGTGGGCGATGAGCAATTTTGCTTCACTATGGCCGAGAATGTATTGCACTTCCGCCGCCGTAAGACGGGCGTTGATCGGCACGACAACCGCGCCAAGGCGCAAAACAGCAAAGTACGAAACGGCAAACTCCTTCGTATTCGGCATATACAGCGCGACTTTATCACCGCGGCCGACGCCAAGTCGAGCCAATGACGAAGCCAAGCGGTTGACCATGCGATCGACTTCGGCATACGAAAGCTCCGTTTCCCCATCAATGACCGCCGTTTTCGCCGGAAATTTCCTCGCTTGGCGGGCAAGCAACTCCGAAATGTTCATCCGCCCGATTCCTCCCATTCTCGCAATCGCTTTTCAAAATCGGAAAGCAGGGATTCCATCTCCGCCTTCAGTTGCAATAAATCTTCGATCCGCTCGTTCACCTCCTTCAGTTTTCGCCGCCCGTATTCGACCGTTTTTTCGAGTTGTTTCTTTCCCGTGCGATCCTCATCAAACAGCGCAATCATCTCATGAATTTCGTCAAGCGAGAAGCCGAACCGTTTGCCGCGCAAAATGAGCTTGAGCTTCGCCCGCTCCTTTTTCGTATACAGCCGCTGCCCGGATTCCGTGCGAATCGGGGCAAGCAGCCCGCGCTCTTCGTAATAGCGGATCGTCCGCGTGCTCACATCAAACTCGTGCGCCAAATCGGAAATGGTGAAACAGTGCATCGTCATCCCTTCTTAGATATAATATTCTGAATTTTATTTTATTTTACGTTGACGTAAAAGTCAATCAACATCTTGCTTGAGGAACAAAGAAAAAAGGATGTCTCAGCAAAAACGAGACACCCTTTGCCTGAAGATGGATGAATCCTCACCCGCCCGCTCCTGTATAAAAGCGCAAGGCAAAGCGCCAAAAGCGGCGGGCAATCCATAAAAAGAGGAGAGCCACAACCAAAGCGGCAAACGCTGCCCAAGCACTCCATTTGCCAAGCAGCGCCAGCGCGGGCGTGTTCGTGATTAATACGGCCGGCAATATGTAGGTGATCACCATCCGAACCGCGCCGCGGTACATGCTGCCGGGGAAGCGGGCCGTTTCAAAAAACGAGTCGAAAATAAACGACAAGTCGTCGATGCGCACCACCCAAAACGACGTCGTCATGAGCATCATCCATAGGGAATAAATAAGTAAGAACGAAGCGGCCATGACGACAAGAAACACCAATACGTCCGCCACCGATGGCACGTAGCGTTCGACATACAAGCCGTAGCCGATGACGCCAAAGCCGAGCACGACATCGATGAGCCGCCAAAAAACAAGGTGACGGAAGCTGACGTAAAACATGCTGTCGACCGGCTTCGTCAACACGTAATCGAGCGTGCCGCGCCGGACGTGTTCAAGCAGTCTCGGCATGTTGGGGCGGAGCGCAAAATCGATACATCCACGCAACGTATTGAAGACACCAAGCAACACAAGCACTTCCCCATACGTCCAGCCGCCTAAGCGATCCGTCTGGTAAAAAAAGATCTGGATGGTGAGCAGCGCCATGCCAATGCCGAAAAAGCTGGAGATGACATTGCCGAAAAACTCGCTCCGATATTCCATTTCCTCGACCAAACAAGCGCGGAAAAATTCGCGGAACACCCGTCCATACCGCCGCACGTTCATCCACCTACCGCCTGATTTTTTCGCATTCCCGCTCTCCACAACCATTGCAAAGCGGCCGTCAACACCACCATCCACCCGCCAGCAATCGCAAAACCGCGCACCAACTCCCCGCCATCCGCCGCTCCGGTGGCGATTTCAATCGGAAAGCTGATCATATAGCGGAACGGCAGCCACTCGCTCCATTCCCGAAGCCGCGGCGGAAGCAGCTCAAGCGGCGCGATTCTTCCCGACAAAAACAGCGAAATGACATCGATGACGCCGTACACGGCCGCCACTTTGGTCACCCAAAACGCCAGCAGTCCGCACGAGTAACTCAACAAGAAACGAAGCGCCGCCCCCAACACGACCGCCAGCAAAAACCACCCAATTTGGCTTCCCGTCATATGCGGGCGAAGCGCCGGCCAAAACGCCGCCCCCACCGCCCAAACCGGCACTAAAATGACGAGAAACAACCATTTATAGACGACATTTTCCGCAATCGCCCAATGGATCGGATGAAGCGGCCGCAACAACAAGTTCGAAAACGTCCCTTCACGGATTTCACGGTCCAACTCCCATACGTCCCACGCGCTCGTCATCCGCTCGACAAAAATGACCGCCATAAAATAAAAGACAAACGACTCACTCTCTTCCGGATGAATGTTCATCCAGACGAACATCGTGATGAGCGGCTGCGTAACCGCGCCCGTCATCCAGACGAACGTCGCGAGCCGATACGCGAGCATTTCAATGTATTTCATCCGCAGCAGGGCAATATATTTGCGAATCATACGTGCTCCTCCTGAAACGCGCGCGCAATCACTTCCTCCAGCGGCGGATCTTCGATATTGATGTCACGGACTTCAAACTGCTGAAGCAGCCGCGCCGCCGTTTCCGCCGCCGTCTCGCGCGCCACTCTAAGCACGACCGCCCCCTCTTCGACTTCCGCCACTTCGCCATACTCGCTCCAATTCACCTTCGGCAGCCGCGAAAACCGAACCTCAAGCCGCTTGTACGGCGCCAGTTTCTCCGTCAGCACCGAAAGCTCGCCGTCGTAAATGAGCCGCCCGTAGTTAATAATCATCACCCGGTCGCAAAGCGCGGCGACATCACCCATGTAATGCGACGTCAACAAAATGGTCGTCTCGTGCTCTCGATTGTAGTCAACGATAAAACGGCGCACGTTTTCTTGCGTATGAACGTCCAGTCCGATCGTCGGCTCATCTAAAAACAACACGTGCGGCCGATGCAACAGCGCCGCCGCCAGCTCGCAGCGCATCCGCTGGCCGAGCGACAAGCTGCGCGTCGGTTTGTCCAACAGGGGCGCCAAATCAAGCAGCTCGGTGAGCTCCTCGAGCGTCTGGCGGAACACCCGATCGTCAATGTCATAAATGGCTTTATTGACCAAAAACGTCTCCAGCGGCGGAATGTCCCAAATAAGCTGGCTTTTTTGCCCCATCACTAAGCTCATCATCTTTTTAAACTCCGGCTTTTGTTCAAACGGCACAAAACCGCCGACCGTGATTTCCCCCGACGTCGGATGCAACAGGCCGGCCAGCATTTTCATCGTCGTCGTCTTCCCCGCCCCGTTCGGGCCTAAAAAACCGACAATCTCCCCTTTTTCGATCGTGAACGAAACGTCTTTCACCGCCTCGACGATCCGGTAGTCACGGCGCCATAAATGGCGCACCGCCTCAAGCCATCCGGCTTCGCGGCGATGGACGCGGAACGATTTATGCAAATGGCTGACACGGATCACGACATTCATCCCCCAATATGCGCAATGCTGTTGACATTCTTTTGTTATATCACATTCAGAGGGAGCGCGGCAAAGAAAAACATTTCGTCATCTTTTCCCTATCGTTCCCATCTTTCGTCATGTATAATGATAGAGAAAAGAATCAAACGAGAAAGGGGATTGTCGAATGGGGAGATCACCAATGAAATGATTTGGCAAGCCATCAAAGAGCTCGCCGATCAGCTTCAACAAACAAACGGACAAGTCGAGCGACTCGCCAAACAAGTGCAACAAACGAACGAACAAGTCAAGCAGCTCACCAAACAAGTGCAACAAACGAACGAGCAAGTCGAACAGCTCACCAAACAAGTGCAACAAACGAACGAGCAAGTCGAACAGCTCACCAAACAAGTTCAACAAACAAACGAACAAGTGCACCGGTTAAGCGAACAAGTGTCCGACATGGACCAGCGGCTCACCGATGTCGCCAACGGCCAAACAATTTTAGTGGAAGAGCTGTTCGAAAACAAAAAGGAGATCAAGCGGGTCAAGACGGCGCTCAACCTGTATTAAGGCTGATCCTTTCGCCCGTTTTACCATTTCGCTGCTTTCCTCTCGATTTGTTTCTCATCTTTGCTTCACTCATCCAGAGGAGTTGACAAAACGGGGCATTCCCGTCACCGCTGTCCACAACCATTGGTTGTTTGAGCAACCGCGGGCTATGTATATGTTGGACCTAAGCCAAATTCTTCGCAGTTTGTAATAAACACTCGAAGAGGGATCCTTTTCATCGACCTTCTAGCCATATGATCAAGCTCAGAACTCAGCAGCAAATACTTGATTTTGACGTTGATATCATTCGTCGTTCCGCCAAACACGACTGCTCCTGAATCCGCTTAAATCACTCCATTTGCAGGCAACCGGCGCTATAGAGCTGTCGAATGTCCCCCATTGCCCTTACAGCCGGGACATATCTTGCGGCCTTAAAAGAAACCCAAGAGATCTTGCCTAACGATCTCTTGGGCCTTCCTGTCACCATCGTTTATTAGCGTGTGAACTACCCACCGCCTAGGTTTCGCTTAGAAGCGGGACTTCAAGCGACTTGTGCATGTTCACCGAACGGTAAGCCACACACAAGAGCCCTTTACGCCTCCATCCGTTCCAACCATCAATGATCCTATTCGCTGGCGATGGCCAACCGACATTCATCCCCTCCTACTCATTGGGCGATCGCCCTGCACATTCCTTGAGACGGAAGACTTCCTTCGGAAATTACGTTAAATAACAACAAACTGGCCGTTGACAACCCCTAACGGCCAATGGCCGCGTTCTAGCACAGCAATGAGAAAGTGAAACGGATTTGTCTCCCATCCTTCAAGATCAGACAATAGTTCCCAAGCACAAGCCATTCCACCGATGTACATCATATAGCCGACCGCGGTAGTGACAACATTATCTCCATACGGACGTAACACCGCAAATAACGGGTCAAAACTGTGTTGAAAAACCGCAGCCGGCACCTCATCGGCCAGCACCAAAAGCGCTTCCAATCTTCCTGCCTGTTCAGCCTGGCGCTTGAATTGATCAGGAACATGCCGCAGCGCCTGCCAAATGCTATCCTCTTCAAGACGAATGGCCTCGATTGACGATCGCAATTCTTGTTCAGCCAGCCACTTCACCCCGACGTGATGAACGCCGAAAAAATCAGCAAATTGGCGGAGCGACTGTTCAACCTGTTCATCTCCCTGCTGGCCAAGCGAAGAAAGCCAATCGATATTTATAAAACGGTCGAGCAAACGGCGGACTGCTGCATTTTCCGTCATCGTTGTGGCTGTCTGATTGGTTCCCTTTTCAGAAACTGTGCTCATCGTCCCCCTCCTTATTTATACCCCCTGCAGCTGCCGATCCCAAGGGAACGGCATTTAACTGCTTACCGCCTCTGCCTCGAACTCCCCGACAACTGATTGATATCCGTTGTTATCCGGGTACGCTTCTTCACGCTGCAACCCCAGTTTTTCCATAATCGGCAAATCATTGGCGCAGAAGAGAAGCGCATCCTCATTAGACGTGTTCACATGTTCATGCCAGGCCCAGTTCGGAATGACGAAATAGTCGCCTTTTGTCCAGTTGAACCGGACACCGTTAATGACTGTATATCCTTCGCCTTTGAACACGTGATAAATCGCTGAATACGTGTGGCGGTGCGCCTTTGAGTGATAGCCGACTGGCAATTTTTGCATCCAAGCAGCAATGTTCGGGTTGGCCGTATGACCATTTGATGGATTAATGTACTCGACCCCAATGCCATCATACGGATCCGGTTCAAAATCACTTAACCCCGTCAATGCCGCTTCAGTCTGTTTCCACTTGTACAACCCAAGCGGTGCGACTTGCGGCTTCCGGTCGCCAATCGGCCGAACCATGCCGCCGCGATACTTGCGCGCCGAGTAATCATCCGGAAGCGACGGCTGCTCAATGCCATCCGGGTACGGTTCAAAGAATGTACCGCCTGTCGAATAAATAAATGGGATATCTAAACAATCCATCCAGAACATCGGCTCTTCCCCCGGGTGGCTATGGCCATGCCATAATCCGCCTGGGGTGATGAGAAAATCTCCTTCTTCCATAAACAGACGTTCGCCCTGGACGATCGAATACGCCCCTTTTCCGTCTGTGATAAACCGCATGGCGCTTTGTGTATGGCGATGCGACGGTGCTGTTTCACCCGGCAAAATAAGTTGAACAGCCGCATATAGCGTGTTGGTCGTTGATGCCCATCCCCAGGGCTGCCGCTGCTTGAGCCCGGGATTTTGCAAGTAAATGGCTCGCCGTTCTCCGCCGCGCTCTGGTGTGAAAATTTGCGTGGCCTCCAGAAGTAATTCGCGGATCGTTTCTCCCTTCCATAAGTACGGCACTGCTTCCGGCCTCGGTTCTGTATGCATCAAATCCGGGATTGCCTCCCAAAGCGGACCTAAATGATACTGTTCAATTTTTTTCGTAAAATCTTTCACCTCTTTACTTTGAAAAAACGGATTCATTTCTGCCATAAAAATTCCCCCTCCTCATTGTTTCGATTGCATAGCTTCATATTTATGCAAATTTCGTTCAATTTGGCGTAAATGGCCAGTCAAATGTTCAGTCAAAAAATGCTCAATTAAAAACGTCATCGGCTTCACGCCAAATTTCGGATTGCGGTGTGGCGCTTCCAACGCCAACTGTTCGTCATTTAGCGCCGCCAGTTGTTGATCGGCCAATTCCGCCGCCTCCTGAATCCCGTGAATCACCTCATCGACATGGCGGACGTCCGCTTGGCGAACCGCCGCTAGCCTCGCTTCATCATTGAGCCCCCGTCCCCACTCGCAGCCGCCAGCTTGAATGACACGAACAAGTTCCCTTATCCAGTAGCCGATCACTTCTTCAACGTGACAAAGGATTTCCATGATGGACCATTCGTCGGCAGACGGTTTCCAGCGGATCTCTTCTTCTGTCAACGTGCCAACTTTTTGGATGATCTTCTCGACCGACTCTTTAATTTCTTGGCGGTATTGCTCGATCAATGGCATGACGATTCCACCTCCATCGGACTCGGTACAGCGGCGACCCGGTTCTCGAGTACGCCAATGTTCTCCACTTCAATACGCACAATATCCCCGTGCTGCAAAAAGACTTGCGGATTGCGGGCAACGCCGACGCCGCCCGGCGTTCCGGTGCAAATGACATCGCCCGGTTCAAGCGTCATGATATGCGACAAAAATTCTACAAGATAATGAACACTAAACACCAAGTTTTTCGTATTCGACCGTTGGCGTTCTTCTCCATTAACACTCAATGAAATTTCTAAGGAATGCGGATCGGGAATTTCATCTTTTGTTACAAGCCATGGTCCCATCGGCGCGCTCCCATCGAGCGTTTTTCCTTGCAGCCATTGGATCGTCCGCCGTTGCAAGTCCCGTGCTGTCACATCATTGACAATCGTATACCCGGCCACATACTCGAGCGCATCCGCCTGCTTTACATTCCGCGCTCGTTTGCCGATGACGAACGCAAATTCCGCCTCGTAATCGAGCTGACTCGTGATCGGCGGCAACGGGATGTCATCTTCCGGACCGATGATCGCATTGCTAAACTTGGCAAAAATGACAGGGTATTCAGGCAGTTCTCGTTTCATTTCGAGAATATGCTCACGGTAATTATGGCCGACGCAAATGATTTTGTTTGGCTTTAACACCGGCGCTTCCATTTTGACATGGGCGCGGTCGATCGTCAGCCCATGTGCCAAGGCGAATTCAACCGCTTTTTGCGCCTCTTCCAAACTTTTCTCTCCGCCTTCAAGCAGCCCGATGGTATCGGTTGGAACAAGCGCGGCGGCAAGTTGCTCGGCGCGCGGATGCCCATCGGCTTTTAACCGGGCCACATACGCTTGATGGAGATCGATGACTTTGTCTTCAACGATGCACCCAGCGCGCACCGCATCCCCCAATCGGTAGTTGATGATTTTCATCCTTGTCCCTCCTTATGTGTGATCATGGCCGCCGTCTGCCGCACGTTCTCACGAAGCTCCGCCGGGATGGGAGCGGCTTTCGGCCTGCCTCCAGCGAATGTCGTCCACACCCGCACCTCATACCCGTCAGCCACAAGCTGGTCCCCGCGGAAAAACTGATGCTGGATGCGGAACGATTTTTCTCGCAGATCAGCGATAGATGACTTCACACAAACGTGATCTTCAAAAAAGAGCGGGGCAAGAAACTGACATTTCGCTTCCACAATCGGTATCCCGATTCGCTCCTCTTGAAACCATTTCCATGTCGAATGCCCAAGGCTGGCGAAAAAGTGGTGAGACGCTTCGTCCATCCACTTATAAAAATTCGGGTAAAAGACGATGCCTGCCGCGTCGGTATCCCCCCAGCGAACTTGAAAAGCGTACTCCATCGCGTTTCCTCCTGTTCAATATTTCGTCGACAGTTGCGGCGGGCCCGATTTCGGTCCATACGGTCCTTCATCAAGCCATTTGCCGAGACTTGGCAAAATCGGAGCAAGCGAAGCTGCTACTTCACGCTTCAGATGAATGGCCGGATCGGTGCCTTGAATATGCTCTAAGGCGATGCCTGCGCAATCGCGATTGTATCTTGCCGCGATCAGCCGCTCGTTGGCCGCTGCCGCAATGGCTGCTTTTGCTTCTTCGCGGTCTTCTGTGTCAAGAGCGGCCCGAATCGCTTTCGCCGCCATGATCGCATCCGGCACGCCGGAGTTCATGCCGCGGGCGCCAAACGGGGCAAACAAGTGCGCAGCCTCCCCGGCTAACAGCACACGATGATGGCGGTCGGTAAGTGATTTAGCAACCACTTGGAAAAAGCGGTACGTTGACACCCATGTGATGCGGTCTGCGTATTTGTCCGGCATCACTTTCGGCAGCCATTGTTTCACGCCTTCCACACTGCCGAACTGTTCCGGGTCATCCCCATCAAGCAGCTGCAAGTCAATGCGCCATCCACCAGCAAACGGTACAAAGAGGACGTTGCGCCCATCCACAGCCGGGTGTTGATAATGAAACACTCGCTCGAGCGGCAACGGATCCGCTTCATCTTCCTTCACATCGACGACAACAAAATAATCTTTCGTCCGCGGCCCTTCCATTTCAATGCCGACCGATTGGCGGACGGTCGAGCGCGCTCCGTCAGCAGCAATGAGATAATCGCACGACCACCGTTCACCGGATGCGGTGATGACAGTGACTCCTTCCTCATCGGTCTGGACATTGGAAACCGGCGTCTCCCAGACGAATTCGACCCCCTCCTCAAGGCAGGCGTTATACAAAAATTTTTCCGCTTCCACCTGCGGCAAACTCGTAAACGGCGGAAGCGCGTTCGGATCAGGAGACGGATATCGCTTTACATACACTTCCTTGCCGCGGAACAATGTGCGCTTAATCGGCCATACGATGCCATGTTGGGCAAAGGTTCTGCCTAGCCCGGGAGAAATATCCTCTAAATGCTGCAATGTCGCCTTATGAAAATAGATTGCCCGACTTCCTGGGCGAAGGCGGTCTTTTGGTTCCGCTTCCAATATGGTCGCGGGAAGTCCGACATGACGCAATGCTAAAGCAGCAGTCATTCCGATCGGTCCCGCCCCGACAACGAGAACAGAGCGCCGTTGAACGTTAGCTTGGCTCATCGTCCCTTCTCCCTTCTTTCCTATGACTTTTGTTTCCTTACTCAATTAACCCACTTGTTGTTGGTGATTGCGCTCATCGATGACTCGCTTGGCCTTCATCGAAAAACGGGGCAATGATCCCGGCGCGACCCGTTCGACATCAATTCGAATGCCGATCCGTTCTCTGAGACGGTCGGCTAAACGCCATTCGACATCCGCTTCTGACTCGATTTGCACTTTTACTTGATTCATTTTGTGCTCTGTATAATAGACAATGCGAAATTCTTTAATCTCTATAAATTCCCTGACAACCGTTTCAATCGACGATGGGAAAATATTGACACCACGAACAACAACCATGTCGTCAGCCCGTCCAATGATCCCTCCCGGCAAAAAGCGATACGGATTACCACAAGAACATGGCGCTGACGAACAAAGCACGATATCTCTCGTCCGATAACGGATCAGTGGGTAACCGTAACGGCTGAAGTTGGTGAGCACGAGTTCTCCGCGCTCCCCTTCTTTCACTGGTTGCAGTGTTTCTGGATCGATAATTTCCGCCAGAAATTGTGCTTCGTTAATATGAAGCCCGTTTCGGACCGAACAGGAGTAACCGTACGCTCCCATTTCCGTCATCCCGGCATGATCGTACACGGCAGCTCCCCAGCGCGTTTCAATCTGCTCTCGCGTTGATGGCACTGATCCGCCCGGCTCTCCTGCGGTGATGATGGCTCTAACCGACGTCGATGGTAAATCAATGCCCATCTCCTCAGCCACCTCGGCTAAATGAAGGGCATAGCTTGGCGTACAAAGCAATACGGTCGCTTGATTTTCAATCATGCTGTACAATCGCTCCTTCGACGACTGTCCGCCTCCTGGGATAACAAGCGCCCCCATTTTTTTCGCCGCCTCATAGGCGGACCAAAAACCGATAAACGGTCCGAACGAAAACGCCAAAAACAAGCGGTCTCGATTTGTCACTCCGCTTGATTTCAACACTTCAACCCAACAATCCCGCCACCAGTTCCAGCTTTCTTCTGTATCCAAAATTTTGAGCGGCTTGCCGGAAGTGCCTGATGTTTGGTGGTAGCGGACATAACTCGTTTCCGGGTAACAGTGATTCCGGCCAAATGGCGGGTAAAGCTGTTGGTCTTGCACAAGCTCTTCTTTCGTTGTAAACGGCAATTTCCGGAACTCCTCCATCGTCCGGATCGGCAAACAAAGGCTGCGGAACTTCTCCTTATAAAACTCGTTAAACTGGGTGACAAAGATGAGCAATTCATTGATTTTTTGCAGCTGATACTGCTTTAAATCGAGTTCCATCTCCCGAACCGACAACCCCATCCCGTTTCCCATCCCCTCTTTTCTATTTTGTTCTTAATGAAGTTGATAATATTTAAAACGTTCTGAAAGTTATGTTATACTATTATTGTCCCATATAAAAGTTTTATATTCCTCTATACGAAACATCGTAAGATTTTTTGAAAACGATTTCTTTTAAGCGAAGGAGGAAGGGAAACTCATGGGAGTGCGCAAAACTCGAACGTCTTTTTCTTCGTTAGAAAATGCGTTGAGACTGCTGCAGCTGTTTTCGATGGATGAAACAGAACTTAGCATCATCGATATTTCCGAGAGGCTGAATATCAGCAAAAGCGCCGCCCACCGGCTGCTGCAAACGTTAAAAAGCGAGGGATTTGTCAAAAAAGACGCGAAAACCAATCTATATTCCCTCGGTGCTTCTTTACTAGCAATGAGAAAAATCATTCATTCCCGCTTTCCGATTTGCCAGATTGCTCTTCCTTTCTTGCAAGAACTTGTTTCGGTATCAGGAGAAAGCGCACATATCGCCACGTTGCACGGTGCTGATGTCATTTATTTGCACAAAGTAGAATGTGATCATCCGGTTCGCCTTCTTTCTTACGTAGGCAAAAAAAATCCAGCGTTTTGCACAAGCACCGGTCAAGCCATTCTTGCTTATCAGCCGAGGGAAACGATCGACCGCATCATCGCCCGTGGACTTCCTTCGTTTACACCAAGAACGATCACCTCGCCATCGGCGCTTCTTGAAAAATTAACGCAAGTAAAACAACAAGGCTATGCCATCAGCAAAGAAGAACTTCATGAAGGGGTAACGTCAATCAGTGCTCCCATTCGTCACCGTAACGGTGAGGTGCGCTACTCTGTTTCCATCGCCGGACCAATCCAACGCATCAATGACCGTTCCATCCCTCATCTCGTACAGCTTGTCATGCAAACAGCCCATGCGATTTCTGCCAAACTGTAAAAACGATCCACCGAACTTATAGAACAAGCACAGATGTGATGAAAAAACAAAAGGAGGATCCTTACTTTGGAAAAAATTACTGATACTCTTTCCTCTGTAAAAAACGGGATGCGCATTTTGCGTTTATTTTCTGTTGAAACGCCGGAACTAGGCGTTACGGAGATGGCTCAACGACTCGGGCTGCACAAGACGACCGTACATCGATTAGCCACGCTATTAGAAAAAGAAGGATTTCTTGAACAAAATAAAAAAACTCGCAAATACCGCCTTGGCCTTTCCATTTTGCATTTAAGCGGAGTGGTTGATTTGCATACAGAAATATTTCAAGACGCCGTTCCGATCCTGGAATCTTTGATGAAAGAGGCTAATGAAGCTGTTCATTTATCTGTGTTGGAAGACGATCGAATTGTTTACCTGTACAAAATAGAATGCCCGCACCCAGTGCGCCTGCTCTCTCATATCGGCCGAAGCAACCCGTGTACGTGCACAAGCTCGGGTAAAGTCATTCTAGCATTCAGTCCGAAATCGATAGTAGAAAGCATTCTCCGCCGCGGGTTGCCAAAATACGGACCGAACTCGGTGACCGACCAAAACGAGTTTATCCGCCAGTTAGCAGCCATCCGCCAGCAAGGGTACGCCGTCTGCATCGATGAACTCCATGAAGGAGCGACAAGCATCGCCGCCCCTATTCGCGACTATTCCGGTGAAGTCGTCGCCGCCGTCAGCATCGTCGGGCCAAATCAGCGGATTACTCAAGCAAACATTCTCCGTTTGGTTCAGCTCGCTTGCCAAGCCGCCCGCGACATTTCATTGCTGCTTGGATATTATGAATAAAGCTTTCTCTAACCAAGTGCAACCAATGACGAAAAAGATGGACTTCTTCCATATTATTACAAAAAGCCTGGAAGATCCGACTAAACCTGATCTCCCAGGCTTTCCCTTCATTAAAATGGATACGTTCTTGCCTTCGTCTGCACGGACACCCATTTCACTGTCGTAAATTCATCGACCACCCACGGATTTCCAAAACGGCCTAAGCCGCTTGCTTTATTGCCGCCAAACGGAATGTTTGGAGCGTCATTAACCGTCTGATCGTTAATGTGTGTCATTCCGCTGTCAATTTGCAACGCCCACTCTTTTCCTTTTTCAATATCACCCGTAAAAATAGCGGAACTGAGTCCGTATTCCGTTTGGTTAGCAATGGAGATTGCCTCTTCGTCTGTTTTCGCTTTAATCACCACCGCAATGGGGGCAAACAGTTCTGTTTGGGCGAGCTTGCTTGCTGGATCGACATCAACAAACACATATGGGGTCAACACATTGCCGATCCGCTTTCCTTCCAAGGCCACTCGGACTCCTTCCCGCTTGGCTTCTTCAATCATCTGCAGCGCCTTTTGCATTTGCTTTTCGTTGATGATTGGCCCAATCACGGTGCTTGGGTCGCGCGGATCGCCGCACGGAAGCGCAGCCGCCCTTTGCACGAACTTCTCGACGAATTCGTTATATTTGCTTTCATGGACAATAATGCGGTTGATGATCATGCAAATTTGTCCTTGATGAATAAACTTGCCAAAAATCGCTGCATTCACTGCTTGATCTACATCCGCATCGGATAAAACAACAAACGGACTATTTCCCCCTAATTCCAATGCCACTCGTTTTAACTGTCTGCCGGCAATCTCACCAATTCGTCTGCCTACCGTCGTCGACCCGGTAAAACTGATAAGGCGTGAATGTGGATTGGTCAACATCTCATCGCCAATCTCATCAATGTCGGTTAACAAAACGTTCAATACCCCTTTCGGCAGCCCAGCGTACTCAAACGCTCGAGCAATCACCACACCCCCGACGAGTCCAACTTGAATATCGGGTTTATGCACGACGGTATTGCCCAAGGCAATCGCAGGAACAATCGTGCGCAGCGATAAATTTAACGGGAAGTTAAATGGAGAAATGGAAGCAATCACCCCTAACGGCAACCGATAAATGTAGTTGACTTTCCCCTCTATGTTAGAAGGCACCTCTTTTACAGCTCCAACCTCATCAACATAATGTAGCGCCTCTTCCAAAAGCTCAAGCGCCAAATGAAACTCCACGTTCGCTTTCAGCAGTGTTCCGCCTGTTTCGCGGACAATCAAGTCGACGATCTCCTCACGATTTGCTTGCAAATAGGCCATCGCTTTGTGCAACACTTCTTTTCGTTGGCCCGCTGAAGAACGCCCCCACTCCTTTTGCGCTTCGCTCGCCGCTTCAAATGCCCGATGAAGCTGTTCTGCTGTAGCCAACGGGATAGAGGCAATAACCGATCGATCATACGGATTCAAAATATCATAGGTACGGCCGCTTTCTCCTTCCACCCATTCTCCATTAATAAAGCTTTTGTTCCATTGTTCGTACCGTTCCATCTTCTTTCACTCCCTCTATCATGTTTATAAATCTAATAATTTTAATTTCTTTCAATAATATATAAGTTGTAATAAAGAATTTCCGATCTCCATGCCTCGTCTTTATCACCTGACAAGCTGGCACGGTAACAAGAAGATCGAACAATGCCATGTAAAACAAAATTGCAACTTATATAGATAACGCTTTCAACCGTGAGACCACAAGCGGATCCTCTACCTCATAGAGTTATATTATTTGTTTCGGACACCCGAGAGGGTAGTTGTTTCAAATGACTGGAATTGCCCACATTATCAAAACTCCCAAATCTCTCCTGAACGCAAAGTAAGGCGAGAGCACCTATTATACTTGGAACTGCGAAAACCATAAATGTTTTTTGTGGCGCAAGTCCTACCGCTAAAATTAAGGCGATCAACGTAGGAGCTACGACAGCACCAATTCTGCCAACCCCTAACGCCCATCCGATTCCTGTAGCCCTTGCTTCCTTAGGATAATACTCTGAGATATAAGGATTGGCTAAATTTTGTGTGCCGACTGTGCATGCTCCCCCCATAGCTACAAGTACGTATAACATAAACAGATTTGAAGTCGCTCCCAAAATCACGAAACATACTGCCCCTAATATATACATCGAAACTAATACTTTTCTATGACCGAGCTTTCCCGCTAAGAAACCACCGATCAACGAACCAGCAACTTGACCTATACATAGAACTATATTGAATACCAATCCCGATGAAAGACCATAACCAGACTGTTGCATAATTTTCGGAAGCCATGTATTTAAGCCGTATACCATTAATAAACAACTAAATACAGCGATCCAAAAGGCAAAGGTGCTAATGGCCCGTTGTTTTTCAAACAACTTTTTGACTGGAAATCCCTTGGACTCATTTTGAATCTCTTCAAAACAATAATCATCTTCTTCCGTATAATCACCAAGGGGATTTATACGATTTAAGATGCTACTCAGTTTCTTGGTTTGTCTTTTCAAAATGTAAAATGAAAGAGATTCTGGGAACTGTTTTAGGAGAAACGGAAGAACCAGCAGCGGAAACCCACCGACCCAATACAGAATTCTCCATCCTACTTCCGGAACTGCATATATTCCTAGCAACGATACTAGGATCCCACCGATAGAGTATCCACAGTACATTGTGGCGACAATAATCGTCCTGTTCGCCTTCGGGGAGTACTCTGTCATTAAAGAAATAGCATTAGCTGGTAACCCACCAATTCCTAATGCAGCAATAAAGCGCATAATAGTAAAAGCAATAGGACTATCAATTACTCCACCTAGAAATGTAAAGATACTGAATATGGTCATACATATGATCAACACTTTTTTTCTTCCTATTTTGTCTGCTAAAGGAGCAAATACTAACGCACCGATTATCATTCCGATCAGTGAATAGCTTCCTATAGCGCCGGCCTGAACCACTGTCAAATTCCATTCTTTCATGAGTAAAGGCAAGCTTACTCCATATAAAGCAATGTCATATCCATCAAAAGTAATTGCAAAAAAACACCATAGATAGACCATAAGGTGAAATTTATTAAACTTACTAGTCGCCGCAACTTCCAATGCATTGACCTGACGCATCTTGATCCCCCTAATAACTTTAATATTCGCGCGACTGCAAAAAGCCAACCTACTTGGACAGGTTAGAAGTATATTACCTCCTTTACGACCGAAGCTTCTCATAATGTTACCACTCTTCTTGGACAGTAGGAAGATGAACGTCCAATACAGCCGCTCTCCCCTCTTCCAATGCCCTTAACCCACTCTGTAAGGCATCTTTCAGTTCATCAGGGCTTTTAACAGTCCTAGCGTAAGCTCCTCCGGCTGCCTCTGCGATTTTTGCCAGGTCTGCAGATGGCTCAAAACTCACCCAAAATTCATTTATTTTTCGTGCTGCCCCGTTCGGATGCACGCCTAATGTGGATAATTTAGGAGATTTCCATCCTTTGTTGTTGTATATAACAGTCAAAAATGGAGTTTGATATCTTCTAGCCATCCAGTGAACAGTAGAAGGGATGCTAAATAAATAGCTTCCATCTCCTGTTAAGTTAATAACCTTCTTATGCGGCAAGGCCAATTTTACTCCTATGCTAGCTCCACCGTTCCATCCTAGTGAGCCTGCACCACTTCCGATAATAGATCCAGGCTTTGTCGCTCCAATATGTCTATATATCGTTTCATAATTAGAGATTCCTTCATTAACGATAATCGTGTTATCATCAACAAGTTCCCTAATGCACGCAGTTAAATACTCAGAGGTAATGATGCCCTCCCTATACGACTCTTTTTCTTTCCATTCCTTTCGTTGCTCGTGATGAATCCGCTCGACCCACTTATATCTTTTCTGTACTGCATCCCAATTTACAGGAGTTTGCCGCAATAACCCATTTAGTTGTTTCAATGCTGTAAAGGAGTCCGCCCTAAAAAAGTGCTGAGAGGGAATGTACCATAATGGCATCTGTTCTTTAAGAGGATCTACGTCAATATAGTAAATTTTACAATATTCTGGCGGCTTATTTTTTATAGGAATCCACGGTACATCGCTATCTAAGACTAGTATAACGTCTGCTTTAGTTAATAACATATTTTGGTCTTGTGAGTTCCATAAATAACCACAGTGCATAGGATGATTGCTTGGAAAGTTCATGTAATTAGGAACCGATTCAATAACCGGTATGGACAAGCGATCACTTAGCTCTACAAGTTCATCAACCGCTTTAGCATTTCTCCCCAAATAGGACGTTATAATTAACGGGTTATCTGCGTTTACCAAACTGCTCACAATTTCCCTTGCCCCTTCCTCAGGGAGGGCGGATGGCCGAATCGGCTCCCACAACGCTGGATTAACTGTAACTCTACCAGTTTCTTCTTCCATTACCTCCCGAGGTCCAACTAAATATACTGGACCTTTTGGATCACTTTGGGCAATCTGTAACGCCCGATGCACCAATTGCTTTACATTTTTTCCTGATCGAATTTCGTTATTGTACTTAACGTATCCCCTTACTATCCCTCTTTGATCAAAGACATCCTGTATCCAATGGATAAACTCGTTTCTACTTCCCACCATTTCTCCTTCCTGCGTGAAAGGAGAAGCGCCAGCAAAAATGAGTACAGGGATTCTCCCTTTTGCCGCATTATGGATAGCTCCGCCAAGATTTTGTGTACCACATTCAACATGCACGAGAACTGCCTGAGGCTTTCCAGTAACCTGCGCAAATCCATGCGCTGCACTGAGTGCTACCATTTCATGTGGACAAGTGATCACTTTAGGAAGCTCGATCCCCTTCTGACTAGCCTCTGCTAGACCTTCTATAATCGCAGGATGATCGCTACCTAAGTTACAAAAGATATAGGATACACCAGCTTCTTGCAGAGCCTCTAAAAAAGCGGTGCCGGTAGTATATTTATCGAACACTTTCTCCCCCCCTTTTTTTCACTAGCTCCCTTTCCCCTCTTCTCGTGACAGTTTATTATTCCCTATATTCGCCATAGCTCACCTCAAGCGAACATTAAACCCCTCCCCCCAATTATTAAATTAACTTTTATTTTAAATATTAAAAATATTATTAATATTATTTTAATACATAAATTGTTTCGCATGGAAACCTTGCATTCCTCTATATGAAATAAAACTAGAAATCGTATGGCTACTCTTGATTAGGAAACGATGCTGTGGGAATCTCTCATCCCGTAATAGCAGCTTTATCAATTTCTTTGGATAATACCTAACAAGTCTGAAAGATGATCCTTTTCCTTCAAACTCAACATTAAGTTGGATGTGCATACTGTGGCAATCATCAGTTTTTGATCAAAAATGTCTAACTCGAAACCCCTAGATACTTATGCCTGACATCTTCATTGGCCATCAATTCATTCGGCGAACCGCTCCATACAATTTTCCCTTTATTCATGACCAAAATTTCATCTGCTGTTTTGCAGGCGAGGGCGATATTTTGCTCCACAATCAAAATCGACAACCCCGCTTCTTTCAACTGAACGATAATCTCCCCAACCTGGTCAATAATGATCGGCGCCAGCCCTTCAGACGGTTCATCCATTAACAAAAGCTCGGGATTGGTCATCAGCGCTCGCCCAATCGCCAGCATTTGCTGCTGGCCGCCTGACAACTGCGTGCCTAAGTTGTTCTCCCGTTCCTTTAAGACAGGAAACAACTGATAAACATTCTCCAGCTCCCAATGGCCGCGTCCTTCCTGCTCTCGTTTCCGCGCCGGCATCGTCAAATTTTCTTTTACCGTCAACGACGGAAAGATTCTCCTCCCCTGCGGCACAAACCCGATGCCAAGGCGAGAAATTTGATGGGGAGGAAGCGATTCAATCGATCGATCTTTGAACCGAATGCTTCCTTGTCTTGCCTTATGCAACCCGACAATTGTATGAATGGTAGTCGTTTTTCCTGCTCCGTTCCGTCCAAGCAAAGCGACGCATTTTCCTTTTGGAACAGAAAAGCTGACTCCCTGAAGAATGTAACTCGTTCCATAGTACGAGTGAACATCTTGGAGCTCAAGCATATTGTTTCGCTCCTCCTCCAAAGTAAATTTCTTTGACCATCTCATTGTTTCTGATCTCATCTGGGGAGCCGCTTAACACCACTTCCCCATGGTGCAGAACTGTGATGCGGTCCGCAATGGCAAAGACAACGTCCATATCGTGTTCAATAATCACCAGCGCTATAGAGCGAGGCATCTTTTGAATCATTGCCGCTGTCTGCGCCGTTTCCGCCGGCGACATTCCTGATGTCGGTTCGTCGAGCAAAAGAACCTTCGGATTGCTGGCCATGGCCAACAACACTTCAAGCAATCGCTGCTCCCCATAAGAAAGATGTTTCACCTTTACATGACGACGATTGAAAATTTCCCACTGTTCCAAAATATCATTGGTTTCCTTGCGTATGTCCGACCGGGCAGTCAGTGGTAAAAAAATATCGTACCGATACACTTTTTTTGCTGCAAGCGCCAAATGAATATTTTCTTCCACTGTCAAGTCGCCAAATAAGTTGTTTTTTTGGAACGTCCTTGACATACCTAAATGGACAAGATGATGGGCAGGAAGTTTGCTGATCTCTTTTCCGTCCAAATACACAGCACCGGTGTCAATAGGCAGGATGTTCGTTATGCAATGGAAAAGCGTCGTTTTCCCAGCACCGTTCGGTCCAATGATGACATGGCGCTCCCCGTGGTTCACCTCCAAAGAAACATCGCGCAGCACTTGCAACGTTTTAAACGACTTGCTAATGTTTTCTACTCTAAGCAAGCTCAATGGACAGCCTCCCCCTTTTTTACCGGCTGTTGCGAAACCGCCTCACCGGTCCGTTTGCGTGAAACCAAAAGACGCCTTCCGTGTTGCAGCCAATGAATAAGCCCTCCTTTTCCAGCAAGAACAAGAGCGACAAGCAATACTCCCATGATCATCGGCCATCTTTCGGTATACGTGCTCATAAAGTTTTGCAAGTAAATAAAGATGCTGGCGCCAAGTGCTGGCCCAAGCAACGTGCCTACTCCGCCGATAATCGCCATCACCATCACTTGCCCAGAAAACATCCAGCTGGACAAATCCGGCGAAACGAATACATTAAAATAGGCATAGAGCGCACCGGCCAGTCCTGCCAATGATCCAGACAATGTATAAACAAGCAGTTTGTAAGCTCGAACGTTATGACCGAGAGCGCTCATTCGCGCCTCATTTTCCATCACACCTCTCGTAATCCTTCCTGCTGGTGATTCAACAAACAGGTGCAAAAGAAAGTAAGAAATGACAAAAGCGAGTCCCATGACATAATAGAGACCATTCGGAGATACAATTTCTCCAAACCCAAAATTCATGACAGCGGAAACGGACATTCCGTCTGCCCCGCCTGTCCAAGTCTTTAATTGCCAAAACAAAACATACAACAATTGTCCAAAAGCGAGAGTAATCATTAAAAAGTAAAACTTGGACGTACGAATAAACACAACTCCGGTGACTAAGGCAATAAGCCCTGAAATAACCACAGCCAGCAGAAGCAACAAATATGTATTTGCTACGTGCTGACCGATAACGGCCACTGTATAAGCACCAATGCCAAAAAAACCGGCGTGCCCAAGCGACACCATTCCTGCATAGCCCATGATCAACCCAAGGCTCATCGCAAAAATGGCCATAATGTAGATCTCCGTTGCCAAGTTGATCCCGAAATCTGACAAAACGAGCGGCATAGCAAAAACAAGAGCAATCAACAACACAGCACCAAACAACAACTTTTTCACTCTATACCACCTCTCTTCCAAACAACCCTTGCGGTCGAACGATAAGAACCATCATCATGATGAGGAACACGATCAACATAGACAAAGAGGGGAACCATACTTTTCCAAAGGTTTCAATCACTCCGACTGCAATCGCACCAATAAACGAGCCCTTCCATGACCCCAGTCCGCCAATGACGACGACAATAAGGGACGTGACAAGAATTTCATTGTCCATGCCCGTATACATGCCGATCAACGGCCCGCCCAATACGCCGCTTAATCCTGCCAGCGCCGCTCCAAAAGCAAACACTCCAGTAAACACAAGTCCAACATTAACACCAAGTGCGCTAACCATGGCACGGTCGTCCACACCCGCGCGGATAATCGCTCCGATACGTGTTTTCGTTTCCAAGTACCATAGCAACCAAGCCAATAAACACCCAACCAAAACAACGAACAGCCGATACACCGGAAACTCCGTGCTTCCAATGGATAATGACCCACTCAACAAATCCGGTGTTGGAAGCGTATGCATTTCCGTGCCCCATATCCATTCAACAGTATCGGCAATGATAAAACTTAACCCGAAGGTCAGCAACACTTGTTCAAGCTCTTTGCCATATACAGGCTTAATCAGCCATTTTTCCAGCACTAATCCCAATACAGCAGTCAGAAAAACAGCTAGAAGCAAAGAAATCCAAAAGCTTAGTTCATCATTGATAAACGTAAACGCAATATAAGCGCCAAGCATAAACAGCGTTCCGTGAGCAAGATTCACAACATTCATGACCCCAAGGATAATCGTCAAACCAGCGGCAATCATGAAATAGAGCATCCCATAGGCTACTCCTGTGAGCAACTGTGCTAGAATGGCAGACACCTCTCATCCTACCTTTTTTTCTAAATTTTCAGTTCTAGTGCTAATTTTTTAGGAAGGAGGAGACGACCATCTCCTCCTTGCTGGTGAATTAAAATGGTGAGTCCTCGGGCATCTTGACATTCTCTACGGTCTCCATGATTTGGGGAACGATGGCACCGTCTTTTAAAACATTTTTTGAAATATAGAAATTTTGAACTGGGTTATGTGTTGCCGGATCGATCGTAATTTTACCACGCGGGCTATCGAGAGAAATGCCTTTCAAGACTTTAATCAAATCCTGAGAGTTTAAACTTCCAGCTTTATTTATCGCTTGATCAATCGCTGCCGCTGAGTCGTATCCTTGGACGGCAAAAATATTTGGCAATTTTCCATATTTCTCTTTATAAGCTTCAACAAATTGTTTATTTTGTTCGTTGTCTAAGTACGGTGAATAGTTAATCCCAGCGATGATGCCTTCAGCCGCTTCCCCAGTAGGCTGAGTTAAAAGCTCATCCCCAAACTCCAGAGAACCTGTCAACGGAATCTTCCCTTTCAAACCAAATTCTTTATACTGAGTAATAAACCTAATGCCGTCGCTTCCAGTAAAGAACGCGTAAATGAAATCCGGTTTTTCCGCTGACGCCTGCTGAAGATACGGGGCGAAATCGTTCGTGTTCAACTTCGGATAAATTTCTTTCAAAACTTTTCCACCCGCTGCTTCAAAGGTAACCTTGAACGCCCGAAGCACTTCCTTCCCAGCTGGGTAGTCCGGAGCAAGGATAACGGCTTTTTTGCCGACTTGTTCTGCTAAATATTTCGCGGTGCTGCTACCGTTTTGCCAGTTCGAGAATGAGACACGGTAGACGTAATCGCTCTTTTTGCTCCACGAAAGATCATCACCAGCAGCGTTGGCATCGATTAGCACTTTTTTGTCCTTTTCGACTTCATCACGCAAGGCATACGCAACCGCTGAAGAAATCGGTCCTACAAGGATATCAGCTTTTTCACCATGAACTAATTGCCGATATTTACGCAAAGCCACCTGTGGGTTCGCTTCATCATCTTCCACCTTCATTTCAACCTTCTTTCCACCAAGCATCCCGTTATGCTGTTCTAAATACAGTTGAAAACCGTTGATGATCCCTTCGGATAGAGGAGCAAACGTACCGGTTTGCGAAAGAATAAAACCGATTTTGACCGATCCCCCTGAATCTCCTCCATTGCCCTTATCTGAACCGGATCCACTCGATGTGTTACTTTGCGCACATCCCGCCGTCATGAGCAAGGCGGCCATCACCATCATCCCCATTGCCCGTTTCCAAAACCCTTTCGTTTTCCTCATTCTTCTCGCCTCCTTTGGTTATTAAAGCGTTTTCATTTTTTGTAAAGTGAATCAATCACCAATCAAGAAAATGAAAACCCATCCCCAGCGCATGCCACGGAATATATTGTAAATATTTAAAAGATTACAACTATTATATTAATGCAAAAGTTGTTGCGTATGAAAGCGCTGTACTCCTCTATATGAAACAAAACTAAAAGCAATGTTTTTTCAGCAGGAAACCAAATGAAACAACTTTCACGAGTGCTGTGCAGTCTGTTGCGGAACGTACAACGTCTTGTATTGGACAGGGGCAGGTTCGAACGTCATTACCACATTCCCACTGCCGGATGATTGGCCATACCCATAATAACGGCTGTGATAGTTTTCTTGAATGACACCAAGCAAGGCGGCCAAGTGGCGGCCTCCGGATTCAACACCGGCTGCTCGCGCGTATTGCGGAAGCATGTTCCAAGCGGCTCGCACACGATTGTTTTGTAAATATTGCAAAAATTCTCGGTCCAACGCCTGCTCGGCCAATGTCGGTAGCGCCTCGGGTCGCCGAACGAGGTTATGCGCTAACGCACCGCTACATACAAACATCGTCTTTTTCTTGCTTTCACGCAACACTTTGCCGATCACTTGTCCCCACGTATACGTTTCTTCCAAGTTGGCTGCCCACGTCACCGATAGACTAATAACAGCGATATCCTCATTTGGCACTAAGTAGCGAAGAGGAACGACCGTCCCGTAATCCCAAATGTAGGTTGGATCGTTGACTTCAACGACCCGAAGCCCTGCTTCTTTCCCCACCTTCACAAGTTGTTTACCAAGCTCTTCATCCCCTGGATAATCGTAAGGGACATCAGCAATCAAATCCGGACATTCTACAGCGGTCAATATCCCCTTATGTCTTGGGGTGGCATCAACGAAATGGTCGAAACTTGACATCCAATGGCACGAGATCAAAACAAGGGTATCCGGTTTGACTTGCTCGACGATTTTCGCCACTTCGTGCATTCCTTTGACGAGTTCATGTTGAAACTCAGGAGTGCGATCCTCAAAACACATTCGCGGCGTATGCGGAACAAGCATGGCTAACTCCAAACTCATCGTGATTTTTCCTCCTCTTCCATTTTCATTGTTTATCGGACATTGGGATACCGGCGACACCCCAATGAGATTTTGGCACTTCTGACACGATGACCCGCACGTTTTCCTTTGGCGAGCCTAAAACAGTGCTGATTGTATCAGTTACTTCGCGAATGACTCCTTGAATCTTTTCTTCCGGCCTTCCTTCGAGCAAATAGATATGAACAATCGGCATGCGGATCATCCTTTCCTTAATCTGTCGCTCGGAACGAAACCGTTCCTAATTGATCGAACTGGGCAAACACGACATCCCCTGCCACAAAGCGGACAGCTTCCGTCATCGCTCCAGCTAAAATGATTTCCCCAGCTTTCAGTCCTTCCCCTTTTCTGGACAGCATGTTAGCCAGCATGGCAATCGCGTTAGCTGGATGCCCCAACACCGCCGCACCAGCACCGAACGCCTTTCCTTCACCATTGATTGATAAACTCACTCCAAGCAAGTCGAGTTCAAGGGCGCTTGGAGAAACAAGGCGGCTTCCGAATACGACTCGGGATGAGGAAGCGTTGTCGGCAATCACATCCATCAGCGTAAATTGAAAGTTAGTATAGCGGCTATCAATAATTTCTAAAACCGGGATGATATACTGCGTTGCCTCTAAAATGTCTGCCGCGTCAATATTCGGCCCTTTAACATCTTCTTTTAAAATGAAGGCGATTTCCGCTTCCACCTTCGGATGGATCAGCTCATTCATGGCCACCGTCCCCCCGTTAGAGACGACCATATAATCGAACACATATCCGTAGATCGGCTCGTTCACCCCCATTTGCGCCATTTTCGCGGCGCTCGTCAATCCCATTTTTGGGCCGATGATGCGATAGCCGTTCTCCCGTTTCATCGCCACGAGCCGCTCTTGAACAGCATACGCCTCCTCAACCGTCATGTTTGGATATTGAACAGTTAGGCGAACAATTTCTCTCTTCTCATATTCAGCATTCAGAAGCTCCACAGCGAGTTTTCCATAGTCAAGAGAGGTCATCGCCACTCTCCCTCCCCGACAGTAGCCTTTTGGCGTGCCATTTCAGCAGCGACATCGACAATCATATCTTCTTGACCGCCAACAACCTTTCGACGGCCAAGTTCGATTAAAATATCGCGGACATCGATGCCAAACATTCGAGCGGCCCGTTGCGCGTGAAGAAGGAAGCTTGAATAAACCCCCGCATATCCGAGAGTCAAACTGTCGCGCGTAATCTCCTGAGCTTTTGGCAAGATCGGTGCCACAAGCTGCTCGGCCAAATCCATCATTTTATACAAATCAATGCCGGTCGGAATGCCCATCCGATCCAACACCGCAACAAGCACTTCCGTCTGCGTGTTCCCAGCGCCAGCCCCTAAACAGCGAACACTGCCGTCAACGCGCGTCGCTCCTTCCTCGATCGCGGCTAATGTATTGGCCATCGCCAATGACAAATTGTTATGAGCGTGGAAACCAACCTCAATTCCAAGACTTTCCCTTAATGCACGAACGCGCTCTTTCACTTCATGCGGCAAGAGGGCGCCGGCTGAATCTACGACATAGACGACATCCGCTCCGTAGCTTTCCATAAGCTGCGCTTGATGGACAAGCACCTCCACAGGCGCCATATGCGACATCATTAAAAACCCGGCTGTTTCCATTCCAAGCTCCTTCGCTGCGGAAATATGTTGGGCTGAAATATCTGCCTCGGTCACATGAGTGGCGACGCGTACCATTTTCGCTCCTAAGCGAGCGGCCTGTTTCAATTCCTTAACCGTTCCGATGCCAGGAAGAAGAAGCACTGCAATTTTGGCCTGCCGACAAACTGCCACAGCTGTTTCAATCAGTGCAAATTCATCGGTACGCGACAATCCATACTGCAGCGAAGACCCGCCCAAACCATCTCCGTGCGATACTTCAATATACGGAACGTTCGCTTCATCGAGCGCTTTGGCGATCATGGCCACTTGCTCCGTTGTATATTGGTGGGCGATGGCGTGGCTGCCGTCACGCAATGCCACTTCTGTAATCGTAATTGCTCGCTTCATCGTTTTCCCTCCTCAGCCAACAACTTCGACAGTCGATGTTTCGCGACTTCTTCCGCCACTTTCACCGCAGCGGCAGTCATAATATCCAAGTTTCCGGCATACTTCGGTAAATAATCGCCCGCTCCTTCGACTTCAATCATCACCGTCACCTTATTCCCTTCAATGATCGGACTTGTGCGCAACCGATAGCCGGGAACGTACGAACGAATGGTTTCTACCATTTCCTCGATCGAATCGCAAATTTCGCGCGCCGCTGCTTTATTTCCTTCCACAAGTGCATAAATCGTATTTCTCATCAAAATGGGTGGCTCAGCCGGGTTGAGAATAATGATGGCTTTTCCGCGCTTTGCCCCACCGATTTTTTCAAGCCCTCGAGCAGTCGTTGCTGTAAATTCATCAATGTTCGCTCTTGTCCCTGGCCCTGCGCTTTTGCTTGAAATCGTCGCGACAATTTCAGCGTAAGCGACCGGTTGGACGCGTCCAATGGCATGAACGATCGGAATCGTCGCCTGTCCACCACATGTGATGAAGTTAATGTTGGTTTCTTCTAAATGGTCCGTTATATTAACAGGCGGCACAACAAACGGTCCAACGGCCGCCGGCGTCAAATCAAAGACGACCCTCCCGATCCGCTTCAACAGCTTTGCATGACGGATGTGCGCTTTCGCCGACGTCGCATCAAAGACGAAATCCGCCCATTCCGGGTGTTCTAAAAACGTTTGAATGCCGCTGTCAATGACGCGATACCCTTTCTCCCGCGCCAGACGCAACCCTTCCGACTGCGGATCGATCCCAATTACTGTCGTCAACCGCAACACATCCGAACGCTCAAGCTTCAACATCAAGTCAGTTCCGATATTTCCAGAACCAAGAATCGCTACATTGATCTTCTCCACAGTCTCTCCTCCCTTACTTATGGCGCAAACTCGACCCGCACTTCCCCCAAATGGGCGAAGCGAGCGAAAAACACATCGCCGGGCTCGACGCTCACCGCTGCCGACAAAGCGCCGGATAAAATCACTTCCCCTGCTTTCAACTCTTTTCCATATTCATGGAGCTTGTTTGCCAGCCAAGCGACACAAAGCGCAGGATGTCCGAGCGCTGCGGCCCCAACGCCCGTATTGGCCAACTTCCCGTTTCGATAAAGAGCCATGCCGATTTGCGCAATATCAACGGCATGAACAGGCAACCGTTTTTCCCCCAAAACATAAAGTCCCGATGAAGCGTTATCGGCGATTGTATCCTCAAGACAGATATTCCAATCGGCAATGCGGCTGTCAACGATCTCCAGCGCCGGGACGATATAATCCGTCGCCAGTAGCACATCAATGACAGTCACGCGCGGGCCAACTAAGTCACGTTTTAAGACAAACGCAATTTCCGCTTCCATCTTTGGCTGCAACACTTGCTCCCACGAAACAACCCCACCGTTTTCCACCGCCATATCATCAAGCAAATGGCCATAATCCGGCTGGTCAACCCTCAACAACTGCTGCATCGCCTTAGAGGTCAATCCGATTTTCTTGCCGACAATCTGACGCCCTTCCTTTACTTTTTGTTCAATTGTCCTTAATTGAATTTGATAGGCGTCATACACGGTTAGCGCCGAATCGAGTGTCGTCAAGGGAGAGAGAGGACGTCTCTCCCTCTCAGCAGCCAGCAGTAACTTGGCATAATCGTTCCACTTCTTCACCATCATCACCTCCTTCGGTCATCGCGGCTAAAGCTTAATGCAAATATTCGTCAACTCTGTATAAAACTCAAAGCTATGCATGCCTCCTTCACGCCCAATGCCGCTTTGTTTCATGCCACCAAACGGTGTGCGCAAATCCCGCAAAAACCATGTATTTACCCAAACGATTCCGGCTTCAATACGCGCCGCCACCCGGTGAGCCCGACGCAAATCGTTCGTCCAAATCGTCGCGCTCAATCCATAGTGGGTGTCGTTCGCTTGGGCGATCACCTCCTCTTCTTCGTCAAACGGCATGACCGTCACCACCGGGCCGAACACTTCTTCCCGGATGATGCGGCAATTTCGGTTGACACCGACAATAATGGTCGGTTCAAGGTAATATCCTTGAGCCAGGCCATCCGGTCGCTTACCTCCTGTTAGAATACGACCACCTTCCTCCTTTGCTAGCTCGATGTAGCTCATCACCCGTTCGTAATGCTCTTCGCTGATGAGTGCGCCGACATTGGTTTTCGGGTCAAACGGATCGCCGACAACAAGTTCTCTCGTTTTCGCTACAAATTTTTGCAAAAATTGTTCATAAACCGGCCGTTCTACATAAATTCTTGATCCGCAGAGACACACTTCTCCTTGGTTCATAAAACTCGATTTCAACGTTGTCTCGATCGCTTCGTCCAAATCTGCATCGGCGAAAATGATGTTCGGATTTTTCCCCCCCAACTCGTAAGACAGCTTTTTTAACGATTTCGCCGCTGCCGCCATAATGACTTTCCCTGTTGTTGTCTCTCCGGTGAACGTAATAGCGTCAACATCCGGATGCTCGCTCAACGCAGCCCCTGCTGAGTTCGGGCCAAATCCATGGACAACATTCACCACGCCATCCGGCACCCCGGCTTCTTTGCAAATTTCTGCCAATACAGTTGCAGTGAGCGGCGTCCATTCCGCCGGCTTGATGACGGCTGTATTACCAGCGGCCAAACACGGGGCGAGCTTCCATGTCAACAACAGCAATGGCAAATTCCACGGATTGATCAACCCGACGACCCCAACAGGCCGACGGATCGAATAGTTGATAGCTACCTCATCGGTTTGATACGCTTCCGTGCCAACCGAACGCAAGTAGTCGGCGAAAAAATGGAAATTATACGCTGCACGCGGAATATCCAACGTGAGGGAGAGCGAATATGGCTTTCCCGTATCAAGCGACTCGAGGCGAGCCAATTCCTCTTTGCGCTCTAAAATGAGATCACCGATACGCCGCAAAACTGCGATCCGCTCCCCTGTCGTCATCCGCTTCCATGGACCATCCAACGCTCTTCTTGCAGCGGCTACGGCCAAGTCAATCTCTTCTTTTCCTCCTTCACAGACAGTGCCGATCACTTCCCCCGTAGCGGGATTGATATTTGGAAACACCTTTCCGCTTTTTGAAGGCAAAAACCTCCCATTGATGAAATGTTGACAGTCAAACGCTTTCACTTTCTCACTGATCATTGCTTCTGTTTGCATTCAATGTCTCCTCCCTTGTCAGAAAGCATCGAAATCAAAGAATTTAGAATCTTTTGTCCCCATCATAATGATTTGTTGTACCGTATACAACACTAATGTTCTTTTATATGAAACAATAAAAAATTTTTTATTTTTATTCTTTGTGATATTTTCAAAAATCATGTTCCCTATGTTATGATATAAGAAATATTGTTCTTTTATATGAAACTCTAAAAAGGAGCTGCATTCGATGGCACGCAATACAGAAGACTACTTGCTTTCATCCGTCAAAAACGCTCTCCGCATTTTGCGTAGCTTCTCACTGGATGAACCGGAGAAAAAAGTGACCGAATTAGCCTCTTCCCTTGGATTATCAAAAAGCACTGTCAGTCGTCTTCTTCACACATTAGCCAGCGAAGGATTCGTCACGAAAGATCCGGAAACGCAAAAATATCGGCTTGGCTTGACCATTTTGCAACTAAACACGGTGCTGACATCCCATTTAGAAATCAACCGAGAAGCGCAACCAATACTGGAAAGGTTGGTCGACGACTTGCGGGAAACAGCGCATCTTGCCATGCTTGATGACCAGAGTGTGATTTACATTCACCGAGTGGAAAGCCGGCAACCTGTTCAAGCTCTTTCACACATTGGTCGAAGAAACCCTCTCCATTGCACCAGCTCAGGCAAAGTGCTGCTCGCTCATCAAAAAGATGAGGATATTGAAGCATACATCGAGCAAGGATTGACGCAGTTTACGCTGAATACGATGACCGACCCCCACGTGCTGCGCGAGGCATTGTATGCCATTCGCCGCCAAGGTTACGCCGTTAGTATCGAGGAACTCCGTGAAGGGGTCGCTTCCATCGCAGCGCCGATCCGCGACTACACCGGAAAAGTCTCCTACGCACTCAGCGTGATCGGGCCGATTCACCGTTTTCATCCATACGATCCTACGGTCATCGCCAAAGTAAAACGCGCAGCAAGTGAGATTTCGGAAAAAATCGGCTATTGGCCGTCGTCACCGCCAACGAAACAGCCGACGATACCATGATGTAGAAAGGAGAAGAAAACGATGGAAAAACGTTTTGATGTCCATACGCACTTCATTCCACCGGAAGTAATGCAGTGGCTGAGAGAAGAACAAACCCACATTCCTGTTCATTGGGATGACGCGGAAAAAATGTTGACTATCAACCATCAGTGGGGATTTCGCCTAAAGGAGGAATTCATCGATCTCCATGCTTACCTCGAGGCGCAACGGCGGGCTTACGTTTTCCATTCACTCCTCTCTCCCATTCCGCAGCTGTTTTTATACAACGTGGAAGCCGCCATCACCAATGAGCTGGCACGCCTTTACAACGATGCGCTGTGCCGATTGGCGTCAAACCACCCTGATCGTCTGTCGGCTTTGGCAACAGTGCCGCTCAATCATCCGGAACAAGCAGCCTTGGAATTGCGCCGGGCCATGAAAAACGGCTTAAAAGGGGCAATTATCGGCCCATCTGTCGAACAGAAGCTCCTCACCGACGATTCATTCATCCCATTTTGGGAAGAAGCGGATGCGCTAGACGCCATTCTATTTATTCATCCGCTTCTTTGCGACGACCCACGCCTGAAAGGCCGGCGAATGACAAATTTGATTGGCGTCCCTTGGGAAACGACCGTTTGCGCTGCCGATTTGCTGCTTGGCGGCTGGCTCGACCGCTACCCGCACGTCCGCATTTTATTGGCCCATGGCGGCGGCTTTCTTCCCTATCAAATCGGACGGTTGCAGAAAGGGTATGACGTATGGCACCCAGTGGCGTCTTCACTGCAAGCTCCGCCGCTCGACTATTTGCGCCGTTTTTGGTTCGACACCGTTGTTTGGGATCATCGCGTGCTGCAGCTATTGCTCGACCTCGTCGGCCAAGATCGGGTGCTTCCGGGCTCAGATTTTCCGTTCGATTTATCACAATGGCCGCCTGTGCAGTCAAGCCTTGAAGCCGTTCAGGCTTTCTTAGGCTTGCCATAAAGGAAAACAAGCAAAAAGGGGACGAATGTTCTTTGTCGTCCCCTTTGCCTCGTCTACATTACCATTTTAAAACAATATTGTTCATTGTCCATGCCTAAATCAATGACCACGCCTAAAAATGTCTACTAAATGCGGCAACATAGTTAACGTTCGATCAATGTAAGAAACAACCCAGCCTAAAAAGAGCATTAGCCATATGGTATGGTACCGCTGCCAACCTTTCTCCATAAACCATTCCTCCCTCCCTCGTTTACCGCAATACAGCCGTATTAGAGGCTAAGGCAACATGAACGGAGTATCCTCCGACTCCCTCAATTTCCATATGGATGACATCCCCATCATGAATCGGCCCAACGCCATCCGGTGTTCCTGTCGTAATGACATCGCCCGGTTCAAGTGTCATAATGTGCGAATAAATTTCCACCAACTCGGCGACAGAACAGATCATTTCCTTTGTGTTGACCTGCTGCCGAACCTCTCCATTGACTGTCAGCACCATATTGACGTTGTTAGGGTCGGCAATTTCCTCTTTCGTCACGATCCACGGCCCCATCGGTGTGAACGTATCAAATGACTTGCGCAAACACCGTTCCTCGTGGTGCGTTTCATCCGGACGCATCGTGACATCGATCAACCCGGTGTAGCCAAATATATAATCGTAGGCGTTTTCCGCTTTGACATTTTTTGCTGTTTTTCCGATAACAAATGCGAATTCCAGCTCATGGTCGAAACGACGGTTCGGATCCGGCAAAACAATCGTGTCGCCGGGCCCGATAATGGAAGAAGGCGCTTTCAAGAAAAAGCCTAGCCCTCTTGCCGTATGCTCCACTTTCATTTCCTTTTGGTGGGATACGTAGTTAACAGGAGCCGCAACGATTTTCCCCGGCTTTTTCACCGGCTGGCGCAGCCGAACATCCGCTAACGCATAAGCCGGACATTCGTATAAATGGTTTTCAATTTGCGGATAATAGGTGTCAAACTCGGCAACCAGCTGTGTCATTGGACAGAAACCAACCCCTTGATGCAGACGGCCGAACAGTCGGCTTCCAATCTCATAAATGACATCATCCACAATGACCCCAAGCTGAAAGTCATTAAACAGCGCTAGTTTCATATAGTTCATTCACTCCTTTTTCCTACTGGACTCCCGTCTGCGCGTATTGCTTGCGCAACATTCCTTTGCTCACCTTTCCTGATGCTGTCGTCGGCAGCTCGTCAATGATTTTTAAATATTCAGGTAGCTTATATTTTGCCATGCCCGCCTTAAGCAAATATTGCTGCATGTCCTTGAGTGAAAATGTCGTTCCTTCTTTCAAGGACACAATCGCACAGCCGCGCTCTCCAAGCCGTTCGTCGGGAACGGCGATCACCGCTGCTTGGCGAATATGCGGATGCGAGAGCAAGACTTCCTCAATTTCCACGGCATGTACTTTCAACCCACCGCGATTGATAATGTCTTTTTTTCGGCTGACATAGTGGAGATAGCCTTTCTCATCTTTCCACCCTAAATCTCCAGTGAGAAAAAAGCCGTCTTTGGTCATAAATTGTTGAGTCGCAGCTTCGTTTTTATAATATCCTTTGAAGAGCGAACGACCTCGAAAACCGATCTCTCCTACTTGCCCGTTCGGCAACGGTTGCTGATTCTCATCAAAAATGCCGATTTCCCCTGTTGGGCACGGCCGGCCGACCGTATCGGAAGCGAGATAAGGCTCATCATTCGGCCGCGTAAATGATCCCGCTCCAATTTCCGTCATCCCCCACTGAGCAGCGACGCTACAACGGAAACGCTGACGGAACGATTCGACCATCCAAGACGGAATTTTTGTTCCCCCGGTTAAGACAAGACGCAGTGTTGAGGGATATTCTTTTGTTTCATCCGTTCCTTTTAATATATCAATCAAATGGGCAGGTGCAGCTACACAAAAGGTTACTCCGTGCTGGCTGAACGCATCTAAAACGTGCTCAACTGAAAATTGCGATAGCATGACTTGAGCAGCACCGTTATAAAGGCTCATTAAAATCATTGGTAAAGAAAACATATGGCTCATTGGGGTCAAACAAAGAACAACGTCATCATCCGTCAGCCCGTACTCCCGCCCATTGTACAAATGGGCGGGAATAAATGTCTCATACGTATGGATGACTGCTTTTGGATCAGACTCCGTTCCCGAGGTAAACATCATGATCATTGGATCATCTGGCGAAATCCTGTCGTCATTCACTGAAAGCCCGTTACCTGTCAACAACGACTCGAAACTATAGTGATCAGGATGCTTTCTCTCCCCAACGATGATGATATGTTGCAACGTCGGAATCGTTTGCCGGAGCGATTCCATCATTTTCGCATGATTAAATCCTTTCCATTCGTCAATGGCAATGACCGCTTTAACATGGGCAAACGAAAACATAAACGACAGCTCTTTTTGTCGATACACTAAATTGATAGGTACCATAATGGCTCCAAGACGTGCCAAAGCTAAATGAGCTATCACAAATTCCCAGCTATTTGGTAACTGTACAGCCACGGCGTCACCTTTTTGCACACCTAAACCTCTCAACCGCTCCGCCAGCCGCAAAGACCGTTCGTTCACTTCCACAAAAGACAGTACATGCTCTCCATCAATCAGGGCGGTCTTCTCCCCATAACGGGTTGTCGCATGATCCACAATGTCTTGCACCATATTCGGTATTGGAACCTTCAACCGCACAACCCTCCTGTTTTTGATTGGCACATTACAGACAAAAATCGTCTTTATCATTTATTCATTTAAATCGCTAAGCAAGCCGCTTATCAAGCTCGTTTCTCAAATAGATAAGCCTTGTCACATCAGGATCGCCTTTCAAACGCTCCCCCATTGCTCAAGAGAAACAACCGTTTTTCACCAGCCTTCTAGGCACATCTTGAGAAAATGTGTATATACTAGATTTGGGAAAGTGGCTCGAACACATCAACGATAGATTGATAACCACCGTTTTTGTCATACTCCTCTTCCCTTTCCAAATCAAGCTTCTCCATAATCGGCAGATCATTAATGGAGAATAAATGAGCGTCTCCCTCTCCTGTATTGACATGCTCATGCCAACTCCAAGGCGGTAAAATGAAGAAATCACCTTTCGCCCATTCAAATTTGACACCGTTGATGATCGTGTATCCTTCACCGTCAAGAACGTGATACACGGCGCTGTGGACATGGCGATGCGCCTTCGTGTGCATACCAGGAGTTAATTTTTGCATTGTTGTCCCAATACGCAAATCTGCTGATCCCCCTGTCAATGGATTGATGTAATCGACCGCATAACCGTCATAGGGATCAGGATCAAGTTGGGATAAATTCTCAAGTACTTGTTTCGTTGTCTTCCATTTATAGGCGATCAACGGAGATGGGTAGCCTTTTCGCTTCCGGTCGGAAACCGGACGCAGCGCTCCCGTTGCATATTTGAACGTTGAACCGTTGTGAGGGGCGACAACCGGGAATACATCTTCGGAATACGGTTCAAAGAACGAACCAGCAAAATTTCTCACCAATCCGACGTCGAGACCATCCATCCAAATGACCGGTTCCGTTCCTTCGTGACCGTGATCATGCCACGTCCATGCCGGGGTCAAAATCAAATCCCCGCGCTCCATATATGTTCGTTCGCCATCGACAGCCGTATAAGCCCCTTCACCTTCAATAATGAATCGGATCGCCGATTGGCTATGGCGATGTGCGGGTGCCACTTCGCCCGGCAACAACAGTTGCACTCCAACATACAGCGTGTTGGTCGAATAACCGATTAGACCTCGTTTCAATAGCGATGGATTCTGCAAATAAACGACTCGCCGCTCGCTCTCTCTCCCTAAGCGAAGCAACTCTCCAGCCTCCAGCAAATGCTTGCGGATCGTCTCCCATTTCCACAAGTACGGAACAACTTCATGATCGGGCTCGGGCGTCACCATTTTACCGAGTTTTTCCCACAACGGACCTAAATACACTTTTTCCAACTCTTCATGAAGCCGCTCAAGCGCCCTCATTCTCGTATCCGCCATCATTCCCTCTCCTTCCAATTCATATAGTGAATTAACAATTCATTTTTACACTTTAAATAATATAACAAATATAAATACTTGTCAAACTATTTAGAATATAAATAAAAAAATATTCAATCTTCCCTCCAGCCTGGGCATCAATCATCGCTTTATGTTACAATGATGGACAGAGGTAAAATCGCTGCAGAGGAGAGCAATCATGAGAAAGGTAAATGTGGAGACAATTCGTTCAGTGGAACGAGCGGTTCAAATCTTGAACTGTTTTAGTTTTGAACGTCCGAGCCTCCCTATCGAAGAGATCGTCGCGAAAACAAAATTAGCGAAAGCTACCGTCTACCGCCTGTTATGGACGCTCGAAACGCAAGGGCTGATCCATTACGACCAAAAGGAAAACGTATACCGTCTCGGTTATAAAATGCTGGAATACGGAGGAATCGTTCTCGAAAACCTAGATATGCGGCGCGAGGCGGAACCGTTTTTGCATGACTTGCAGGCGCAAACTGGCTACACCGTTTTGTTTGCGGTGCGCCAACAAGACAGCTTGCAATATGTCATCCGTCTCGACAGCGATGATGGCTTTCAGCCCCGCTCATACATTGGACGTCGGCGCGTTTTGCACTACGGGGCGCTTGGAACGACCATTATGGCATATTTGCCTGATGAAGAAACAAAGGCAATTCTCGAAAAATATCCATTAGAAGCTCATACGCCGAACACGATCGTGGATAAACATCAATTTCTCGAGCGTTTGCGTGTCATTCGCAAAAACGGATTTTTTGTCGACAGGGATGAAACATTTATCGGTTTTACAGCGGTTGCCGCACCCGTTTTTGATCGAACTGGCATCATCGGCGCTATCGGACTGGCTGGTGCCACATTTAAAATGGCCGAGACATTGCCTGAGCTGATCCGTCAAACGGTCGATACGGCCCGACATATATCGAAACGGCTTGGACATCTTCCCCATCCCCCCTCCGCATAAAAAGTGTCTTCTTTTCCACTTCATTAATGCGTTACGTTATATAAAATCAGGCGGTTTTTCCTGTTGGGCATGGAAAAACCGCCGTTACGACTCATTTGCCAATTACCTTCCATTGTAAAAATACCGTCCTTATAATTCTTTTGCGAGCTTACAAACTTTCTCTTAGCCTATTACAGTCTCTCCCAAATCGCAGCAATGCCTTGGCCGCCACCAATGCATAGCGAAGAAACGCCGTATTTCTTTCCTCTTCTTCCTAATTCATAAACGAGCGTCAATGTGAGGCGCGTTCCCGAGGCTGCCAACGGATGACCAAGCGCAACTGCGCCGCCATTGACGTTACCTTTGTCGTCGTCAAATCCCAGTTCTTTCTGGCAAGCCAAATATTGAGCTGAAAATGCTTCGTTGATTTCGATTAAGTCAAGGTCATTCATCGATAAATTCGCCTTGTCAAGCGCTTGGCGAATCGCCGGAACCGGGCCGATTCCCATGTACTGCGGCTCAACGCCGACGATTCCCCACGAAACGAGACGGGCGAGCGGCTTCAATCCACGCTTGGCGGCATAATCCTCCGAAGCGATAACGACTGCCGCAGCTCCATCGTTCATCCCACTGGCGTTTCCTGGGGTTACCACTCCATTTTCAAGGAAGCGCGGTTGAAGCGCCCTTAACTGTTCCAGACTTGTCTGGCGCGGATGCTCATCGGTGTCAACGACCGTTTCTCCCTTTTTTTCTCGCACGGTCACGGGGACAATTTCTTGGCGGAAATATCCGTTGGCCATCGCCGCAAGCGCCCGCTCATGGCTGCGGAGGGCATGTTGGTCGGCCTCTTCGCGCGTGATGTCATATTTTTTCGCTAAATTTTCTGCTGTTATCGCCATGCTACAACCACCAACGGTATCATACAGACCGTCCCACAACCAGTCTTCCACCGTCGGACTGCCTAATGGCGTTCCCCAGCGCATACCTCGGATGACGTGCGGCACTTGACTCATGTTTTCGGTGCCCCCCGCCAGCACCACTTCCGCTTCCCCGGTTAAAATGAGGCGTGCCCCCATGATAATCGTCTCGAGTCCTGTTCCACATAAACGATTTACCGTTACGGCGGGCACATCGATCGGCACCCCGGCCTTCAAGCCGACGTGGCGAGCGAGCAAGTGAGCATCGCGGCTTGACTGCTGAACATTACCAAATACGACATGATCGATTTCTTCCGGTTCAACGTTCGCCTTTTTTATCGCTTCCTTCGCTGCGATAGCTCCTAAATCGGTCGCGGAGATTTCACGAAACGAGCCGCAAAATTTGGCGAATGCAGTGCGTGCTCCTTCAAGCAGCACAATGTCTGTCCGCATATTCTTCCCTCCCAAGGTTTAACCCTCTTTGATCATCTCTCTTAATTTTCCTTTCTGAATTTTTCCGCTCGCCGTCGTCGGAAATTGGTCAACAAAAACAACTTTGTTCGGAAGTTTATAGTCCGCAACCAATGGACGCAAAAACTCGACAATGTCCGCCTCAGTTATATAAGACCCTTCCTTTGGTTGGATGACAGCGCAAACCTCCTCTCCCAACACCGGCTCAGGCAGACCGATCACTGCCGCGGCGAAGACACCCGGGTGCCGTTGCAAAATGGTTTCGATCTCTTTCGGATAAATGTTGTATCCCCCGCGGATGATCAGCTCCTTTTTCCGACCCATAAACCGAATATATCCGTCCTCATCCATCATCCCGAGGTCGCCGGTATAATACCAACCTTCCTCGTCAAGCACTTCCGCTGTTTGTTCCGGCATGTTGTAATATCCTTTCATGACACCAAACCCTCGGCAGGCAATTTCACCAATTCTCCCTGGCGGCAGCACCTCTCTCCGTTCATTCACAATCTTCACCTCATTTCCTTCCAATGCCTTGCCAACCGTTTCAAATATTCGGTCTTCTTTTGCCTCAAACGGGGTGATCGTAACAGAGCCAGTCTCTGTTGTCCCGAATGATATGCATAATACCATTCCCATTTTTTCACGCACCGCTTTCACTGTTTCCAATGGACAAATATCAGCTCCCGTCATTCCCGCGCGCAATGACGACAAATCAAATGACTCATTATTCAACACATGCAACTCCATATGAAACATTGCCGGTACCGCATGATGAATTGTTACTCGTTCTTTTTCGATCAGTTGCAGCGCCTCTCTTGGGTTGTATCTTTCCTGCAACACCATTTTTGCTTGGCTGTATACAGCAGACATCAAGTTGCACGCCATGCCAAACACATGGAAAATCGGTGTACAAATAAGAAACACATCATCTTGACGGCACTTCAAGTTATCTGCAATGGCCATACCTGATTGGACGATGCCGCGATGAGTAATCATCACCCCTTTTGGGATTCCAGTCGTACCTGATGTATATAAAAGACAAAACAAGTCATGCTGCGGGTCGATTGCCACCGTACGCAACGGTTGATCAGTTGCATAGGATCTAAGTTGTTCCAAGGAAAGGAAGCCCGATTTGACAAACCGAACGGTGATGATCTGATTGACAATGGTCTGAATGAGATTCAATCCAATATGCTTTTCGATTTCCTCACATACAAACACAGTCCTCATTCCAGAATTTTTTATAATATGTTCGACTTCGTGCTGTCGATATTTCGGATTAAAAGGAACAACGATCGCCCCTATTTGGGAGATAGCAAAAAATAGTTGAACTGTCTCAAGCCAGTTTGGTAAACAAACGCCGACTCGATCTCCTTGTTTAATGCCGAGTGCGATCAACGCTGATGCCAACTGTCGTACTTCTTTATACAACTCACCATAAGTCATCCGATGACGAAGGTCATAAACAGCTTCTCTAGATGGATTGTCCGCCGCCGCTCGCTCCAACAATTGCGGAACAGACAAAACGCGAACTGTTTCCACCTCTCCCCATCCTCCGTTTCCCCAAAAGTTAGTTCACTTGATAAAACGCTACTTGTACTTCCACTGGCTTCCGAATTCCTTCTCCAATAAATACCATTCTGTTTAAAAAATCATACCGACTATTCCGCACTTCAAAAGTAGGAGTCGTTTTAAAATAATAAGAACCTTGTGGTACATCCTCGCCACGAAAAATTTTATCGATGATTTCTTGTGGTCCGTGTCGGTATCCTCTATTCACAACATAAATAGGTATTCCATCATCTGTCTCAATCACATAACAAGCAAGCAACTCTATGACTCCATCTTTCCGAATCAGTTGATAGTCTGCTCCTCCTGAAAGCACACGTCCCCGCATCCTCTTTCCTTCAAACCTTCCACCGATAATCGGTACTATCCTCCGATAGCCAAAACCAACTTCGCCGATCTCGATTGGCTTTCCCACCTCGACATAAGCCGTAAATAGGTGTTCAAACTGAATGTTCATTTTCTCCCTTCCAAATCCCAATTGCATTTTCTGCGGAATGCCGACAGCACACATTATGAAACAGTGATCTGTTCATTGGCTAATTCAACCCGCTCCGCACGATAAACTGCGTATTTTTCCTGTACACATAACACGGCAATTCCTCCTAATACTGCGGCACTAGCAATAGCTGCAAAGTTATATTGTGGCGACAAGTTCAAAGACAGCAAAAATCCAACAAACGTTGGTGCAACGATACCTCCTATCCGACCAAACGCCATCGTGCTTCCTAAGGCAGTGGACCGCATCGCTTCCGGATAATATTGGGAAACAAATGCATTGGCAATGTTTTGGACACCGACCGAAGCCGCACCAATAATGGCAATGAGAACAAAAGCAATCATCATGCTGTTCGCAAAACCAATGAGTGATAAAGCAACCGCTCCGCAAAAGAATAAGGGAACAAGCACTTTCTTAAACCCCCATTTATTAACCAACGGCCCAAAAACAACGGTGCCAATGATCGCCCCAATTTGCATCACCGCTGTAAACACAAGGCTAGAGCTCAAATCATAGCCAACCTCCATCATTAGCCGAGGAAGCCATGTGTTCATTGAGTAAATGAGAACAAATGCACTGAAGCAAGATAGCCAAAACATTACGGTGCTAAACGCCCGCTTCTCTGTGAATAATTTCACGATAGGCAAAGAAGCTTGAGTCTTTCTTTCAGGCTTGACTAGTTCAATAGCACCATCATGGCGAATATGAGGATCAATCAAAGCAAGAACCTTTCGCGCTTCCTCTTCTCTTCCCTTCTCTAGAAGAAAACCAACCGACTCAGGAACACCTTTCATCAAAAACGGAAGCAATAATACCGGAATGCCTCCGATCCAATAAATAGGTTCCCATCCAACTGTCGGTAAGAGTGCACGGCTCGTCAATGCCGCGGCAATCGCACCAACAGAATAACCACAAAAAATCGAGGCAACAATGGCTGTACGAACTCGTTTCGGAAAAATTTCTGTCGCTAGGGCAATGACGTTGGGCATAACGCCGCCAAGACCAATCCCAGCAATGATCCGAGAGATGGTAAATAAAATTGGATTTGGAGCAAAGCCAGCAAGGAAAGTAAAAAAGCCGAACAAAAATGTAGTCAACAAAATAATTTTTTTTCGTCCCATCCGGTCAGCTAGCATACCAAATAATACTGCTCCAATGGCTGTTCCAATCACCGTATAACTCCCGATGGCGCCAGCTGTAACATCTGAAATTCCCCACTCCCGAATCAATAAAGGAACCGAAGCACCGTAAATCACTACGTCATACCCATCAAGCATGATCACTAAAAACAACCAAATCATAAGCCAAATGTGGAATGGACGGATCGAACTATTATCGATCACATTAAACGGATGGATTTGTTTCACATGGATTCCCTCCCTGAATAGCTTTTGTTATCCGTTTCCTTCGGGATGTTCATTGAGCCCTCCTTTCCCAAAGGTAACGGATACTGATCTCAATCTATCAGCAACCTGTGTAAACATAAGATTTATTCTGTCAATTTCTAAAATAATCTATTTACCGCTAAAAACTGGCTTTCGTTTTTCAGTAAACGCTCGCATTCCTTCTTTTCGATCTTCAGTCGCAAAAGCGTTTCCAAAGCAGGCAGTTTCCACCATCAACCCGGACTGCAAGTCAACATTAGCTCCCGTGTTGACCGCTTCTTTGAGCATACGCATGGCAATGGCCGGTTTTTTCGCCAATTTTCCGGCCCATTCTTTCGCCGTCGGCAAAAGTTCGTCGGATGGGACGACTTTGTTTACCAAATGAATAGAAAGCGCCCGCTGGGCATCGATCATTTCGCCGAAATAAAGCAATTCTTTCGCCACCCCTTGACCGACGATGCGCGGCAACCGCTGCGTCCCGCCGCCGCCCGGAATAATGCCGAGATTGATCTCTGGAAAGGCAAATTTGGCATGCTCAGAACAAATGCGCAAATCGCATGCGAGCGCCAATTCACAGCCCCCGCCGAGCGCCAGCCCGTTCACCGCCGCGATCACCGGTTTGGATGCGTTTTCAATTTTCAAAAACGCACTTCGCGATATTTTGTTCATTTCCATCATGCCGGCCAAATCCAAGTCCATCATTTCATGAATATCGGCGCCGGCCACAAACGCTTTTTCCCCCGCTCCCGTAATGACCACCGCCCCAACCTGCTGATTGGCTTCGAGCTCATCGATTAAGGCGGATAGCTCTTGAAACACTTTTGTATTCAACGGATTGAGCGGAGGGCGGTGAATGGATACAACCGCCACTCGATTTTCGATTTCACACTGCAAAAATTCGTAGTTCACAACTCATTCCTCCTCTTCAAATTTTTAGAAACGTAGTTGTGGCGTATAGCCAACATCACCACCTCTCCGTTTATCAGACATCATCGTAATCATAAAACCCGGCTCCTGTTTTTCGGCCGAGCCTTCCTGACCGGACAAGCTGTCTGAGCAATAAAGGGGCGGCAAACCGATCGTCCTTAAACTCTTCGTAAAAATAGTCCATGACATGAAGGCCGATATCGACTCCGGCGAAATCTTGCAACGTAAACGGCCCCATTGGGTAGTTCAAACCAAGCGTCACCGCTTTATCGATGTCTTCCATCGAAGCCACTCCCTCCTCGACAAGGCGAATTGCTTCGATAAACTGCGGAATCATAATGCGGTTGACGATGAACCCCGGGGAATCTTTTTTCACCTCAACCGGCTCTTTCCCCAGTTTCCGGGCGAGTTCTTTCGCCTGTTCGACCGTTTCATCACTCGTTTTGTATCCGCGTACTACTTCGACGAGTTTCATCAGCTGGGGGGGATTGAAAAAATGCATACCAACAACTTGGCTTGGACGGTTGGTGGCAGAAGCGATTTCTGTGATGGACATCGATGATGTGTTCGTCGCTAGGATGGTGTGTTCTGCTGCAATGTTGTCCAATTGAGAAAAAACTTCTTTTTTCACCTCCATGTTTTCGATGACCGCTTCAATAATGACATCTGCCTGTCTCATTTCCTGTAAGTTAGTTGATCCCTTCACTCGTTCCAGCGCTTCATGTTTTTGCTCGGTGGTCAGCTTCCCTTTGGCCACGCTTTTATCCATAAATGCTTCCATGCGTGAGCGCGCTTTTTGCAACATAGGCTCGTCAATATCTACTAAAATGACATTAAATCCTGATAACGCAGCTAAATTGGCGATGCCGCTTCCCATCGTACCAGCTCCCACGATTCCGATCGTTGCTGCCATTCGTCAAATCCTCCCTTATTTTTCGAATTTTCTATATTGTCTTTGCTATTGATTATAAATAAGGTAAATATAAAAAAATACCTGCATAATGCAGGAAAACACGCTTATCTTTTCAGTATTTTGGCGGAAGGCAGGCCATATAAATCGTACAACTTTAACGCCATCATCAAATTGAATCGCTGCTCTGCCCCGCTCAAAGAGAAACCGAGCATTTCTTCAATCTTTTCGAGCCGGTATTGAAGGGTGCTGCGGTGAATATACAGCCTTTCGGCGGTTTCAGTCAAATGACCGTTGCAATCGAGAAAGACACGAATCGTTTGCAGCCAATCCACGTTTCGTTCCGCGGAATGCCGGATCAACGGGCCAAGATAGTTGTCGACAAACAGTTTTGCCGCCTCCAGCTCTTTTAAATGGTGCAATACCGTGTATGCCCCAAGCTCGTCAAAAAACGCCAAGCTTGTCCCTTGAAAACTATGGAGAATGACGTGCAACGCCTGAACCGCCTGCTGATAGCAAAAATAATAGTCACGGATCGATGCTGTCTTCCCTCCGATCCCCAAAAAAGCTCGGCATGACGCCCCCTCCTCTTTGATCCACTCGTTAATCCGTTGGTACCATTTTTCCCAGTATTTAATTGGAAATTTTCCTTCCTTGCGAGCTGGTACAATCAAAATATACCAATCCCCAATACCCCCGTATAACACGTTAGGATCCTCCATAGTAATTCGTGCTTTTAAACGATCCCATAATGTTGTTTTCTCAACATTCCTTTTAAACAGATCTACCTGCCCTTCCGGTTCGGAAAATTGAAAGTGCAAGACGGCAATACGGTGCTCATCAAAAATATTCCATTGAAATACATTGGCATACTGGATAATGCTCTCTTCCTCCTCGATTTCTGCAGCCAACAATTTATTTAAAAAACTATCTTTTAGTTGCTCCCTTGTATCAAAAACGAGCTTTTGTTTCATAAACTGGATAGAAAAAATATTAAGAGCTAGTTCAACACTCAAGCGAAAAAAATCATCGATCTCTTGTGGATGTACGCCAATAGCTAAATAGCCCACCACATCCCTTCCCCTGTTAATTGGCCAAACTGTCACCGGAACGTCCGGTAAGCCATCGAGCAAAGTATATCCTTCCATTCGGCTTTGTCCGACCGCTTGTTGTAATGCTTTCTTGGCAATGTCCTGCAGGTGTTGCTCATTTAAAGTCCCTAACTCATAAGCGATTGGCCGCATAAAACGATCAAATACCATAACTGCTTTGGCAAACATTTGACTAAGTGTCTTCGTAATGCCTTGAAAGTTTTCGTGTTGAATCGTTTCTTTCATCAACTTTTGTTGATATTGAAGGAGAAGATGAAGACGATAGGTATGATCCCGTTCCTGACGATATAATCGGAGGTTTTCGAGCGTAACCGCAACATAGTTGGCTAACATATCCAAAATTTCTAAATCTTCTTTTGTGAATTTTCCTTCCTGTTTCCGCTCAACATGCAACACACCAATTGTTTTGAAGTTAACAACGAGCGGCACTGTTAGCTCATCTCCACCTGGTCTCTCTAAAAAGCGAAAATAATCACTGACCCGGTAATTATTTTTCATCATTACTTGTTTCGGACTAGCTATATTTCCATATAAAGGAGGATGAACAACGAAACTATTGTCCTCCTCCCGGTATAAATACATGCAGGCACCATCCGCATTTGTTCCCTTGCCTGCTCGCTCGACAATTTTTTCAACAAACTGCTCAAGAGGTGAGTCGAGCGAAAAGTGTTGAGCAATCCACTCAAGGTCGATCATTTTTCGTCGTTGCACTTCCTTGTTCCGAGCCACTGTCACAGCAAGGGCAACATCTTCTCCAAAGTGATCAAACAATTGCTTAGCCTCTGCGAGTAGTGAAACGTGACGTTGAAACCCGATCATACAAATTCCGTATTCGTTTTCTTCATCTTTAATTGGAACGCTGAACCACGTTTTTATCCTATTTTTTTTCAACAAGCCAATCAATGGACACGCGCACTCGTCATTCACTTCTTGAAACGTTGTACTCCCTTTAAACAACCGGGGCAAACAGTTAGCCATTGCAATCGGCGAGTGTGGAATTCCATATTGAAAATCACCTTGATATAATGTTGGAATGACGTGATCCCCTTCCTTTAGCACAATGGCGATCAGATCGCACTCCAGTTCCTCACGAAAAGCGTTCACCAAGTATTGCAAAGCCTCCTTTTCGGTATCAAACTTTACTAATTTCCGTGCTGTCGTCCGTAAATGGTTTTCAATTTTTTTCATCAGCCTCTGTCGCTTGCTTTCATTCATAATACCAGCTCCCTTTGTTTATAGCCTTGTAGTAAGCATAAAGGTTGTTATTAAGCATCCCTGCTCAATAACAACCTTTCTCGCGCTTTACGAAAAATGCCCACTCATGTTCCATTTCTCCGCCAATTCTTTCGCCAGCTCGAGGAAAACGTCGAGCGCCTCTGGATTGGCCATCGAGCCCGGGTTGACCGCTTTTTCAAGCGGGAAGCCTAAGAGCAGCTTGCGGACCGGAATTTCCATCTTCTTTCCATTTAGCGTTTTTGGAATTTGCTTCACTTCGTAAATTTCGTCTGGAACAAAGCGCGGCGAGACGTGTTGCCGAATCGACTGGCGGATGCGGTCTTTCAGCTCATCATCGAGCGCCACGCCTGGCTTCAGGACGACAAACAGCGGCATAAACGACTGCTTGCCCATCATTTCTAAATCGACTACCAAGCTTTCGAGCACCCCGTCGACCGCTTCGACGGCGCGATAAATTTCGCTCGTGCCCATGCGGACGCCGGCGCGGTTGATCGTTGAGTCGGAGCGGCCGTAAATGACGCAGCCGCCTTGTTCATCAATCTTAATCCAATCGCCGTGCTTCCAGACGCCTGGATACGTGTCAAAATAGCTGTTCCGGTACCGCTCGCCGTCCGGGTCGTTCCAGAAAAAGAGCGGCATCGACGGCATTGGTTTTGTAATCACAAGTTCACCGACTTCATTCACAAGCGGCTGGCCGTTTTCGTCAAACGCCTGCACATCGGCGCCCAACGCGCGGCACGAGAGGACGCCGGCACGCACCGGCAAAATCGGCGAACCGACGACAAACGCGGTGCACACATCTGTTCCGCCGCTGCATGATGCCAGGCAAATGTCATCCTTGACGTTTTCATACACCCAGGCGAACCCTTCGACCGTCAGCGGCGAGCCGGTCGAAAGCACAGCCTCAAGCTTCGATAAGTCATAGTGCTCTTTCGGTTTGAGGCCGAGCTTCATGCAGACGTTAATAAACGCCGCGCTTGTGCCGAAATGGGTGATGCCTGCCTTCTCGGCGAGCTCCCATAAAACGTTGCCGTCCGGATACGTCGGGCTGCCGTCATAGAGCACAATGGTCGATCCGGCCAGCAGGCCGCCGACGAGAAAGTTCCACATCATCCATCCGGTCGTCGTAAACCAGAAAAACGTACTGTCTTTCGTCAAGTTCTCGGAAATGGTCAACGCTTTCAAATGTTCAAGCAAAATGCCGCCATGCCCTTGAACGATCGGCTTCGGCAAACCCGTCGTTCCCGAAGAGTACAAAATCCAAAGCGGATGGTCAAATGGAACGTCTTCAAAGGCGAGCTCTCCCTTATCCGCCACGATATCATCCCACAGCACGACACCCTCATCCAGGGCCTCCATCTGCCCGCGCCAATACGGAAGCAGCACCGTCTTTTTCAATGACGGCAGCTTGGCGCGCAGTTCGGACACGACTGGCATTTTGTCAAACTCTTTGCCGTTGTATTGGCAGCCGTCGACGGCAAACAAGACCGTCGGCTCGATTTGCGCAAACCGGTCGATGACGCTGCCGGCGCCAAAGTCCGGCGAGCAGCTTGACCAAATGGCGCCGATCGACGCGCACGCCAAAAACGCCATCACCGTCTCGGGGATATTCGGCATATAAGCAACCACGCGATCGCCGCGCTTTACCCCCATCGCTCGCAATGCTTTGGCGATCGCCGCCGTTGTTTCGCTCAGCTCCTGCCATGACACTTCCCGGTACGGCACTCGCTCCGAGCGGAAAATGATGGCCGGACGGTCGGCGCGCGCATGCCGGAACATATGCTTCGCATAGTTGAGCGTCGCGCCCGGAAACCACTCCGCCCCTGGCATCTTCCGCTCCCGCAGCACGCATTCATATGGCGTCGCCGCTTGCACACCGCCATACTCCCAAATCGTTTCCCAAAATTCTTCAAGATGCTCAACTGACCATGTCCATAGCTCGCGATACGAGTTAAATGACAACCCCTTTTTCTCTTTCAGCCAGTCCATATACCGTCGAATGTTCGATTGCCGAATTTGCTCCTCGGTCGGCTGCCAAAGAATCGTCCCTTCCGTAATCGCTTTCATTTCATCGTGCGTCACGAGACGCCGTCACCGCCTTTCTGCCGATAGTTTGTTCAGACTATTCATATGATAACACGATTTCCTACTGTTTTGAATAGTTGCCAGTTCGACAACTCTGTCAGAAAAAAATGAAACAAATTGATTGACAACAGCAAGGCAACTGGAATATGATAAACACAAAAGTTGGTCTAAGCAAAAAAAATGTCTTTTATAAAAAATATTAAACGGAGGGAAACTTTTATGGCGCAAGGAAAACGTTGCCGCCTCTCCGATATGAAACCGGGCGATCAATTTCTCATCGAAAAGGTTGATGTTCCTGATCCTATGTTAAAAAGGCGGTTGCTTGATTTGGGATTTGTACCCGGCGGGGAAGTAGAAGTCGGGCAAAGAAGCCCTCTTGGCGACCCGACCGCCTATCGCATTTGTGGAACGACGATCGCATTAAGGAAAGAAGAAAGTGACTATATTTACGGGGAGAAGATCCACCATGACTGATATGACGTATACGATTGCCTTAATGGGAAATCCGAACACCGGCAAAAGCACGTTGTTCAATGTCTTAACGGGCCTGCGCCAACATACCGGCAACTGGCCTGGGAAAACGGTCACTCATGCGGAAGGAGAATGCCGCCACCGCGGCACATTGTACCGAATCGTCGACTTGCCGGGAACGTATTCCCTCTATTCCAACTCAGCCGATGAAGAGGTGGCGCGCGATTTTCTCCTGTTTCAACGTCCTGACGTCACAGTCGTTGTGGTCGATGCTACGGCATTAGAGCGCAACCTAAATCTGGCGCTTCAAGTATTGGAAATGACCAACCGCGTCATTGTCGCCATCAATTTGATGGATGAAGCGAAAAAGAAAGGCATTCATATCAATACAAAAAAATTAGCCGCCAAACTCGGCGTGCCGGTCGTGCCGATCTCGGCCCGCAACCGGGAAGGAATCGATGCACTTCTTGATACGGTGGATGCCATGGCGCATGGCCGTATCAACACCAACCCACTTTCCATCCGGTACAGTCCGGAAATCGAACGAGGCATTGCCAAGCTTCTTCCATTCGTTAAAGAAGTGATGGGAGACACGTATCCTGCTCGCTGGATCGCTCTTCGTCTCCTTGACGGCGATACATCGCTGCTTCAAGCACTGAAACAGCCGCCGCAACCATTGATCAAGGAGGGGAACGCGTATGCCTGCTGTGGATCCATCAAATCGATTTGACCGCTTAATGGCAGAAGCGAAATCATTGGCGCCGGACAATGTGCGCGAGCAAATCGTTACCGCCATCTTTCAAACATCAACAGCGCTTTGTCGAGAATGTGTCACTCATACAAACAGCGTGAAACGGGATCGAACGGAACAAATTGACCGGATCGTCACGTCGAAGCGGTGGGGATTTCCGATTATGCTGGTGCTGCTCGCCGCTGTCCTGTACGTGACCATTGCCGGCGCCAACGTATTTTCCGATTCGCTCGCCCGCTTGTTCGGGACGATCGAAACGTATCTCACCATGGCCTTTCAAGCGATTCACGCCCCCGACTGGCTGCACGGCCTTATTGTACTTGGCCTATACCGCGGCACGGCTTGGGTCGTCAGCGTGATGCTGCCGCCGATGGCAATTTTCTTTCCCGTATTCGCTTTGCTCGAAAACTACGGCTACTTGCCCCGTGTCGCCTTCAACATGGATCGCTTGTTTAAAAAAGCGGGGGCGCACGGCAAACAATCGCTGACAATGGCCATGGGCTTCGGCTGCAACGCGGCGGCCATCATGTCGACGCGCATTATCGAATCGCCGCGCGAACGGATGCTGGCCATTTTGACCAACAACTTCGTCCCCTGCAATGGACGTTGGCCGACGCTGATCCTGCTTTCTTCCTTATTCATGGCGGCTGGCTATACAGGTGGATGGAACACGTTCGTTACCGCGGGCGTGGTCGTCGCCATGGTGTTGTTTGGCATCGTCGTTACGTTGACCGTTTCATGGGTCTTATCTAAGACGGCCTTGCGAGGGATTCCGACCCATTACACGTTGGAGCTGCCGCCGTACCGACGCCCGAAAATCATGGAGACGATCATCCGGGCCACCCTCGACAAATCACTCTATGTGCTGAAACGGGCGGTAACGGTTGCGGCGCCGGCCGGCATTCTGACATGGGTGCTCGGCAACGTTCACGTGGGAGATACGACCGTGCTGGCGTATTTAGCCGACTGGCTTGACCCATTTGCCAAAGCATTGGGATTGGATGGCTACATTTTGATGGCGTTCATTTTAGGCTTGCCAGCCAATGAAATTGTCGTGCCGATTTTGCTGATGGGCTATTTATCCGCGGGGGCGCTCACTGAAGTCGATGGCCTGCATTCTCTAAAACAAATTTTGCTCGACCACGGCTGGACGTGGCTCACCGCCTTCAATATGATGCTGTTTTCCCTGCTTCACTACCCATGCGGCACGACGCTCGTCAACATTTACAAAGAAACGAAAAGCGCGAAATGGACGTTCGTCGCCTTTGCCTTGCCGACAGCGATTGCCATTATGGTCACCTTTGCGACCGCACAGCTGGCAAGATGGCTCGGGCTCGTTTAACACTCGAGGCTGTCTCAACAGGTCGGTTTAACGACCTTTTGAGACAGCCTCTTTTATCCACTATATATACACAACAACTTCTTGTTCCGTTCTATATGTTGTGTCTGTATTGAAGACAGACGACCTTTTGGATCATCCCCCTCTTTCGCCGCTATATATACGCACCGGCTTCTTATGTCACGCGATCCGTTGTGCCCATCTTGAGGACGGACGGACCTTGTAGGTCAGCCCCCCGTTTATTTGCCGAAATCAACTTCCATCTATACTTCTTTTACGTTCTCTACATGAGAGGCATCCCCCTCTACAATTACGCGAAACCCCTCCTCACCCGCCTCAACGACCGTCACGCTCGTGCCATACATATACGGCGGCGCCCAAAGCTGGTCAAGCGGCGCACCTTTAAATGCTGCCATCAGCGTTTTCAGCACGACGCCGTGGGTGACGATCAAGACGGTCTCCCCCTCGTGCCGTTCGATGATGCGCCGCACCGCTTCAAGCGCCCGCTGTTGCACATCGAAAAACCGCTCGCCGCGCTGTGGCGCGTACAGATGCGGTGCGTTCCAAAAATGGTCGAACGCAACCGGATCCATTTGCCGGATTTCATCATGCGTCTTTCCTTCCCAATCGCCAAGATGAATCTCGCACAGCTGCTCGTCTTGATAAATCGGAATAAGCCGCGCGCCGCGAACCAGCTCGGCCGTTTCGCACGCTCGGCCGCTTGTGCTTGTGTAAATGGCGGCCAACTCGACCGCTTCGAGCCGCTTTCCAAGCCGCATGGCGTCTTGCCGCCCTTTTTCCGTGAGCGGCGAGTCTTGCCTTCCTTGCATCCGCTTTTCGACATTCCACTTCGTTTCCCCATGTCTTGTCAAATACAAGGTTGTCATCATGTTTCCCCTCGTTTCTCTCTTCTCTATCAACCTAATAGCCGATTCCAGCAAACGAAACGCGGCATGTGCGTTCCTGCCATCCTTGATCTCCGCTTGAATGCCGTTGGACAACACAATCATCGGATTTGGAGCTTCTCACCAAATCAACGGCTCTGTTCATCTTTTCCGGTTCTTTTTCACGAGTTTCGTTAGTTCAATTCCTTCCGGCGTTTCGATGCGCTCGATGGCACGAAACCCATGGCGTTCGTAAAAGCGAATGGCCGGCACGTTGCCGCTTCCGGTCGTCACGACGATCTCGCTTATCGACGGCTCTTGCTTGATCACAAAGTCGAGCAACGCGCTGGCGATCCCTTGACGGAAATAATCCGGGTCAACCATCAGCCGACAAAGGTGAAGCGTCTTCCCATTCCGCTCGCAAGCGATCGCCCCAACGAGCCGTTCACCTTGAAAATAGCCGAAAAAGCGCTCGCCGCATCGTTGCAGAGAAGCGATCGTATCGTGAAGCGGCGGGAGCGCCGTGCTGCCGATGATCTGCGCCTCGATCGTATACGCACGCCGCTGCAGGTGCAGCACCATAACAGCCGTCTCGTAGTCTGCTATGTGAAGTTCAGCAATCATGTTCCTCTCCCTTTCGATGGCTAAAAAGCGGCCGAGCGCGGCCGCTTATCCATTATTTATTCATGAATGACTTCCTCCATCGCTTCTTGCAGCGAATGAAAGCCTTTTTTCTCTCGGCCGTCTTTTCGGACGGTCCATTCCTGCTTCTCGAGCGCCAGTTCACCGCGTTCGTTTTTTACAAACGGCAGATGAATGGTGATCATCTCATCGTCTTTGTTGATCGTATAGCCGATGTAGTAGCGACCACCTTCACCATGCTCTTCAAAAATGCCAACTTGGTCGAGTCCGTAGGCTTCCATCATCGGCTCGAGGGTGTCGATGAACTCCTCGATCATGACGCTTCGCGGCGCAAATTCCATGGTTTTTCCTCCTCTTGCCTAGTCATCAAGTGTAGTTTGCGGCAAGCGGAGGAAACTCATGAGTGGAAATGACCGACTTATGACGGAGGCCCATTGCAGGCCGTGCGGTTGTATTCCTCGAGCCATTGCTGCAGCTTCTCCGCTTCGAGCGAACGGCTGAAGTAAAACCCTTGCGCATAGTCGCAATGCATTTGCGAAAGAAGCATAACTTGCGACTCGGTTTCGACCCCTTCGGCCAATACTTCAATATCCAAGCTTTTGGCTAAATGAATGATCGTATCCACGATCGTGGCATCTTTCGAGTTTTCTGCGATGCCTTGAATAAAACTGCGATCGATTTTCAATAGCGACACCGGCAAATTGCGGATGTACGCAAGCGAGGAAAAGCCGGTGCCGAAATCGTCGATCGCCGCCTGCACACCGAGCCGCCGCAGCTCAGTTAAAATGTGCCGCCCTGTTTCGATGTTTTCCATCAGTCCGCTTTCGGTCACTTCTAAAATCAGTTGGGCGGGTTCTAAGCCCGTCTGCCGTAAAATGCGCTTGACATGTTCGACGAGTTCTGGACGATTGAGCAAAAACGGCGACAAATTGACAGCCAGCTTCAATCCCGGAAATCGGTTCTGCCACTCTTTGACTTGCCGACATGCTTCTTCGAGCACCCATAAGGTGATTTCGAAAATAAAGCCGCTCTCTTCAGCCAACGGGATAAAATCAAGCGGCGGAATCTCACCGAGCATCGGATGACGCCAGCGCAACAGCGCCTCAATCCCCATCGCCTTCCCTTTTGAAAGCTGCACCTTCGGCTGATAGCATAAATACAACTGCCCCCGCATAATGGCAAACGGCAAATCTTGCCTGATCACCGCATGCCGATGTTCAGTCGGCCGGTAAAACGCATAACCGTTCCGCCCCCGCTCTTTCACTTCGTACAGGGCTTGATCGGCATATTTCATCACTTGTTCGATCCGGTCGCTGTCTTTCGGGAAAAAAGCGATGCCGATCGACAATGTTGACTGGATGAGCTGTTTTTCGTAATAAAACGGCTCATGAAACGAACTGACAAGCCGCTCGGCCAAATCGGTCATCTCTATCTTCGTGATGTTCGGCAGCAGCAGGACGAACTCATCCCCACCGATGCGAGCGAAAAAGTCACCCGGCCGAAGCGCATGCTGAACGCGCTTGACCGCCTCGCGCAAAAAGTAATCGCCGGCTTGATGGGAAAAATGGTCGTTGATCCATTTGAATTTGTCAAAATCCAAATAACAAAGGGCAAACGGCGTCTGACTGGCGATCAGCTCATGAATGTGCCGCTCGAAATAGCTGCGGTTGGCGATGCCCGTGAGCGAATCGAAGTAGGCAAGCTGACGGAGCTTCTCTTCGTACCGTTTCCGCTCGCTGATGTTTTTCACGGTCACGATGACGCAGTCAAGCATCCCCGTTTCGTTGACAATCGCCTTCCCTTGCGCCTCCATCCAGACCCATTCCCCATGCTCGCCTTGTTTGCGGAATTCAGCGGTTTGCGCCTTGTATGTATCGTAAAGCTCGGCCAATTTTTGTGCCACGACCGGGGCGTCATCAGGGTGGACAAACGTCAGCACCTCTTCGTATGACACTGGAAGACGCTCGTTTGTTTTCCGCTTCCATGACGGCGGAATGTATGACAATTCACGATTCGGAGAAAAAATCAACACGTAATCATTTGAATGCTCAACAATCAACTGCAGACGCCGTTCCGCTTCGGCGAGCCGCTCTTGCAGGCCGCTCTCCTCTGCTTGGCGGCGAAGGACGCATAAGACGGCGGCCGTCTGTCCGTTTTTACCGATGATCGGCGACACGCCCGCGATCAATAAACCGTCGAGCAACTCCAAGCGGGACGCAACTGGCCTCTGTTTCATGCGCGCAGCCAACATCCGGCCTTCCACCAACAGCGCTCTCTGTTCCTTTTCGCTCAGCGCCAAATCGGCAAAAGCCGGATTATGATAAATCATCACGCCTTGCAAATTTAAGATGGCCACTGCTTCTGTGAAGTGATGGAAAAAGGCTGTATACTGATCCATGCAATTGCTACCTCGCCATTTTACCAAAATAAGCGATGTCCACACTTCCATTTTCACGAAAATCCCGGCAAAAATCAACAAATTTCGCAACTCTTTTGTCCAAAATAAAACAACCCGCCCTCGGCTCGCCGGTCACCCGGTTTGCCGCTGGCGGGCGCGAATGGGGCACGTTTGACAGCACGTCCCCCCTTTGGTGTGTACATATAGGCAGCACGTCGTCCGCTGCATGCCGCTTGCCCCTTTAAAAAAGCGGCGAAGTGGGTTGTCTTTTTGTCCAAACAACCGGCCGTCTGCTTCATGAATAAGGAAGCGGAAATCATCGCGCAGCCGGTCGGCGGTCGAGGCAAGCGACTCATCCTCAAGCCACCGTTCATATACCCAATACACATAAATCGCAATGTTTTCCCATAAGATAAGCGGCGACACGCGCGTCAGACGCCGAAGCTCAGCGACAAGCGGGGCGAACAAACCGGCAAATACGTCGCGCACGACTTGCTCACGCCAGCAGCTGCGCTCAATGCCGCACGCCTCGGCTTCCGGCGGCTCAAGACGAAAGCGCGGCATCCACATCTCCCCTTCGCCGTCCGTGTCAAGCCAAATTCGCCCAGGATCGAGCACAAGCCGCTTGTTCCATACCGACATGGCGTATAGCGCCATCGGTGCCAAAAAGCTTACTCGTTTGACGAACATCGACGCCGCGACGGCATCGTTCGCCGCTCCCATTTCAGCGCGCACATGCGCAACATAACTCGCAAGCTGTTCGTCGTCCTCAAGCAACCGGGAAAACAACATCGATGACGAGGCATCGGTCTTCTTGCTTGAAAAACGATACGTTTCCAACGCTTTCATTTCGTCTTCGCACAGTCTCATCATGATACGCCTTCTTTCTGTAAAATGCGCCGCCCTTTTCCGTACGGAATGCAAAGAGGGGTGCCAAAGAGCGGATCGTACGTAATTTGGCAATCCATCTGAAACACATCTTTCACGAGTTGGCGAGAAATGACGTCTTCCGGCTTCCCTTCAGCATACACCGTTTTATCGCGAATGGCGACGAGATGGTGGGCGTAGCGGCACGCCAAATTCAAATCGTGAAGCACCATGACGATCGTCCGTTGTTCCTTTTCATTCAGCTCAAACAATAAATCTAAAATGTCGATTTGATGCGCGAGATCCAAATACGTCGTCGGCTCATCAAGCAAAATGATGTCTGTTTCTTGCGCTAATGTCATGGCGATCCATGCGCGTTGGCGCTGTCCGCCGGAAAGCGAATCGACCGGCCGCTCGGCCAGCTCTGTAAGCCGGGTTGCCGCCAAAGCGCGCTCGACCGCCCGCTCATCTTCGTCACTCCATTGCTTGAACCACGTTTGATACGGGTAGCGCCCTTGCTTCACGAGTTGCAACACGGTCAGTCCTTCCGGAGCCATAGGCGATTGCGGCAAAATGGCGAGCCGGCGGGCGATTTCTTTTGTCGGCTGTTTGGCAATCTCTTTTCCATCAAGCAAAACAGCCCCGCCTGTCGGCTTTAGCAACCGCGCCAAGGCGCGCAGCAACGTCGACTTGCCGCAGCCGTTCGCGCCGATGAACACCGTGATTTTTCCTTTTGGAATCGTCAAATGCAACCGGTCAATAATGAGCGCCTCGCCATAGGATAGCGTCAACTCTTTCGCCTGCAACGCATGCATGCGCATCCCTCCTTATGATTTCCGACTTCGATACAATAAATAAATAAAATACGGCGCTCCAAGCGCGGCGGTAAACACCCCGGCCGGAATTTCCGCCGGCGCAAGCAGCAACCGCCCAGCCAAATCCGCCCCCATGACGAACACACCGCCTAACAGTGCAGCGGTCGGAAGAAGAGCGCCAAACGCCGAACCGACAAGGCGGCGCGCCATATGCGGCGCCATCAGCCCGACAAAGCCGATGCCGCCGGCGAAAGCGACCGCGCCGCCGGTGAGCGCGGTGCTAAGCAAAACAAGGCCCAGCCGTTGCCGTTCGACCGCGCCGCCAAGCCCCATCGCCAGCTCATCGCCCAGCTCCTGCACATTGACATGCCGCGCGGCCAATATCGCCACAAGGAGCAGTCCGATGACCCATGGCGCCATGAGCAAAACGTGCTGCCAAGAAGCACCATACACACTGCCCGTAATCCACACGTTTGCCTGGCTCGCCCGATAGATGGGTCCTGTGATCATCAACAGTGTCGTCAACGCCTGCATGAGCGCAGAAACGCCGATGCCGACAAGCACGAGCCGAAGCGGAGCGAGGCCGTTTTTCCACGCCAGCATATACACGAGCCAAGCGGCGGCCGAAGCGCCGAGAAAAGCAGCGAGCGGCAGCCAGTGGATGCTGACAATGAGAGAGTGATTTTCATCGCTAAACAGCGCCAAAAAGCCAACGACCGCGGCCGCCGCTCCGCCGGTGATGCCGAGCACATCCGGCGAAGCGAGCGGGTTGCGCACCATCCCTTGCAAAATGGCACCCGCGGCAGCCAGCGCCATTCCGGCCAACCAAGCGACAAGCACACGCGGCAGACGGAACGTCACAATCACCGTCTGATGAATTTCCTCTCCGTATCCGAACAGCGCGGCAGCAGCCTCAAGCGGGGACATGCGTATTTCGCCGCTGCCAATGCTGATAAGGAAAAGGAAGATGGCCGCTGCTATGAGCGCGGCGAGCACCACAACAGCTTTTTTGTCATAGAAAAACGAGATGTGTTTTCCCACTCGGACCGTGACGTATTTTTTCATTTGACAGTGATCCCCCTGCGGGCAATGTAGACGAAAAACGGAACGCCGATCAACGCAGTGACGATGCCGACCGGCACTTCGCGCGGCATGAGCACGTAGCGCGCCCCGATGTCGGCGGCCAGAAGCAAAATTCCGCCGAGCAAGGCGCAATACGGAAGCAGCCAGCGGTGGTCGACACCGGCAAGCGCCCGCGCCATGTGCGGCACCATGATGCCGATAAAGCCGATCGGACCGGCGACGGCCACCGACCCGCCGGCGAGCAGGACAACCAAGAGAGCGGCGGCCGCTTTAATGAAGGTTGTCCGCTGCCCGAGCCCTTTCGCTACATCGTCTCCCATCATTAAGATGTTGACATGGCGCGCCAGCAGCATGGACCCAAGCCAGGCGGCAGCCAAATACGGAAAGACGGCAGCCAACAGCTCGAGCTTCCGGCCGGCGACCGACCCGGCCAGCCAAAAGAGCACTTCTTCAAGCGCTTTTTCATTCATCGCCAGCATCCCTTGCGTCAGCGAGGCAAATAAAGCCGCGACCGCCGTGCCGGCGAGCGTCATCTTCAGCGGCGTCAGCCCGTCCTTCCCCGCGGCGCTGATCACAAACACGATCAACGCCGCCATCGCCGCCCCCATAAATGCGACCCAAGATAACAGTTGCAATGAAGAAATGGAAAAAAAGGTGACCATCACAACAATGAAAAAACCGGCTCCGGCATTAATACCGAAAATGCCTGGCGAAGCGAGCGGGTTTCGCGTCAGCGCTTGCATGAGCGCTCCGGCCATCGCCAAGCTAGCGCCAACTGCAGCCGCAATCAACGCTCGCGGCAGCCGAACCGTCGCCACGACTAAATGGGCATTCGATCCATCATTGTCGATGAGAGCCGCCACCGCCTGCCGCCAACTCGTATCGGTATACCCGCAAACGATGCTCATCCACATGGCGACAAGCAGTACAATCAACAATCCGATGAGGCCAACCATTTTTTCACGTTTTGTCGCCAGCATCTCTGAGATCTCCCCTGCTTTATCCTCTTTTGTGTCTCTCTATCGTCAAGTCTATTTGATAATGACTCTCATCGTCAATGTTTTTTCGCGTTTTCTTATGATTTTTTTATCATTTTTTCATTTTATAGTTGACAATGATTCTCACTTTTATTACTATATAACACGGAAATGAAATTCATTATCAAATACAAAGGGGGATTGGCTAGTGAAATCACGACATCTCACCCTTCTTTCCACCTTCATCCTTTCCCTCCTGCTTCTTGCCGGCTGCGGCGGAAAACAGGAAGAAACGGCCAAACCGAAGGACAGCAATCAATCGAAAGAAGCAAGCTACACAGTCGAACACGCCATGGACACGACCGAAATCAAAGGCACGCCCAAACGGGTCGTTGTATTGACAAACGAAGGAACAGAAGCGTTGCTGGCGCTAGGCATAAAGCCGGTCGGCGCCGTCAAATCGTGGACGGGCGATCCGTGGTACGACCATATTAAAGACAAAATGGACGGCGTCAAAGAGCTCGGTCTGGAATCGGAGCCAAACGTTGAAGCGATCGCCGCCTTGAAACCAGATTTGATTATCGGCAACAAACTGCGTCATGAAAAAATTTATGAACAGTTGAAACAAATCGCTCCAACCGTTTTCTCTGAAACGCTGCGCGGCAACTGGAAAGACAACTTTATGCTCTATGCGAAAGCCGTGAACCAAGAGGAAAAAGGAAAACAAGTCATTGCAGAATATGACAAACGCATTGAAGACTTAAAAGCAAAACTCGGCGACAAGCTGAAGATGAAAGTATCGATCGTCCGCTTTATGGCCGGCGATGTGCGCATTTACCATAAAGACTCGTTCTCCGGTGTCATTTTGGATCAACTTGGCTTCGCCCGCCCGGAATCGCAAAACGTCAATGACTTCGCGGAAACCGGTGTGACGAAAGAACGCATCCCGGCCATGGACGGCGACATCTTGTTCTACTTTACATATGAAACAGGCGACGGCAAAGCGAGTGAACTTGAAAAAGAATGGATCAACGACCCGCTCTTTCAAAACTTAAACGTCGCGAAACAAGGCAAGGTGTACAAAGTGAGCGACACGATTTGGAACACGGCTGGAGGCGTGCTCGCGGCCCATTTAATGTTGGATGATATTGAGAAATACTTCTTGCAAGGGCAATAATCGCCCGCTAACTAAAGGCAGAAGCGGTCAGCCGCTTCTGCCTTTTTCCTTTCCCAGCATTCCTGCCCTATGGCTCGTCTTGACGCTCACTTCATTTCCCAAGGACAAAAACAGTTGCTGCTTATCTATCGGTATGGTACATTCAAAATGCAAACCTCACACGGAAAGGAAGAAAGACGGTGAAACACCCTACCTTCATCACCGCATGTGTATTGTCATTCAGCTTTCTGCTCTCAGGCTGCACTGGTGACAACAGCCAAGAACAAAACCACTCGCATATGACGAAAACCGCCACCGGCGATATTCGTGAAACGACGAAATCGATCGAGCATTTGCCGAACTTTTTGAGCGCGTTTGAAGAAGAAATGGCCGTCTTGTACCAACAAGCGGCGGAACATCGCGAGCTGCTTGAGAACATCCCATGCTATTGCGGCTGCGGACAATCGGCCGGTCATAAGAACAATTATGACTGCTTTGTCTATGAAAATAAAAAAGACGGATCGATTGTCTGGGATGATCATGCAACCAAATGCGGCGTCTGCCTCGACATCGCCGCTGAATCGATCGCCGCTTACGATCAAGGGAAATCGATCAAAGACATTCGGCGCATGATCGACGAAAAATATCAAGAAGGCTATGCCGAACCGACTCCGACAAAACCGCTCTAATCCCAACAAAAAAAGCGCCAAGTTGGGCGCTTTTTTTCGTTGCCGCCTCCCTCTTTTTTGTTCCGCCGAGCGTTCATTGCTTGTTGGTCAAGATCGGCTGTTGAAACTTGAGTTCCCCTGCCAAAGACAATCGCCAATGGCTTCTCGGCGCGGGCAACATCAACACCGGCTGAGCGCGGCGTACAAATCATGCAATGTTTCGATGCCGCGGTGTCGGAATTCATCGAGCACGATCGCCCAGAGCTTCACCATCGCTTCCACGTCGCCATCCGCCGTATGACGGCGCGGGCAGCGGATGCCATAACAGGCTAATGCATCGTCAAACGTCGGGCATGAATGGCCGATCAGCATCATCATCGGCTGCAAGTCAAGAAAGCGTCCGCTCCATTTTTGCCGGTAATGGCGCCAAAGGGCATGACGCAAAAACACCAAATCATGGCCAATATGATAGCCGATTAAGACGCCGGCGGCAATAAACGGCACAAACGTGCGCAGCGCCTCAGCAAGCGGCGGAGCGAACACCACATCCTTCGCCTCAATGCCGGTCAAGGCGGAAATATGTTCCGGAATTGGCTTTTCCGGCTTGACGAGCGTCATGTACGCATCCGTCACGACCCCTCCGACCGTTTTCGCTGCCGCCATGGCCAAAATTTCATCGCCTTGCTCCGGGGAAAAGCCGGTCGTTTCCATATCGATGATGACAAACGGGATATCAGTCAAACGGCCATGCCAATCGATGATGTGCTGTTTTTCCTTTTGCAGCGAGCGAAGCCATGTTTCCTGTTGCCACGAATGGTCATGCCCAAATAAGGCGGATGATGCCTCGCGCGGAACGCCGAGCGACAACAAGCGGAGCGCCCGCTGCCAAAAACGGTGCCGCTCATGCATGAATGTTAGCCACCCGCCGGGCGACAAAGCGCTGCAACCGTTTGGCAGTGCGCATCGCTTGTTTCAGCTGCTTTTGTTCCGTCCGCTCAAGCGCCCGCCATAACACGTATTCACGTCCGTCCCCCGCCTCAGTGCTGTACTTCAGGCGAATCGAATAGTAAACAGAAAGCGCCTCGCAAACGGCGTCGGAAAGCGGCGCCGTCAATACACCATTCGCTTCAAGCGCCCGCCGCCGCTCGGCTGTGCCCGCCGCCGGGACGTGCGCAAAACAGGCCAACCATTTCAAAGCGTTGGTGAGCTGCACGTAACCGCTTTGTTTCATATGAACGGCCCCGCTGTACGGCCCCCATCGCTCCGTTTGCACGTTGCCCAACCAGCCGAGCGGAACCGGAGGAAACTGAACGTGCTCGCCCATGCGCGCCAACAGCAGCGGCCGTTCGGCCACCGCCGCAAACAGCGCCTTTCTTGCCGTCTCAGCCAATTCCGCTTCCCCATAAAGAGGCCGCATATCCATCGCAATCAACAAAAAACGAATGTCGTTCGGCCACCCGCTGTCCAAATAGGAAAAAAGCTGTTGCTCCCAGCCGCGGACTGACTGCGCCCACCGCTTGTTCGTCGCCATCACGTAACCGGAACAGTACGGATATCCTGCCTCATGCAGCATGTCTACCCCGATCGTCGCCATATGGCGAATGAATTCATAACAAGCCGCTTCCTCGTTCTCAGGACAGTTGAATAAAATGCCGTGATCTTGATCCGTCCAAATCGTCGGCTCACACCGGCCGATGCTTCCCATCACATACCAGCACCACGCTGAAGGACGAATGCCGACCGACCGTTTCATCGTCTCCCGCTCCGCAAGGAAGAACGCGCGGCGAAGGATGGCTTCATGGACAGAAACGATGTCATTGGCCAGCTGACTCATTTGTTCACGTACTGCACAGCGCCGCAGTTCACGCGCCAGTTCATCGTGACAAAAACGAAGTTCGGCGGCCGACTCGGCTCGGTTTAGCCGCTCGACCACCTTTGCCGCCAATAATTCCATCCCCTTTTCCCCTCCCGGCTACTGCTGGGCGAGGGTCTTGGGCTGATACGCCGGATCGAGCTGTTCCGGATAGCCATAAGAACCGTGCTCACTAATATCAAGACCAGAAATTTCTTGTTCCGCCGTGACACGCAGCCCGATCGTTTTCTTCATGGCATATAAGATGACAAATGAGACAGCCGCGACATACACCGCAGCACCGAGCACTCCGACCGTTTGCACAATCAGCTGATCAAATCCGCCCCCGTAAAGCAGTCCAGCCTTCCCGATGCCCGTGATCTCGACTAAACGCGGCGAGGCGAAAAACCCGGTGGAAATCGTGCCGATGATGCCGGCAATCCCGTGGACAGAAAACGCGTAAATCGGATCGTCAATCCCTTTGCGCTCAAAATAGATCGATGTCCAGAATGTAAACGCCCCCGCCACTGCGCCGATCACCACCGCCGCCCACGGTTCGACGAACGCGCACGCGGCGGTAATGGCAACTAAAGCCGCGAGCACACCGTTCACCATCGCCGGAATGTCCGCTTTGCCAACCAAAATTTTCGCTGTGATGATCGCGGCGACCGCCCCCGCCGCGGCAGCCAAATTCGTCGTCAGCGCAACATAGCCGAAAAATCCGTCGCCAACCGCCATCGTGCTGCCAGCGTTAAAGCCAAACCAGCCGATCCATAAAATCAAACCGCCAATGACCGTATATACTTGGTTATGCCCAGGAATGACGTTTGGCGTCTTGTCTTTATTGAACTTGCCGATGCGCGGCCCAAGCAAAATCGTCGCCACGAGCGCCGCAATCGCTCCTTGCAAGTGGACAACGGTCGAACCGGCGAAATCTTGCATTCCCATTTTTCCAAGCCAGCCGCCGCCCCACACCCAATGGCCGATCACGGGATAAATGACGATCGTAAAAATCGTTCCGAAAAGAAAATAAACAGACAGTTTCGCCCGCTCAGCAAAGCCGCCCCAAGCGATCGCCAGCGACACGCCGGCAAAGCCCAGTTGGAATAAAAATTTGAGCTCGAGCGGCACATTCGCCCATGACAACGAGTCAAACGTTCCTTTTCCTTCTTTTAAAAACCATCCTTCTGTCCCGATGAAGCTATTCCCAGCCCCAAATGTAATCGCAAAGCCGAACGCCCAAAACGCCAATGATGCGAGGGCAAAACTTAAAATTTGTTTGCCGGCCACATGCCCGGAGTTTTTCATGCGCGTGGATCCGGCCTCAAGCAAAGCAAACCCTGCCTGCATGCCAATAACGAGCACCGCCGAGAGCATGACCCAGAGGGCATCCAGCCCAAGCGTCAACGTTTTTTCATCCATTTTACGCATCCCCCTTTTTTGTCATTTATCATCCCTTTTATATGTCATAATATATAACATAAATCAACTGAAAGCAACGCCCGTTTTTGGTTGTAATCGGTTTCAAACACAAAAAGTTTGTTAAGTTTTTTAACAAAAAGAATACCCCTCATCACGAGGGGCATTCCTCACCGTGTTACGCCACACGAATGGGCTTGCCAAACGGCACGCGCGGCATATAATCGTCCGGCACAAGCCAAAACACTTCATAGTCGACTTGCAGTTCTTCATAAAAATAGCCGGTTACATCGGTGATGTAAAACAACGTATCGATTTTTTGCGCAGCGGCCCATTCCAACACTTCGGTGTACGACGATTTCCCGTGCTTGAAATATTTAATCGTCGCCACGCCAACCGGAGAGACATCGCGAATTTTAAAATCCGCTTGGACGAGCAGCGTATCCGGACGCAGTTTTTCAAACAACTTCACGATGTTTTGAATGAGCATTGGCCGCGCCGGCCGGTTTGATGTGTCGATCGCCAGCGCGATGGAATGGTCTTTCCGCTCTTTGAGCAACGCCAATAAAGCCCGCTGCCATCTCACGATGATCATCCCCCTTATATCGGTGAATCGCCGTGCGCACTACTAGTATAGACGACGATGGGGGAAAGTACGAACTGTTTTTCTTTCCTTTTTCCCCTTCCGTTTCACAAACATCAACCCAAACGCCAAGGAACAGCTCCTTGACGCTTCTTACTCCTGCGAAAGGGGGATGTTCGAACCATTTTCTTGATTCACTGCCGCCTCAACCGTTCCTTCTGCATACACATCGCTCACCTGTTCGCGCGTCTCAGAGAGTGCCTCATACACAAACGACTCGTCCCCGCCATCTGCCGGATCGTATTGCTGCCCGGCAATCGCAACGGGCTGTTTCTTTTTCGTCATCCACCATTCCTCCTACATGAATGCTGTTTCGTGATTAGTGTGAAAACAAGAGCGAAAAATGAACAGAGGAAGTTTATGGATGATGGATGCATATAGAAAGGCAAACGTGGCAAACTAACGAATAAACAACGATCAAGAGAGGATGATAGCCCCGATGAGAAAGCCAACACGAAACGACAGCGTTGAACAGCAGCAAAAAAAGCAGCAACCGGATCAAGATATGGAAAAACAGCCGGGATACGGCGATAAAAAACTGGAAGGTCCAAACCATCCAGCAGAATAAAGGCGGCGAAACCGAATGAGACATTTGCTTGCATTAGTGCTGAAATATTTGCTAACCGCCACGGTGATGTTTGCCATTTTACCGCTGTTTTTGCGCATTTCATCGGCAGAGATTTTATGGTTCAGCCTTTGGCTGACGCTTGTCGCCTATGCGATCGGCGACTTTTACATTCTGCCGCGCCTTGGCAACGTCTCAGCGACGATCGCCGACTTTGGGCTTGTGTTGATGGCGGTATGGATCGGCATCGGCGCGTTTTATGACATCACCGGCGCCGCCATGTTAAACGCGGCGTTTTTCTCCGCCCTGCTTGCGGCAATGGGGGAATTGCTGCTTCACGCCTATGTGTTGCGATTTGTCATCGTCGAGCACGGTGAAGAAGGCGCCCCGCTCATCGGCCGCCAATGGCAAACAGAAGCAGCCGAGGAGTTGGATGTCCGCGCCGTCCGTCCGGGCAGCAACGATCGTAAACGAGCGGAACAGGAGGATGAACAGCATCGTCAAGAGCCTCCCCATCCCCCCATCCTATGAAGGAGGATGAAATGTTGGGCGGCTGCAGTCCGAGACGCCAGCCGCTTCCCCTTCCTTCCAAACAGGGCTTCAACGTGAATGATTCCACCTTTGTTTAGAACATTCAATGGTGGAACGGACATTCATCTCCACTTCGTTTTGGGGTGCGCCCCGCACAAATAGGGAAGCGGGGGGCTTCTCAGTTGAAGATGATAAAACAGATGGCGAACGAAAAAACGGGTGTCTTCTTGTTCGTTAGACACCCGTTTCGCATGAGGATCTTTGGTTTTTCGGCGCTTTCCTCTGCAGCCATGGGCGATCCATCAGACGCTTGGCCGCAAGCCGAAACAGGACAATCTCCTATCCGCCCTTATTGTTCCGGTCGCTTCAGCGCGAGCAGCGTCTGTTTCAGTTCCGCTTCCATCGCCGCGAGCTCGCGTTCGGCCTGCTGTCGTTTCAAACGTCCTTCCGCCTGAATTTTCAACGTTTCTTCGAGCGTAGCGATCAAATTTTCTTGCGTTCGCTTCAACGTTTCAATATCAACCAAGCCGCGCTCGTTTTCCTTGGCGATTTCAATGCTGTTCGTTTTTAACATTTCCGAATTGCGCAATAACAGCTCATTCGTCGTTTCGGCGACCTGCTTTTGCGCCGCAGCGGCCTTTTGTTGGCGGAACAGCGTCAAAGCGATGACCACTTGATTTTTCCAAAGCGGAATCGCATGCAAAATCGACGACTGAATCCGCTCGACAAGCGTTTCGTTCATATGTTGAATCATGCGGATTTGCGGCGCCGTTTGAATCGTCACTTGCCGGCTGAGCTTTAGGTCATGCACCCGCTTCTCAAGTCGCTCGGCAAACTGCCGCAAATCCTGTACATCCTGCCATGCCATTTGATCGCCGGAGCGCTCCGCTTCCGCTTGTTTTTCCGGAATCGTCTTCGTCCGCAGCTCCTCGAGTTTGTATTCGGCCGCCGCAATATAAATATTGAGCGCCTCAAAATAGTCTTTGTTTTTTTCATAAAGCGTCTCAAGCATCATAATGTCGCGGAGCAACAAATGCCGGTGCTTCTCCAGCCGGTCAGCGATTTTATCAATCTCCAAGCCGATTTTTTGGTATTTCGCCACCATCTCTTGCAACGGCCTGGCCACTGCGCCGAACAAGCGGGATAACCATCCTTTTTTCGCCGGCATCAAGTCGTCGGGATTGACTTCTTTGATTTTGGCCATGAGTTCGCTGATCACTTCGCCGACCGGACCAGCGTCTTTCGTTTGCACATGATGCAAAATCGCATGAGAAAACTTCGACAGCTCGGCTTGCGCCGCCACCCCATATTGCAAGACAGCCTGATGGTTAGCCGGGTCAATTTGTTTGGCAAGCGCAAGCGCTTTTTCCCGATGCTCAGGCTTCAACGCATCCAGTGCGCGCGCCGGTTTTTCTTCTTCCTTGAGCCGCGGTTCGGCCGGCGAAGAAAACGGCTGGGCAAGCAACTCATCGAGGGAACTTGTCCGTTCCAGCCCTTGCAGCCAATCCGTCGATTCCATTCCATGATTTCGCTCGTCCATCGTCATTCTCCTTTCTTTGACAGCGGCCGACAAAGCCCGTTCGATTGTTGGAGCGATCGCTCCAGCAATTTCGCTTCCGTTTGCAGCGACCAGACGTCGTTCGATAACACCTCAAGCAACTGCCGTTCGGCCGCCGAAGTCAGCTCGTCAAGCACTCTTTCCGTCTCCTGCAATGCTTTCACCATGTCGGCGCTTTGCACCGGCTGCTGCGTCAAATAAACGTATTTCTCCACCATCTCCACCGCCGTCGGCCATTCGTTTAAAAAAAACGGCTGGGCGAGGCGCAGTTGATGCGGTTGTTGCTCGATGGCGCGAATGATTCGATCGACGATGGTGCTCAACCGGGAAACTGTTTGCCACATCGCCACCGAACGAAGCCGATAGCGAGCGCGGCGCAGCCGCTTCCATAACGCGCGCGCTTCGCCAAGCTGTCTGCGGACGTAGACAAGCTCCTCAACCGACACATCAGCCGGCAGGCGATGATGCCGCCTTTTCATGATGGCCGACACCCCCCACATCGCGCCCATTCCGGATAAAATCGAAGGCCAAAAGCGAAAATCAGCGACGATGAATACGATCACCGCGACGATGACTCCTGCATTCCACGAGACAAACCAACGCCATATCGTACGAAGCAACTGCTTCATTGCCCCTTCTCCTTCTTTATCTTTTCTTTCATTATAGCATGTCCATTCCATGATACGTACAAGCGCCCAAGGAAGTTTCATCGCCAAACGGGCGACGCGCATAGGACAATGGCCGTTTCGAATAGGCTATAGTGAAGCCACCGAAAGGAGAAATGGGGATGAATTCGATCGACTGGCAACTTGCCTCCTTTGTCGCCGTCTCGTTGTTGCAAGAATATTGGTGCTATGTCAAGCTGCCGTACGTCTACTATTGGCAAGCGGCGGACGATGATCAAAAAGCCGCCTAATGGCGGAAGGAGGGAATGAAATGCAGTCATGGCATCGTCCTGCTCCCCCTGCCGCTTCTCGCCCCACACTGGTCATTACCGGCCAAGGAACGGTCATCGCCAAACCGGATACCGTCCTCATCGCGATCGGCGTGCACACAGAACATCACAACGTCCAAGAAGCCCTAGCTGACAATGCAAAACGCACCAATGCCGTCATCGAAGCATTAAAGGCGCTTGGCATTCCAATAGAGGACATTGAAACGACATCGTTTTCCATCCGGCCAACATACAAACATCTTGACGGAACGACCGCTTTATCTGGCTATGAAGTCGAACATTGGCTGGATATCACCGTCCGCGATACAAAAAAAGCCGGCGCCATTTACGAAGCGGCCGTTGCCCATGGGGCGAACCTCGCTCGCGGTTTGGAATTCCGTCTAGTAAACGAACAAGCCTATTACCAACAGGCGTTGGCATTGGCCGTGAAAAATGCCAAAGAAAAAGCGCTGGCCATCGCCCGCGCTCTCGGTTTACCGCTTTACGACACACCGTTGGAATTAAAAGAACAGCCGCCCGCCCGATCGACGCCATACCATCCGTCTGTTCTCAGCGTTTCCTCATCCGCGCCGCCTGTGCAGACGCAAGATGTGATCATCACCGCCTACATCGAGGCGACATTTGTCTATTCGTTCATTTCGTGACGTCCACCTCATGGACGCGGGCGCCGCCAAACAGCTCGACGCGGACGGTTTTCTTTTTCCCGTTCGAATGGACGACGGTTACAGCGTACGCGCCCGGCAAATACGGGCCCATTTTTTTGACAAATGGATCTTTCGTCGCCCTCTCTTCCGTTTTCACCCCATTGACGACAAGCGACGCCTCCGGATCATCGACGCGCACATGGAGAAAATAGAGAGTTGGTTCAAACACATACCGGTCCTCAAACACATGAATCGTAAACACCGGCGGGTGAGATGTCAATCCTTTAATATACACGTGCCCGCCCTTACGCTGGCGGGCAAACTCCCGATCCAGCTGCTCATACGCTTCTGGATGTCGATCAAAATACGCGAACAACGGCGCCAACGTTTTTTCGTTGATCAGCACTGTTTCCTCCGTCACCCGCAACATCGCCTGCAAAGCGGCGACATCGCGGTCTTCGATCGCATCTTTTAAACGCATAATGGCCATTTCTCGGCTCGCGGCCGTCTTCAGCGTCCCATATCCACTCCAAACGAGCGCCCCGAGCCCCCACAGAACGGCAATGGCGAAAAGCAACGAGCCGATGAGACGGTATTGCTTTTTTCTCTTTTCCCGAGACAAAACGCGCTCCCGCTGCCGCTTCTCATAGCGAGCCAGCGCGGCAGCACCGTCCTGCGCGCCGCGGCCCCCCGTTCCCCCTCTGTTCGTGTTTGGTTCCAACATATGCGGCTCCATGATGGCTTCCCCTCTCCTTCTCTCTGTCTAGTTCCACTTTATGTAAGAAGCAGGGAATATATGTTACACGAGCCACCATGCGTTTTCTATTATAGCCAATCAGAAAAAAAACGGGTAACAGTTTGCACGCCCGCTCCCTTCACCTGGACAACGAGATGTGCGACCGTCCCATTCGCTGCTCCGCTTGCCGAAACATCCAGGCATATAACGCCGCGCTTGCAAACGACAGCACGCCCAGGAGAAGAAACGTCCAGACATACCCCATCCATGCCACGGCTGCGAGCGACAGCGGCGCCAGCATCCGCCCGATCGTAAATCGAAGGCTGGCAGCCGCAAAATATTGGCCGCGCATCGCCTCCGGAGCCAAGCGGGAAATAAACGACTGCTGCATGCCGGCTGTCATCAGCTCAGCGAGCGTAAACAGCGCCATGACCGCGATCAATCCAAGCAGCGAGGACGTTTGACTAAACAACCACATCGAGATGCCATATAAGACGGATGAACCCACAAACGCCTGCCGCTCCGAATAGCGAGACATCCAACGCGTCACAGCCACCGTACATAGCGCGACCAACAGACCGTTTTCAGCAATGAGCCAACTAAAGGCGCTCGCGCCGTCAATCGTCCATCCCGCCAACGTTTCGGCTTCGACCGTTTCTTTTGTATATACCGGGATCAGCAAATCAAGCTGTGTAAACGTTTGTGCCACCAACACTCCAGCAACGATAAACAGGAAAAAGACACGGTCGCGGACAATAATGGCATACTGCTTGAACTGCGTGCGCAAAAAAGACTGCCACGTGCCTCTCCTTTGTTGGCCGGCTACAGCTAGCGGCGCTGTCTCACGCAACGCTTTGGAGAGCAGTGTTGCCATTGCAAAACAAGAACATGCGGCCAAAAGCAATAAAGCAAACCGATGCTCAGCATAAAAAAGACCGCCAATTGTCGGGCCGATGACCACCGAAATATTGATGGATGTGTAAAACACGGCAAACACATCGCTCCGGTCCTTCTCCGGAACCACATCGGACACCATCGCCTGGCTCGCCGGCCAGTAAAACGCCCCACAAATGCCGGCGAATGTAAAGCAAAGAAAGCCGACAAACGGCGACGACCACCAAGAGGAGCTGGCCAAGGCAAACACAAAAAACGCCGCCCCTTGCCCGTAGGCGGATAACACCATCATCCGCTTGCGTCCGAATACATCAGCGCAATAGCCGCCCATTAAATTGGCGATGACCGAGAACAACTGCGAAACAATCAACAACAACCCCGCTGTCTTTTTGCCAAAGGCATCAGCAAAATAAATCGAGATAAACGGAAAAAACATCCAAAACGTCGTATTCATCAGCGCCTCGCCAAACAGGCGCACTTTCAAGTTGCGATCCCACTCACGTATTCGCATCCGCTGTCCCCCTAATCTTTCGTCTCTCAAACTTCTTTGGAAATTATATCATATTTTTATTAGGACGGTAGAAATAGTTTTCAAATAAAAGAATGACCCAAACGTTGTTTTCCTGAAACGAAACGCAACATATGGTTTTTGACAATAAGAAAAAGGTGCCCCAATCCTTTTGGGACACCTTCGACTGACATGTATATCTTACTTGCGGATGAATTGCTGCGTCCAAATATAGCCGTTTTCTTCAAAACCAACGCCGATGTGGGTAAAGTTTTTGTTCAAAATGTTTGCCCGATGGCCTTCGCTGTTCATCCACGCATTGACGACTTCTTGCGGGGTGCGTTGGCCTTTGGCAATGTTTTCCCCGGCGGCTGTGTACGAGATGCCGAATTTTTTCATCATCTCAAACGGGGAGCCGTACGTCGGGCTGTTGTGCGAGAAGTAGTTGTTGACCGCCATATCGCGCGATTTCTCGCGAGCGACTTTGCTGAGGGCCAAGTCAACTTGAAGCGGCGGCAAGCCGTATTTCGCCCGTTCTTTGTTCGTCAGCTCAACAACTTGCTGCTCATACGCGTTCAAGCCGGTTGTTTTTTGTGTGCCGGTCTTTGGTGCCGTGGCTGGCGTTTTCGCCGGCGCTTGCGTATTGGCTTGCGGTTTGGCCGCCGGCTGTTTGACCGTTGCCGGCGCTTGTGGTTTTGTCGTTGGCTGTTTTGCCGCCGGTTGTTGTGTTACCGGCTTTACCGGTTGGAACGACATGAACGGGAAGTATTGTTGCAGCCATTTCTCCAAATCTTGAACGTTTGTGCTGACATATTTTACTTGATACGCATTCGCTGTCGGACATGTCGTCCCAGCCGCTTCCGTTTTCGTTGCCGCGAACGAAGCGCCGACGAGTGCGACCGAAGCCACGATGGTTGCTACCATTTTTTTCTTCATCGGAATTCCTCCTTGCATCCTCTATTTGAAAGTCTTAGAGATCTTGCGTCCGTCAGGCATGACTGCACAACGAGATTCGAAGAGAAACTGTTTTGTTGTTCTCTCGCCTTCGCCCCCATTATAGCACGGGGTTTTTGTAATATTTTTGGTCCAAAATGGAAAAATCAGCGTATTGGCAGCCTTCGGTAAAAAAGACGCTTGTTTTCATTGCCAAATCAACACCGATTATTGACGGCTGCAACAGTTGGAATAAACATCCTTTCACTAACGGTCATCCCTTTTTCTCCTGTATCCCCCCAACCATCTATATTTTTCCTGCAAAAAAGGGGTTGACAGCCTCTCATTTCGGCCGTTTCGTTTAACAATTGTTACAGCTGTGTTACAAAACAGAAGAGAACCTCAATGTTTTGTTATAAAAAAAGAAGCTGCGGCGTTTCGCCCCAGCTTTGACGTTTATTCATGCTTTTGATCGACAATGAGTGCGGTTTGCACTTCGTTCGGCTTCACTTGTACAGCAAATTGCTGCTTGGCATCCATCACTAACGGCGCAAGCGGTGTTTCGTTTAAGTTTGTGCGCCATACCGCCGATGACGGCCCATGCCATTGGAATGACGCCTTCGTCTCCTGTGGCGTTGGATTAAAGAAACGAACAATGACGCCACGGTGATCTTCGCTCCTCTTTACCGCGCTTAGCACGACCTCGCCTTCCTGCTGGGAAAACAGGCTATACTCATACGGCACCGAGAACGCAACCGGGTTCATTTTCATCGCATCATACGGCAGTTTGTTGTACGTGTAAAGCGGCGTCAAAAACTGTTTCGCCCGTTTGGCAACATTGGCCTCTTCCGTCGTTCCGCGATGCGTCGTCAACGCAAAGTGCAGTTCATTGATGCCAAGCATTTGCGAATCGGGCGTCGCCATTTTAATGCCGGACGGACGGCCTGGCCGGCGCACGAGCTCCTCTTTCCCCAAATAACCGACACACCGCAAAAGCGTCACTGCGATCGTATCATGTTGTTCCCCGATGATCTCATACTCTCTCGTGCTGTTCGTTAAAACCGCCACGCCGCCTGTTTGATTTGACAGTCCCACATACGTAAGCATCGGATAAATGGCATCCGGACGTTCATCCCATCCTTCTTGCTCCCATATTTCCATGGCTGGGTCAACGACGGAGCGTCGGACGACACCAAACTGGTTGTCAGCAATTGAATAGGAAGAAGCAATGCCAGTCGGCACATGCATGCGGACGCGGTGATCTTTCGCTTTGTTGTTGATGCGCACTCGAACGTCAATCCGCGGCTCGGTCATCGGCACGGTGAGATGAATAGAAACATCGATAACGCTGTCGCGCCGCTTCGCTCTCCGGTTGTCAAGGTCGGCCGGCACCGGCAGCCGGTAAGCGATATCGGCATAAGCGAAATAGCGGTTTTGCCGGAGCGAATACGTCGCCTTCACGCCCTTATTATCAATCGGCTCATCGCCCGGCAGCGGGGAAAAGTCGTATTCATCCCCATCGTCGCCGACATCTTCAAGCAAGAGCACATCGCGGAACGTTCGTTGCAGCTGTTTGTCATATATGTTAATTGTCCCATTCTCATTGACGGTGATCGTATAAAACAGCGTATCTATTTGCTCCACAGCCGTTGGCGCCTGTTTGTTCATCTGTTCCGCCTCTTGCACCAAATACGCCTTATACCCCATCGCCGGGATGCGGTCGCGGAAATGGATCGTATAGCGGACGAACGGATCATAGTTGCCGTAATGGACAATCTGACGATCAATCAGTCCCGGATCGACGATCGTTTCATCCACCACTTCAAACTCCACCGGTTCCCCGCGCTCATCAACGAGACGGAATGCTTTCCATTTCGTCGTAATTTCCGCTTCGATCGGCTCGTTCCGTTCGTACGGAAGCGTATTGTACACAACCAGCTTGTCGACCGACCGATCCGACGGCATCGCATCAGCCATTTTGCGCATATAAAACGTAATGAGCCGGTCGACCCGCTCTTCCGCTAGCGCAAAGCGTCCCAAAATATCGCGGTGAACAAGATCTGAACAGCAGCAGCCGATGCTGTCATGGGCGTGATTTTTCAGCATTTCTCTCCAAATGAGCTCTATCAACCGATGCTCATACCGAAATCCAAGCGTCGAGGCGATGGCGGCGAGCGGTTCGAGCACGTTCGTCACTTTGTTTTCGATGCGGGCGTTCGCCGCTTTAATGTCCATGCGCGTCGAGTAAATGCTGCGGTGAACGCGCATATATTTGCCGTCCAACAACTCGCCGCGGATGACCGGAAGCTGCTCCTCTTTTTCCAGCTGTTCAAACACATGTTCATAACGGCTTAAGAAAAAGGTCCGCTCCGGATAGAGCGTTTGCAGCTTGTCGGTCACCTCAAAAATATTTTTTTGAATCGGCATTTGATCATGGCCGTTCGGAATGAGAATATGATCGGTCGTCGCCCCGCGGTCCAAAACGGAAAAGTATTTGTCCATCCGCTCTTTCAGCTTTGCTTCATCAGTCGGAAGATATTTGCCGATCGCATAGCCGAGCGGGAACAGCTGCACAAGCACTTTCGAGCCGTCATCGCTCACCCAGTAAAACTCGGTTTTGTCAGTGCCGTGCCGTTCCGACACACCGCGCCAAAAAATGGCCCGCTTGATGCCAAAGCCGTTTAAGATTTGCGGCAGCTGCGCCGATTGCCCGAACGAGTCGGGGAGATAGCCGATTTGCATCGGCTCCCCGAACTCCTGGCAATCTTTCAGCCCATAGAGCAAGTTGCGGACAATCGACTCCCCGCCGACGACCATTTCATCCGTTTGCGTATACCACGGGCCGATGATCAGCTTTCCTTCTTGGACAAGGCGGCGGATGCGCTCTTTTTGCTCCGGCTTGACGGCCAAATAGTCTTCCAATACGACTGTCTGTCCATCGAGAACAAAGTGCGGATAATCAGGATTCGTCTCTAACATTTCCAATATTTCTTCCATATCATTCACTAACAAAATGCGTGATTCCTCTGCCGAAAAATACCACTCGCGGTCCCAATGCACATGGGGAACGATATGAACATACCGCTTCAATGGTTTCACCTCGTTTGTCTTATCGTTATTGCGCTTTTAGCTTTTGCACGCGTGTAGCGACTAACAGCACCATCGAAATCAACGCCCCGATCAGCGCGGCGCCCAGCCAAATGGCTCCCGCTTTCCATAACGGCGCGCCTTGCAGGACAAACAGCGAGAAAATGCCCGCTCCCGGAACGTTCAGCCCGATTTGCGACGCCGTGACGATCGCCCCGGTGACCGCTGACCCGATGCAAAGCGACGGAATGACGCGCAGCGGGTCGTTAATCATAAACGGAATCGCTCCCTCAGTAATGCCGGCTAAGCCAAGAATCCATGTCGATTTGCCGACCTCGCGCTCATATTCTTCAAAATACCGTTTGAACAACAGCGTCGCGGCGGTGACGGAAAACGCCGATACCATTTTCACCGAGGCAAACGCCGCATACGGAATAAAGTTGCCGCTCGCCATCGCTCCGATGCAGAACGTATACGCCGCCTTATTGACCGGCCCGCCTAAATCGAACGACACCATAATTCCTAAAATCGCGCCAAGCAAAATGGCACTGCGTCCGGATAAGTTGTCAAGCCAAGTCAGCAACGCATGATTGAGTCCGGCGACCGGCTTGCCGAACACAAACAGCATCAGCGCTCCGACGACGAGCGAACCGATGACCGGATACAGCCAAAAGCTAATGAATCCCGAGAACGCGCCTTTTGGCGGAAGTTGCTTTTTCAACCACTTCATAAAGTAGCCGGCCAAAAAACCGCCAAGCATGCCGCCTAAAAAACCGCCGTTGATCATCGTCGCAGCAATCCCCGCGGCAAACCCCGGACCGAGCGCCGGCTTGTCGGCGACCGCATACGCCATGTACGCCGACAGCACTGGAATCATGAGCGTGCCAAGCATATTGCCGCCCAGTTTGCGCAACATCCAAAGCCATGAGTTCTCCGTATCGTATACTTGTTGCAGGCCGAACGCCTGGGCGATGAGCACCGCGCACGCCAAAATCATCCCGCCGGCGACGATAATCGGAATAATATGAGAAATGCCGGTCAAAATGGCGTTTTTTACTTCCGTCTTCCATGAAACTCGCTCAGACATTGTCTCCTTTGTCGGCTCATATTCCCGCTTTCCTTCCTTCTTGGCCTTCTCAAGCGCTTGCAAAAGAACGCCTTTCGCATCTTTCAACGGCGCCGCAACCGTTGTCCGGTACACCGGCAAATGGGCAAACCGCTCTTCGTTTTTCACCGCCACGTCCGCGGCAAAAATCGCCGCTTCCGCTTTTCGCAGCCGCTCTTCCGTATGTCGGTCTTCAATGCCGTTGGCCCCTTGCTTTTCGACATACACCGTAACCCCTATTTCCCGACCGGCTTGCTCTAACGCTTCCGCCGCCATATACGTATGGGCGATGCCAGCCGGGCAGGCCGTCACAGCGACGATCGTTTTCCCTGCCGACGCCGTTTGGGCAGCGGTACCCACCATTTCCTCATCAAGAGCACGATACAGCTCTTCTGACGTTTGACATTGCTGCAACCGCTTACGATATTCAGCGCGCGACAGCCGTTTGGCGAGTTCGGCCAACAAATCCAAATGCGTCGATTCCGCTTCGTCCTCCGGAATCGCTAACAAAAAGACGAGTTCCACTTGATTCGCCGGATTGATGCTCTCCCAGTCGCGAATTGGCCGCGCGAGCTTCGCCACTGCGAAAGCGGCTTCCTTGACCGATGTGGACTTGCCGTGCGGAATCGCTACCCCCGCTTCAAACCCGGTCGGAGAGAGCGCCTCCCGTTCCATCACCGCTTGATAAAACGATTCTGCCGAATACAATTTCCCCTCCTCATCCAACTTGCGGACGAGATGGCGGATGACTTCCTTCTTCGTGGACAACGACAAGTCCACGTCAATCAGCCGAACACTCGTCAGCTGTTTCAGCTCCATTTCTCCCATCCTCTCTTTCCATGCCGTTTGTCGACTTCATTATAAAAGAAAAAAAGCAAGAAGACCGAAATCTTCTTACTTTTTCACCATTTCCATATCATGATTCATTTCATCTGTGTATTTATACACATCCGCCGTACTTTTGCCAATACCGTTCACTCAACGCCCGCAGCACGAGATAAAGCGATGTGCGGTCGGTGACGTCATACTTATTCAAAAACTGCTTCGGCGCCCAGCAATACAAGCGGTAATCGGCAAGATCAGCGAGCGAATTGGGGCAAAAATGCGTCAAGCTGATGACAAACGCCCCGTTTTGCTTCGCGGCCACGACCGCCTCAAGCACTTGCTTCGTTTCTCCAGATACGCTAATGACAAAGACGACATCCTTTTCCCCGCAGCGGTCCGCATTATACAACATATCGTGGCGCTGGACAAAAAAGTCGGCCTGCTTGCCGACGCAGCGCAAATGCTTGGCCATCATCTCGCAAAAATAGGCGGAATCGCCAATGCCGTAAAAAAAGACGTGTTTCGCCTCATGCATCTTGCGAACGGCTTCGTCGATGAGCTGCTCATCGATCAACTTTTGCGTTTTTTCGATGACCGTTTTTCCGTCCGCCTTGATCGCCGTCTCATCCCGCTGCTCGAGCGCCAACGCCGCCTTTAGTTCTGCAAACCCTTTATATCCTAATTTTTTGGCGAACCGAACGATCGTGTTCGGCACTGTATAAAGCGCTTCCGCCATTTTTTGAATCGGAATATCGGCGATCTCCTCACGGTGTTTGATAATGTAATCGACAATTTGGTCATCCGTATCGTTCAGCTTATCGGCATACAGCCGCACCCGTTCGTCAAACCACATCGGTCTCCCATCCCCCACCGTCTTCTCGTTTGCTACTATTTTAGCAAGAACCGATAGCGGTTGGCTACAACGCTTGTTTCCGAGTGCTACGGCTGCTGCCCCTCGACCAACACCGGGATGCGTTCTTGATACTGTTCAATCCATCGACGGTTATGTTCGTCCGCCCCCTCGATGTTGCCGCTTAAAAAGATCGGCGGCTCCACTCCATTTTCTGCCATGAGGGCAATCGCCTCGGCGAAAACAGCGTTTAAAATCGCGCTGCCGATCACTGTCGAAGTAGGCGCAAATGGAACAGAAACGTTTGGGTGAGCTAAAATCGCATCGCCTTTCACGGAATGATTGTCAATCACAAGATCGACGACCTCATACAGCAACCGGCCGCTCTTATGCCGCGAAGGCTGGCTTTTGGAATACGCCAAGGACGTCACCGCAATGGTATAAGCGCCTTTCGCTTTCGCCGCCAGCGCCACATCAATCGGGACTGGGTTGCGTCCTGATGTAGACAAAACGAAAAACACATCTTCAGGACGGATATCCTCATGATCTATAAAATTTTTTGCGAAATCATTCATTCTCTCCAACATGGACGAACGAACCGCCCCCTCATGAAGCATAAGGGGCTCAAAAAATATTGGTTTAATTGGCACAAGCCCTCCAGCACGGTAGAACACTTCTTCCGTTAAAATGTGGGAGTGGCCACATCCGAACAGTTGAATAATTCCACCTTTTTGAATGGCTTCACTTACTATATAAGCGGCTTTTTTTAGATTGCCCTTCTCATGTTTTAAAACGAGTTCCAAACGTTCGTTCACTTTTTGGAAATATTGATCGATCATCGTCCATTCACCCCTTAAGCGCTTGATTTTCTATCTCTAAACTAGATTTGGCCCCCAACAGCCGCGGTTGAAACGCTCCTGCAGCCAAAAAAAACGGCTTCCTATCAAAGGAAACCGTCCATCAGCTCGTTGTATTTGTTTCTTTATTGTCCTGTATACCCACCAACCGGGATGTTGTCTTTCCGGGCAACGCCGGTGCGGTAAGCCGCTTCAATAACCGCCTGGCGGACGCGTTCCACGACCTTGCTGTTAAAGACGCTTGGAATGATATACGTTTCATTCAATTCGTCCTCGGTGACCACTGAAGCAATCGCTTTGGCAGCGGCGAGCTTCATTTCTTCGTTAATCTCTTTCGCCCGGCAGTCCAATGCACCGCGGAAAATGCCCGGGAAGCAAAGAACGTTGTTGATTTGGTTCGGATAGTCGGAACGTCCCGTCGCCATTACGCGCACGTGCGGCTCGGCCAGCTCTGGGTCGATTTCCGGAATCGGGTTGGCCATCGCGAACACGATCGGATCACGCGCCATTTTTTTCACGTCTTCGACTTTCAAAATGCCCGGGGCGGAAACACCGATAAACACATCCGCACCGGCGATCACATCCGACAAGCTTCCTTTCAGATTATCTGGATTCGTCATTTGCGCATACTCTTGCCAATACGGATTGTCGTACGTTTCGTCGCGGTGGATGGCGCCGTGGCGGTCCACCCCGATAATGTTGCGCACGCCAGCGGCAAGCAAAATTTTCGTGCAAGCAATCCCGGCCGCGCCAATGCCGGTTAAGACGACCTTAATGTCTTCCAGCTTTTTATCAACAATTTTCAAGGCATTGAGCAATCCGGCCAGCAGCACGACCGCCGTGCCATGTTGATCATCATGGAACACCGGAATGTCCAACTCTTCTTTCAATCGCTTTTCAATTTCAAAACAACGCGGTGCCGAAATGTCTTCCAAGTTGATGCCGCCGAATGCCGGAGCGATCGCTTTCACAATTTGAATAATCTCTTCCGTGTCTTTCGTGTCCAAGCAAATCGGAAACGCATCGACACCGGCAAACTCCTTAAACAGCATCGCCTTCCCTTCCATGACTGGCATCGCCGCATACGGGCCGATGTCGCCAAGCCCAAGCACCGCTGTGCCATCAGAGACGACGGCGACCGTATTCCGTTTAATCGTCAGCGAATACGCCTTGCGCGGATCTTCAGCGATGGCCGTGCAAACGCGCGCCACGCCCGGCGTATACACCCGCGACAAGTCATCGCGCGTTTTCACCGGAATTTTCGAGTTGGTTTCAATTTTTCCCCCGATATGCATCAAAAACGTGCGGTCGGAAACATTCACAATTTTGACGCCCTGAATCCTTTTCAGCGCTTCGATGATCAAATCGCACTGCTTCGTATCAAGCGCACTAACGGTGATGTCGCGCACCGTATGGACTTTGCTTGATGAGATGACGTCAATCCCGACGATGTCTCCGCCCGCCTTGCCGATCGCCGCGGCGATATCGCTAAAAGAGACGCGGTCTTTTTCAAACTGAAGACGAATCGTAATGTTCATCGCTGCCCCGCCTGGTAATGCCATACCAATCGTCCTTCCTTTTCTCTATATTTTGTAAACGGTCTACGGTACAAATGTTATCTTATGAGCGCCAAAAAGACAACCCTTATTGTTCGAACAAGCCAAACGGGCGATGGCGTGACAGGCAAAGCGGTCAGCGCAGAAACAGGCCCACTTTGGCTGCATCAGCTGGCGGGAGTTTCACGAAAAAAAAAGCGGCCTTCCCGGGTGCAGGAAGACCGCTGCCTTTCCGCTATTGAAGCAGGCGGAGAAACTCGCGCATAAACGCCGGCAAATCCGGCCACGCATGGGCGGAAACAAGGTTGCTGTCGACATGCACCGTACGGTCGGACACATACGTCGCTCCGAGCGCTTCAACCCCCGGTTTGCAGGCGATATACGCCGTCAAGCTCCGCCCTTTCAGCACCTCTGGCATCGTCTCGAAAATGAGCGAAGCATGGCAAATCGCAGCGATGGGCTTATTCGCCTCAAAGAAATGACGGACGATGCGCTGCACGTTTTCATCAAGGCGAATGTATTCCGGCGCCCGCCCGCCCGGAATGACTAACGCATCGTATTGCGTCGGGTCGATCTCGGCAAACGATGCATGGGCGTCGATCAAATAGCCTTGTTTTTCCACATACGTATCCCAGTCGGCAAAATCATGGACAACGGTGTGCAGTTTCTTTTTCTTCGGCGCGGCAATCGTTACGTCATGCCCTTCCTCTAACAAACGATAATACGGATAATACACCTCCAGCGCCTCAACAGCGTCGCCGGTGATGATCAACACTTTTTTGCTCATGGTTCTCGCCCCCCCTTGTCCATTTTTTCCTTCTCTTTTATCATAATGGAAACGGACGGAAAGGAAAAGCAAAATGATTGTCGAACCGATAGAAAAAGGGTTCGTGTGAAGCTTTAACCAGGAAGAAGAGCATGATCAAGGAGGAATCAACCATGACCATTGCCTCTTGGCTCGCCGAATCGCGCCGAACGGTGGTGCTTACCGGCGCTGGCATGTCGACCGAAAGCGGGCTGCCGGATTTCCGCTCGCCGCGCACCGGGCTGTGGGCGCGTTTTAACCCGAGCGAACTCGCTACCATCGATGCGTTGTACCGCCGCCGCGAGGCGTTTGTGGAGTTTTACCAATATCGCATTCGCACGCTGCACCGATGCCGGCCGCACGACGGGCATCGCCTGCTCGCCGACTGGGAGCAGCGCGGAATCGTGCAGACGATTGTGACGCAAAACGTCGATGGATTTCATCAACAAGCCGGCAGCCGACGCGTCATCGAACTGCATGGCTCGCTCCGAACCGTCCATTGTCAGCGGTGCGGGCAATCAAAGCCTAGCTTTGTCTATTTGCACGGTGTGTTGACGTGCGAATGCAGCGGTGTTTTGCGTCCATCGGTCGTATTGTTTGGCGAGCCGCTGCCGGAGAATGCCATCAATGCAGCGTGGGAAGCCGCCCGCCAAGCGGACTTGTTCCTTGTGCTCGGCTCATCCTTGCAAGTAGCGCCGGCGAACCAACTGCCGCTTGTCGCCAAACGAAACGGCGCCAAACTCGTCATCATCAATTGGGAACCGACGGAACTTGATGGTCTCGCTGACGCCGTCATCCAGCAACGGAAAATTGGCGACGTGCTGAAAGAACTTAACGAACAGCTGAAGGGGGGAGCACGATGAACAGGGAAGCGATGTTGCAAGAGGCGCTTCGCTCAATCGGCGATGATTCACGAATCCGCCATTGGCGGCGCGTATCCGGCGGCGACATCAATGACGCCTACCGCGTCCAAAGCGGCAAGCAAACGTATTTCATCAAAATGCAGCGCTTTCCGCCAGCCGGCTTTTTCACCGCCGAACAAGCAGGGTTGGAACGGCTTCGCCAGGCGGACGCCATCCACGTCCCGGCTGTCTTTGGCGTGGGGGAAGCAAACGGATGGGGCTGGCTTGTCCTCGAGTGGATCGAAGGAACAGAAACAGCGCAGACGGCTGAACAGCTCGGGCGCGGCCTCGCCCGCCTCCATCGATGCCGCGGGCCGGCGTTCGGGCTTGACCACGATACATATATCGGGGCGCTGCCGCAACGAAACGGCTGGTACGGCCGCTGGCTTGACTATTACCGCGATGCCCGACTCGCCCCGCAAATGAAACGGGCGGCGGCAAACGGCCTCCTGCCCGCCGAGCGACAAAGAAAGTTGGAGCGGCTGCTTGAGCGGCTTGACCGCTGGATTCCAAACGATTGTTTTCCGTCGTTGTTGCACGGCGACTTATGGGGCGGCAACTGGCTTCCGGGCCCTGGCGGAGCTCCCTATTTGATCGACCCGTCCGTGTTTTACGGCCATTATGAGTTGGAGATCGCGTTTACCGAGCTGTTTGGCGGCTTTCCCGCTCGGTTTTATGCAAGCTATCAAGAGCTGATGCCCCTTACTCCGGAGTATCATGAGCGAAAACCGCTTTACCAGCTGTTTTATTTACTCGTGCATTTGAATCTGTTTGGCGAATCGTATGGCCGATCCGTCGACCGCGTGCTTGAACGTTATGCGGGGGAGTAACCCCCCGCTTGACTTGACCGCTCATTCCGGACGCAACACCAGCGTGCTGCCGTTGACTTTTCCTAAACTTGTCACATGGTACGTCCCGTTGACCCAGTTGTCCATACGAACAGCCCTTTTTGACAAAAACACCGCCTGTATGTCGATAAGGAGCGGACGCTCAAGCAGGCCCGCTCCCCAGTTCGCTCATTCCGCGCCGATCTTTTCAAGCAGCGCATCGCCGTTTCGGCTGACGCGCACATAAGCGAAGCGGGCGTCCCGCCACCGTTCCCCGGTTTGTTCCGGCACGAAATACGATTCAATTCCATACACGGCCTGCTCACCATAGAAAGTGCCGCTGATCAAAATGTCTCCCTGCTGCCGCACAGCCCCAGGCCGTTTTTGGCCATTGACGGCATACACTCCGGCGAAACGGTACACTCCGTCCGGTCCTTTTCGCAACATCACCTGCACCTTTCCACTTCCATCCAGAGACGAGATCGTAGAAATGTCATAGCGAAGCCGGATATAATCCCCTTGCAGCACAGAACGCGGATCCACCGGCTCGAGCGCTAATTTTACCAACTGTCCGTCTCGCAATAGCCGTTCTTTCTCCCATACGGTATATCCGGTAAACAGAAATTGGGCAACGACCATCAACAGGACACCTAAGGAAACGTTTCGAGGCCACACCGCCTCCCTAGGGAAATGAAGCCGATTCCGTTTTTCCAGCCAAACAGCCCAAGCGAGCAACACCACCCCAGCCGCCAACAAACTGACCGATTTATGGAGCAAGTTCCACGCCAGCTCATAATATTTGAGCACAAAATAAAGAACCGTATACCCCCAAGCAATGGTCCGCTCGCGGCGCCGCCGTTGAAACAAGAAAAAGGCGAGCACCGCCACCATAGCGAGATTGGACGCCATATAAAGCCCATCAGCTTGGAAGATATCAACACTTGTCGCAATCCCGAGCGCACTAAGCGCCAGTACGAGCGGAGTCATGGCCGTCTTCCCTCTCCATCGACTGTATGCGTACAGCACCCCGTTCCATAGAGCGAGCAGCAACAGCTCCACCCGTCCATTCTCCATGTTCACATCAAGCACTACATACAAATAAAGCGTCAACGCAACCGTCGTCAACCGCTGCATCCCGCGCTCCGGGAAACGGATCACTCCCACGGCGAGCACGGCGATATAAAGAACCAACACCACCGTCGACAGTTCCCACGTCACCGTCCATCCAAGCCCGTAACCGACCGCCAGCAGCGTATAACGCACAACGGCGTTCCAACGGCGGCCGAGCCAAGCCGGAAGCACCAATCCAAAGATCGAAAGGAAAAACAGCACATACGGCGACCACGTGTCCGCCCACAGAAAATACAAGCCGAGCAAACTCGATATGGCCAACGACGAAGCTGCGAGCGTAATCACCGCTTGAAACGCGGCCAAAAACCATTTTCCGGCCCGCGTTCCCGCCGAAAACATCCCGGCCCGCCGGAGAAAGACGACCCCGCCGTACAGGATGATGGTTGCAGCAACAAGTCCGAGCAGAAGCAGCCATGTTTCAAAATGATCCACCAGCAAACGGTGGTATTGAATCAACAAAAACAAGCCGGCAAACAAACTCGTCACCAAACCATATCCCCGCTGTTTGGCAACGGAGAAAAAGTAGTAAAGCAGCCCGGCAAGCAGCGCCGCATACACGTATGGCCACCAGACATCGCGCCCGTACGAAAAGCCGGTGATGCCGATGACAAGCAGCCAGCCGTGCATCGCCGCATAAGCGAGATACGCTGTCCAAGGCGAACGGCTGAAGCGAAAGAGCGCGCCGTTGACCACAGCGAACAGGAGCAGCCAGCCAAACGATGCCCATTCCCTCCACTCGATATGGTAAGCGGAAGGAAAATAATAAAACCAGCAAGCAAGTTGCAGCAGCACGACAGCGATGACCGAAAGCGCCGGATCTTTCGTCAGCCGCGCCAACAACGCTGTCGGCGCCAGCCAAATGAGGAACAACCAATAACTGTCGGCGTGAGAATTATAAATTTGTCCTACTAACGCCAATGAGATGCCAAACGACAACACCCCACCGATCAACATCCAGCGCCCTAAAAAGCGATGGCGGCCCGCCAGAACAGCGCTTGCTCCATAAAACCCCGCCATCATGCCGATACTGATTCCGACTTTCGCCTCTCGCCCCATCTCCGGCCAGTTGGCGGCAAAAAAATAAACGATGCCGGCAATGATGCACAAAAACGCCAACGCATACCCTGTTTTCACGATCCGGGCCGCCATATCGCTTCCCCCTTGTCACTGGTTTTTTCTATAAAAAATATATGCAGAAAAAGCTGTCTAGAAGACCGTTGAAAATACGCCTTATTTCCTCGCACGTTTCCAGCTGCCGCCGATCCGCTAGAAGGCTCGTGAATAGGGTGGCGCTCCAACAGCGTTTCTTAAGCTGGCACTTCTAGCAACACCGCCCTCTCTTCCCGTTTTGTTTTCCAGCGGTTGTTTGTCACCGGTCTTTTCGGTTCCTGCTTGCGATGAAGAACATTACAGTTGGAGATGATGTTTTAAGTGGAAAATTTCCATATCATGCTCGGCCACTTTTTTTATCAAATAATCGATGGATGTTTGCTTGGAAGAGAATTCGCGCGAAGCCAGATCAAGAGCGGCCTGATGCTTATGAAGCATGTTCTCGATGTGGCGAAAGTGGCTCCGCATTTCTGTTGCGAGGTTGTCAACTTTTTCTTCGACCCGTTCAACTTTCACTTCAAGCCGTTGCTGTCCTTCTTTCAAGGTTTGCACATCGCCCTTGACCATGTCCATGTCCGCTTTCAGCGTTTGCACATCGCCCTTGACCATGTCCATGTCCGCTTTCAATGTTTGCACGTCGCCTTTGACCATGTCCATATCCGCTTTCAATGTTTGCACATCGCCCTTGACCATGTCCATGTCCGCTTTCAATGTTTGCACGTCGCCTTTGACCATGTCCATATCCGCTTTCAATGTTTGCACATCGCCCTTGACCATGTCCATGTCCGCTTTCAACGTTTGCACGTCGCCTTTGACCATGTCCATGTCCGCTTTCAATGTTTGCACATCGCCTTTGACCATGTCCATGTCCGCTTTCAATGTTTGCACGTCGCCCTTAACCATGTCCATGTCCGCTTTCAGCGTTTGCACATCGCCCTTGACCATGTCCATGTCCGCTTTCAGCGTTTGCACATCGCCTTTGACCATGTCCATGTCCGCTTTTAATGTGCGCACATCCTCTTCAACCCGGTGAAGCCGCTGTTCCAAGCGGGCTTGTCCCTCTTGCAACAACTGCACTTCACCTTCCAAACGCGCCTGTCCTTCTTTCAGCCCTTGGATCTCGCCTTCCAAACGCGCTTGTCCTTCTTGAAGTGCCCGGACATCGCCTTCGATCCGATCGAGCCGCATGTGGATCGGATTCAACTTTTGGTCAAGCAATTCAGCCATTAGTTGCACGAGTTCGGCTTGGCTCATCGTTTCTCACCTCCTTTCCCTCATTGTATCATGGTCCCACACAACGTCATAGTATAGAAAAAGAGATTTTCTTCTCCTTTTCGACAAAATCAGACGCTAGATCAAACCGATGAATCGGCTTCATCATCAAATCAACATAGGGCAAAACATGATTTTTTGATGATCAGCTACCAACGGCCGCCTCGATGAATCGACATCCGATAAAGAGCAAGGCAGGCCGACAAGTAAGCGCCGCCAAGCACAAACCCGCCCAGCACATCAGACGGATAATGCACTTGCAAGCTTAGCCGGCTTAAGCCGGTTAAGAGCGCCAGCGTCGCAAACACGCCGTAAATGGCCGCCCGCTCCCCGCGCTTTGTGCGCGTTTGCGCCAAAAAATACGCCAAAAGCAGCAAATAAATCGTCCCGATCATCGCGTGGCCGCTCGGAAAACTGAATCCTCCGATCTCGGCATGCGGCGGGCGCTCCCGCCCAACAACATGCTTGATCCATTCATTGATGCCATACCCCCCACCAACAGCGACGACCACCAACACCATTCCATAGACATCGCGGCGGAAAAACCATAAGCCAATAACAAGCATCACACTGATGATGCCTATTGTTTTCCCATTGCCGAGAAACGTAAACGGATCGAGCCATTGCCATGAATCAAACAGCTGCAGCCCACCTTCGTCAGCCGCCTTTGTCACCCCGGCTGCCACGCTTGCCCAAACAGCCAAAAAAAAGACCGCGCCGACAGCCGCTATCATCCATAACCGTCGGTTCACTCTGACTCACTCCTTGTCGATGCTTCCTCACAACCGCATCAGTCGGTTGTCCATTACGAGATCGTCAAATAGATTTGTATGGAGATGAAACCCAAAAGAAACATTGAAAGTTTCTCAATAATATTTTTACGAACAAAAGAAAAATCCTCCTTAAAAAGCAGCACTTTTTAAGGAGGAAACAACCATTACGACGGCAGCTTCGTCTCTCCCATCAGGAACCGGTCCACTTCACGGGCCGCCCCCCGGCCCTCGTGGATCGCCCAAACGATCAGGCTTTGGCCGCGGCGGGCGTCGCCGGCCGCAAACACGCCTTCAATGTTTGTCGTATATTTACCGTACGGAGCTTTCACTTTATTGTTGACCGTTTCCACGCCAAACTGCTGCAACAGTGGCTGTTCAGGACCTTCGAAGCCAATCGCGATGAACACCAAATCGCACGGCCATACTTGCTCCGTCCCCGGAATTTCTTTAAAGGTCGCTTTGCCGTTTTCATCAATGATTTTTTCCATTTGAACCGTATGCAGTTCTTTCACTCGGCCGTGCTCGTCGCCTACGATTTTTTTCGTTTGAATGCAATATTGGCGCGGGTCTGCCCCGAATTTCGCCTTCGCTTCCTCATACGCATAATCAAGCGTGAAAACGAGCGGATATTGCGGCCACGGGTTATTGTCTGGGCGCTTGTCCGGCAAAGCCGGGTGTTTGCCAAACTGGACGACGCTTTTGCAGCCTTGGCGCAGCGCGGTCGCCACACAGTCAGCCCCCGTGTCGCCGCCTCCGATGACGATGACACGTTTGTCCTTGGCGTCAATAAACTGACCGTCGGCAAAATTCGAATCGAGCAAACTTTTCGTGACGCTTGTTAAATAATCCATGGCAAAATGAACGCCTTCCAGTTCCCGACCTTCAATGGCCAAATCGCGCTGCTTTTGCGCCCCAACGCACAACACAACGGCATCGTATTGAGCACGCAACTCATCGGCGGTAATATCTTTGCCGACTTCGGTGTTTACAACAAAGGTGATGCCCTCTTCTTCAAGCAGCCGCACTCGCCGTTCGACGATGTCTTTTTCCAGCTTCATGTTCGGGATCCCGTACATCAACAAGCCGCCGATGCGATCGGCCCGCTCGTACACCGTCACCGAATGGCCAGCTTGGTTAAGCTGGTCGGCACAGGCGAGCCCGGCCGGGCCGGAGCCGACGATGGCCACCTTTTTTCCAGTGCGCGTTTTCGGGATGCGCGGTTTCACCCAACCTTCAGCAAACCCTTTATCAATAATGGCCCGTTCGATTCCTTTGATCGCCACCGCTGGGTCGGAAATGGCCACTGTACACGATCCTTCGCACGGCGCCGGACAGACGCGGCCCGTAAACTCTGGAAAGTTGTTCGTTTTCAAGAGCCGATCGAGCGCTTCTTTCCAACGGCCGCGGTACACCAAATCGTTCCATTCCGGAATGAAGTTGTGCACTGGGCACCCCGAGGTGAGACCGTTCAGCTCCAATCCCATATGGCAAAACGGCGTGCCGCAATCCATACAGCGAGCTCCTTGGCGCGCCAACACGTCTTCGGAAAACGGCTCTGTATATTCCTTCCAATCGTCAAGACGGGAAAGCGGGTCGCGCTTTTTTTCTTCCTCGCGAGCGTATTCCATAAACCCCGTTGCTTTTCCCACGACGGTTCCCCTCCTTCTGCGTCCTCTCTTCTCTCCGCTCTATCCTTCCCGCCTGTTTGGCAGCCAAAAAGCGAGCCCCGCGGCGGCGCGGGGCCGAAGCGGCGCCGCCATGCGCAGCCGACCGAAAAAGCGGGACTACTTTGCGGCCACTTGCAACATAGGAGCGTTGGCGGCAGCCGCTTTTTTCTGTTTCGCCACCGTTTCAAACGCCGCCATGGCAGCTTCATCATACGAAAGCCCGGATTGTTCGAGCGCTTGAATTGTTTCCACCATCAGTTTGTAGTTGTGCGGAATGACTTTGACAAACCGTTTCACATAAGCGTCCCATTCGTCAAGCACGAGTGAGGCCCGCGGACTCCCGGTATAGCGGAAATGGTTTTCGATCATCCGGCGGACGTCGCGAATTTCTTCCTCATTCTCGAGCCGTTCCAAGGAAACGAGTTCAAGGTTGGCTGTTTGTATCCAGCTGTTTTCATCAGCAAGGACGTAGGCGATGCCCCCCGACATGCCGGCGGCGAAATTTTTGCCGACCGAGCCGAGGATGACGACACGGCCGCCGGTCATATATTCACAGCCGTGGTCGCCGACGCCCTCGACAACGGCATGGACGCCGCTGTTGCGCACGCAGAACCGCTCGCCGGCGCGGCCGCGAATATACGCCTCGCCACCCGTCGCTCCATAGAAGGCGACGTTGCCGATAATGACGTTGTCCGCTGCGGCAAACGGCGCCTCATCCGGCGGACGGACGATCACTTTGCCGCCGGAGAGTCCCTTGCCAACATAATCGTTCGCGTCGCCGACAAGCTCGAGCGTCATCCCTTTCGGCACAAACGCCGCGAAGCTCTGCCCTGCCGATCCGGTGAAGCGGAGGCGGATCGTATCATCCGGCAATCCTTCTTCACCGTAGCGTTTCGAAATTTCGCTGCCGGTCATCGCTCCGACCGTCCGATGGACGTTGCGGATCGTAAGTTCAAGCGCAACCGGCTCCCGGTTTTCGAGCGCCGGCTGCACCGCCGGCAAAATATTCGTATAGTCAAGCGTTTCTTCCATGCGATGGGTTTGCCCTTGGCCGCAAGTGCGCGGGCCGTCGACTTGGTGCAGCAGGCGCGACAAGTCGAGATGCTTCGCTTTCCAATGCGTTTTCGCCCGCTCGCTCACTTTCAGCACATCGACGCGGCCCACCATCTCGTCGATCGTGCGGAAGCCGAGCTCGGCCATGATCTCCCGCACTTCCTGAGCGACAAAATACATGAAGTTGACGACATGCTCCGGTTGGCCGGTAAATTTTTTGCGCAGCTCCGGATTTTGCGTCGCCACTCCGACCGGACATGTATCCAGATGGCAAACGCGCATCATGACGCAGCCCAACACGACGAGCGGCGCCGTCGCAAACCCAAATTCCTCGGCGCCAAACAGCGCCGCCATTACAACGTCGCGGCCGGTCATCAGTTTGCCGTCGGTTTCCAACACGACACGGTCGCGCAAGCCGTTCAACATGAGCGTCTGGTGTGTTTCCGCCAAACCGAGCTCCCATGGAAGCCCTGCGTGCTTAATGCTCGTCTTCGGTGACGCACCCGTGCCACCGTCATAACCGCTGATGACGATGACATCGGCGTTCCCTTTCGCCACGCCGGCCGCAATCGTGCCGACGCCCGCTTTGGCGACGAGCTTGACGCTGATGCGCGCGTCTTTGTTCGCGTTTTTTAAGTCGTAAATGAGCTGAGCCAAATCTTCGATCGAGTAAATGTCATGGTGCGGCGGCGGAGAAATGAGCTCCACCCCCGGCGTCGAGCCGCGCACTTTGCCGACCCACGGGTACACTTTGTTGGCCGGAAGCTGCCCGCCTTCGCCTGGTTTTGCCCCTTGGGCCATTTTAATTTGCAATTCGTCGGCGTTGACCAAATAATGACTTTTCACGCCAAAACGCCCGGAAGCGACCTGCTTGATCGCGCTGCGGCGCCAGTCGCCGTTTTCGTCCTTCACATAGCGAGCCGGGTCTTCCCCGCCTTCACCGCTGTTGCTTTTTCCACCGATCCGGTTCATGGCAATCGCCAACGCCTCATGCGCCTCTTGGCTGATCGAGCCAAACGACATCGCTCCGGTTTTGAAGCGGCGGACAATCGACTCGACCGGCTCGACTTCTTCAATCGGCACCGGCGTCCGGTTCGGATCGAAGTCGAACAAGTTGCGCAAGAACGTCAACTGTTCTTCATTGGCCAGTTTCGAATATTGCTTATAAAGATTGTAATCATTTTTCCGGCACGCCCATTGCAACAAATGGATCGTCTTCGGATTGAACGCGTGATGTTCGCCGTTGCGCCGCCATTGCAGCTCGCTGCCGGTATCGAGCACATGATCTTCGTGCCGGGCGGCAAATGCCGCTTCATGGCGCATTTTCGCCTCTTTGGCGATTTCCTCAAGCCCGATGCCGCCAATTTGCGAGGCGGTGCCGGTGAAGTATTGATCAATGACGTCGTTGCCGATGCCAACGGCTTCAAAAATTTGGGCGCCGCGGTAGCTTTGCACCGTCGAGATGCCCATTTTTGACATCACTTTGACCACACCGTCAACAGCCGCCTTCCTATACGTGCTCACTGCGTCACGGTACGACAAGGCAATGACGCCGTTTTCGGACGCCTGGCGGATCGTCTCGAGCGCCAAGTACGGGTTAATGGCGTCCGCCCCGTAGCCGATCAGCGCCGCAAAATGATGGACTTCGCGCGCCTCGCCGCTTTCGACCAGCAGGCTGACGTTTGTGCGCGTCCCGTTCCGGATCAGGTGTTGATGAAGCCCGCTCACCGCCAGCAACACCGGAATCGCCACATGCGTCTCATCAACGCCGCGATCGGACAAAACGAGAAGCGTTGCCCCGTTCGCGATCGCTTCGTCCGCTTTGGCAAACAACTCATCCAATGCTTGCTTCAAGTCATCCGTAAACAGCGTCGGCAGCACCACACATGTAAACTCCGGATACGGATTGGCTTTTAACGCGGCCAATTCTTCGTTCGTCAATAGCGGAGTTTCCAAGCGGATGCGCCGCGCCGCTTTGGCGTCTGGATGCAAAATGTTCCCTTCTTTGCCGAGCAGCGTCATCGTTGACGTGACGACATACTCGCGAATCGCGTCAATCGGCGGGTTCGTGACTTGGGCAAACAGCTGCTTGAAGTAGTTGAACAAGCTTTGCGGCCGCTCCGACAATACGGCCAACGGGGCATCCATGCCCATGGCGCCGGTCGGGTCTTTTCCTTCCGTCGCCATCGGTAAAATCGTTTTTTCCACATCTTCAAACGTGTAGCCGAACGCTTTTTGCCGTTTGACAAGCTGCTTCGGCGCTTCGACGTCCTCCGGAATCTCCAGATCGCCAAGCGTGATCATTTGCTCATTGATCCATTGGCGATACGGCTTTTCATGAGCGATTTCTTCTTTGATTTCCTGGTCGGAGATGATGCGCCCTTGCTCAAGGTCGACAAGCAACATTTTCCCCGGGCTCAGCCGTTCCTTATATAAAATGTTGTTCGGATCGATATCAATGACGCCGACTTCGGACGAGAAAACAATGTAATCGTCTTTCGTGACGTAATAGCGGGCCGGGCGCAAGCCGTTCCGGTCCAAAATGGCACCGATTTGCTTGCCGTCGGTGAACGAAATCGCCGTTGGGCCGTCCCACGGCTCCATGAGACAGCTATGATACTCGTAAAACGCCTTTTTCGCGTCATCCATTTGTTCATCCCAAAACCACGGTTCTGGAATGAGCATCATCGCCACATGGGCCGGATTACGGCCAGCAAGAACGAAAAATTCAAACGCATTGTCCAAAATCGACGAGTCGCTCCCGTTTGTATCCAAAATCGGCAACACTTTTTCTAAATCGGCGCCGAACGCTTCCGACACAAATTGCTTCTCGCGCGCCGCCATCCAGTTGACATTGCCGCGGAGCGTGTTGATCTCGCCGTTATGAATCAAATAGCGGTTCGGATGGGCCCGCTCCCAGCTCGGGAACGTGTTCGTGCTGAAGCGCGAGTGCACGAGGGCAAACGCCGAGCGGAACCGTTCATCCTGCAAATCCAAATAAAACGCATCGATTTGTTCCGGCGTAAGCAGCCCTTTATAGACAATCGTCCGGCTCGAGAAGCTCGCTACATAGCACTCGTTGTTTTCCACCCATTTTTCGAACTGTTTGCGGATGACATACAGCTTCCGTTCAAACGCCAGCTCATCGGCCGCATCATCCCCTGCCGCGACAAACACTTGACGAATGAACGGTTGGCTTTGCCGCGCCAGCTTGCCAAGCTTGGTGCCGTCAACCGGCACGGTCCGCCAGCCGAGCAGCTGTTGTCCTTCCTGGGCGATGATTTCATTTACTTTTGCTTCATAATACGCCCGTTTTTCTTCATTTTCCGGCAAAAAGAACATCCCGACCCCATAGCGCCCTTTTTCCGGCAAGTTCATCCCATTGCACACGTCTTGAAAATATTCGTGCGGAATTTGCGTCATAATGCCCGCGCCGTCGCCCGTTTCCGGATCGCTTCCCTGCCCGCCCCGATGTTCAAGCTGACGGAGCATATGGAGCGCTTTTTCGATCACATCATGCGACGCTTTTCCTTTTAAATGAGCATAAAACCCGATCCCGCACGCGTCATGTTCAAATTCCGGACGATACAGCCCTTGCGCTTTCGGTAATCCGTAGTGTTTCATGCTGCCTTCCCCTCCCGTTCCGAATTGTCTGTAATATTCATTGTAGTTTTCAAAATTAATATAAACAATATATAATTTAGATAAAATCCATCTCATTTCGCGATCAATGAAAAAGGAGGGGGAGAATGGAGCTGCGGCAGTTGCAATATTTTGTGGAAGTCGCCCGGCGCGAACATGTCTCTGAAGCCGCCGATGCCCTTCATGTCGCGCAGTCGGCGATCAGCCGGCAAATCGCCAACTTAGAAGCGGAGCTTGGCGTCCAGCTCTTTGAACGGGAAGGACGGAACGTCAAGCTCACCCCGATCGGCCGCCATTTTTTGCCGCACGCCGAAGCGGTGTTAAAAGCGGTTGAGGATGCAAAGCAACAAATTGAGGAGTATTTGGATCCGGAGCGCGGAACGATTAAAATCGGGTTCCCGACAAGCCTCGCGAGCCATATGATGCCGATGGTCATCTCCGCCTTTAAAGCGGAACACCCAAACGTCTCGTTCCATCTCCGCCAAGGATCGTACTATTATTTAATCGAAGCGGTGAAAAAGCGGGAAATTGATTTGGCCTTTCTTGGCCCCATTCCCGCGCGTGAAATTGGCATTAAAGGGGAAATTTTATTTTCCGAACCGTTTGCCGCCCTGCTGCCGAACAGCCACCCGCTCGCTCGCCGCGACCGGATCGTGTTGAACGAACTGCGCCACGACCCGTTTGTCACGTTTCCCAAGGGATACATTTTGCATCAAATTTTAATTGACGCCTGTCATCAAGCCGGGTTTTCCCCGAACATCTCCTCGGAAGGCGAGGATCTCGACGCCATTAAAGGGCTCGTCTCCGCCGGCATCGGCGTCACTCTGCTGCCGGAAAGCGCCTTGTCGGAGAGCCTCCTCCGCTACGCCGCCAAAGTGCCGATCGAAACTCCGCAAGTGAGGCGCAACGTCGGCGTCATCATCTCCGACCATCACGAGCTCGCCCCGTCGGTGAAAGTGTTTTACCGGTTTGTGAAAGACTTTTTCTCCGAGCTGGAGCGGTATCAGCTTGGGTAGGAAGCCCGAAAGAAAAGGGAAGGGGAGATGCCTCTTCCCCCTCCCGCTAAACAACATGAGAGCGTTCGTTTCACCAGCTTTTATTTTGCAATTTTTACCATTTGATTCGCCGCTTCGCAAGCCTGTACGACCTCTTCCAACGGTTTTCCTAGCCCCGCCTCAACAGCGGCGATATACGCCCCTTCCACCAAGGGGGCGTCAGCGATTCGGACCCGCTCTTTTCCACCTGCCATCTCAAGAGCCAGTTCAGCGTTTAGCAGAGCGCTTCCAAGGTCGAACAAAACAACGGTCCCTTTTTCAGAATAAACTGATTCGATTGCCTCCTGTATATGAAGGGCATTCGTTCCAATTTCGCCATTGTTGCCTCCCGCTGCGGCAATGCCCACGTTTGGAGCTACTTGTTCCAGCAACTTCTTCAATCCTTCGGCGATTTCTTCACTATGAGAAACTAATACAAGACTGACATGGTTCATCCATAAGCCCTCCCTATAAGGTTGGTGAAAAACCGCTGTTTTCCTTGATCAATGGGTGAACGGATGAAAATAAGGGCTGGTGCTACAAAGGTTTTTCTACTTGAGAAACGATCCCGGGAAGCGGTTGCGCGAGTCAATCACCTGCTCCCTATGACTCAACAACCTTAGCGAAAGCAATAAACAATAAGCAGCTAGACGCCGAACCAGGATCAATATGGCCGATCGAACGTTTCCCTAAATAAGCGGCACGCCCCTTTTTCGCCTCCAATGTTTTCGTTTCTTCCATTTTTTGTTGTGCCAATTGTGCTGCCTCTCTAGCAAGCAGCTGTCCTTTTTCTTGCAAAAACATCACGACTGGCTCCCACACATCAATCATTGTCTTTTCACCGACCTGCGCCTTTCCACGCGCTTTCAGCCCAGCCAATGCTTCTCCTAATGCCGCAATCCATTCTTGCTCATTTCCTTCTTGTTTACCAGCAAGGACTTGGGACATTTTTAAAAAAGCCGTCCCATATAACGGCCCTGAAGCTCCCCCAACTTTGGCAATCAAAGTCATTGCCACATCTTTCAACAGTGTTCCGAGATCTTCATAGCGATTTGAAGAAATTTTATCCACCGCTTCTTGAAATCCCCGAGCCATATTCCATCCGTGGTCGCCGTCACCGATCGCTTGATCCAACTCAGTTAAATACTGTTTCTGTTGCTGAAAAAGTTCATTCATTTGATCAATCCATGCTTTTGCTTGCTCTACGCCTAAATTCATCTTCTGCCCTCCTTCCGCTCAGCATGTCTTAAAGGCTACTGTATCAGCCGGCGAACGAAGCAAGTCGATCAGCTCGTCATCGAGCTTCAACAGCGAGATGGAGCACCCCGCCATTTCCAATGAGGTCATATACTCCCCGACAAACGTCTCATGAATACGAATCTGCTTTTCTGCTAACCGCTCAGCAACACGTTTATGAACAATATACAGCTCCATCAAAGGGGTAGCTCCGAGTCCATTGATCATGACCGCCACTTGATCTCCTTGATCGAGTTTCATATCTTCAACAATGCGAGCAAGCAATCCGTCCACAACATGCTCGGCTGGCTGAACGCTGACTTTCTCAATTCCTGGCTCCCCATGAATGCCGATTCCTACTTCCATCTCATTCTCACCTAACACAAACCCTGGCGTTCCAGCAGCCGGCACAATGCAAGGGCTGAGCGCCACCCCCATGGAACGGACTCTTTGGATGGCTTTTTTTGCTGCTGCTTCCACTTCTTCGAGCGAAGCCCCACGTTCCGCCAATGCTCCAGCAATTTTATGGACGAACACCGTTCCCGCTATCCCACGACGTCCTGTCGTAAACGTGCTGTCTTCGACCGCCACGTCATCATTTACAATCACTTTCGCGATCCGGATTCCTTCGGCCTCAGCCAATTCAGCAGCCATTTCAAAATTCATCACGTCACCGGTATAATTTTTAATGATGAGCAATACTCCATTCCCGCCATCTACGGCTTGAATAGCGGACAAAATTTGATCTGGCGTCGGCGACGTAAACACTTCCCCACAAACAGCTGCATCAAGCATTCCCTTTCCGACGTACCCGGCGTGTGCCGGCTCATGGCCGCTTCCGCCACCACTCACAATCCCAACTTTCCCTTTCACTGGAGCATCCTTCCGGACAATCACATTCGTTCCCGGAATTCGTCTCACTTGTCGAGAATGAGCAGCCACAAATCCTTCCAACATATCATCCACTACCCGTAGCGGATCATTAATCAATTTTTTCAAGATTCCTCTCCCCTTCAATCAAGAATCATAAAAACGAACCCCAAACAGAAATAGTCGGCAGGTAAAATCGAGATGGTTCCTGATCAGGCCAGCCGCACCACCATCCGGCCGCGCAGCTCCCCACGCAAAATGCGCTTAAGCGCCTGCGGCAATTCAGTGAGCGAAATCTCTTTGGCAATCCGCTCCAAATCCGGCTTCAAATCGCCAGCGAGCCGTTCCCAAATGCGAAGCCGCAAGTCCATCGGACAATAGACGGAATCGATGCCAAGCAAGCTGACGCCGCGCAAAATGAATGGGTAGACCGTTGTCGGCACGTCCGCCCCTCCCGTCAATCCGCTTACCGCCACGG